>NZ_JBMPPJ010000003.1:0-418946 GCF_049339865.1 Undibacterium sp. TC9W | reverse complement strand
CGGCATCATCCTCTTCAGGATCGCCTCTTTCCGTTCCTCTGAATACTTTTTCACTTGATCTCTTTTTCCCGCCCCCGATATGATTTCTATTTATCGGATGACGCGACAACTATTCTGACATCGGGGGTTACGTATATCTGAATCTAGCGCAGCGACATTTTTATAGTATTCAATACTCTGACCGAGCGAACAAAATTTATGACTGTGCATCGAGAAAAAAGTATCAGGAAGTTTACTCTGTTCAGATGGAGTGTTTCCAATTAGGATTTTAATATCGCCTAATGAAACTGATTTTTGAGGGGATATGGCTAATGTAGCCTCGTACGCTGTGCGATACCCAAAGTCATCCCAATCTTTTTTTTGCAAAAAAATGATTGGGAAGATATTGGTTTCATCGAGTGTAGGTAAATTTTCAACTACAATGAATTTGAGTAACTTATCTCGTAAAGCTCTTCCAAAGCGATATTCAGGTGTAGCGCTTCCTGCACGCTTCGATGATAATGCGCGGGTAATACCCCCTGTTTTCTCAATATACTCTTCCGAAAGTAATCGCTTGACTTGATGCGGTCGTGCCGTACTCGGTATTTGTGATTCGTCTTCAGTGTATTGCCAGATTAAGTCAAAAGGAAAAGTAAATTCTCTTCCTTTTTCAAGAAACATTTTTTCGACAGCGTTACGAGCTAATTTAAGTACATCATTATTATCTAGCACGAATAGGCCCTTTCGAAAGATGGTTTGTCTGGCTTATCTAATGATAGTTTAGTGATTGTCGAGTTTAGCTGCAATTTCGGTCGCAATAGCTTGAGCAAGCAGCGGAGGAACAGCTTCTCCAATCATATCCATTCCAATACCTATACGCGCTGTGCACAGGTCGTCTGTTTTTGAGGTTATAAATCTAAAGTCATCATCAAATGATTGCAGTCTTGCTGCTTCGCGCATTGTGATACCACGCGACTCTTCTGGGTGCGTGAACCTACCAGAGCCTAAGAAATTGGCATTTGCTGTTATTGTTAAGGAGGGTAAATTCCAAGCAAGCCTTGTATAAGCGCTCCAATAATAATCTTTAAAAAAAGACGGGTTGATTATTCCAAGACGCTCTAGTTCTTTACGTGCGACTTTATCACTGAGGCCAGTTTTCCTTGCATAGCTATTAATCACAGCGCCATATTTTTCTCTCATGCGACCACTTTCTGTAGCCCATGTTTGACCTGGCCTCATTTCGGCAATAATATCAAGAACAGAACTCTTGTATGCACGCGTTATATGATTGAAGGGAAAAGTTTTTGACGTCCTCATTAAGCTTGAAAACGTGCTTTCTTTCCCTCGAATATACTGATCAAGTTCCTTGCCACCAAGTATTTCTTTTGCATCTGACGGCGAAGGAAGATCATTTATTGCATCAGCAACAGTAGTCCAAGGCAATAAATCTGGGGTTTGAGGCGAAATTGTTTGTGGGTCAGCATGTGTAGCTTTGGGGAAGTTAATTGAGCCTATTCTACTAGCAATAAATATTGCTCTTTCCCTTAGCTGAGGTACTCCGTAATTTGCTGCTGTCAATATTCCTACCTCAACTTGATAGCCAAGATCTTTTTCCAACATCTCAATCACGGTTTCCGATAAATGCCCTAATCGGCCATTAAATCCGTGATTTAACATCTGAGGAACATTCTCTATGACTAAAAATTTTGGTCTAAGATGTTCCGCGACAGCAAGAAAACTGAGGACCAAGTCATTTCTAGGGTCTTCAGCAAGTTTGCTGTATCCCCTGAATTTAACGATACCATTTTCCAATTCTTCGCTACGTCGTAACTGAGAAAATCCTTGGCATGGAGGACCGCCAATTAAACAATCCAGATCATCTGGATTAATTCCTCTATCCAATAGCGCATCATCTATTTTCTGAAAAGGAATTTGACGTATGTCATCGAGAATAATGTTAGGCGTCACATCGTCTTGTCGATGATTAAACTCAAAAGTGCGGAGTGCCTCTGGCTTTACATCATTTCCTAAGACTGCATTAAAACGTCCAGAATTAGTAAAGCCACGAGAAAATCCACCACACCCAGAAAAAAATTCAGCAACAGAGTATTTCATTTATTGTTCATGATTGATTTTTGTATTTTGATTATTGCCACCAAAAATCAAACGTCAATATTCCCCGCCCTCAACGCGTTCGATTCAATAAATGCCCGGCGTGGTTCTACGTCGTCGCCCATCAGTGTCGTGAATATCTGGTCGGCGGCAATTGCGTCTTCGATCTGTACTTTGAGCAGGCGGCGGACTGTGGGGTCCATGGTGGTTTCCCAGAGTTGGCTTGGGTTCATTTCGCCCAGACCTTTATAGCGTTGTTTGCTGACGCCGCGTTCGGCTTCGTCGCGCAGCCATAGCATGGCCTGGTGGAAGTCGTGGACGGCGATTTCCTTGGCTTTTTCGCCTTCGCCGCGGCGGATGAAGGCGCCTTCTGTGAGCAGACCCTTGAAGGTAGTCGCGGCGTTTTCCAGTACCTGGTAATCGGCACCATCGACAAAGTCGGCGTCGATGCTGCTGACCTTGATGTTGCCGTGGTACAGGCGTTCTATGCGCAGGCTGAATGCGCCTGAGAGTTCGTCGCTGCGTACTACCGCTTTTACCGCATTGTCGCCGATGGCGGCGGTCAGGGCGATGGCGGATGCTTCTGCGTTTTCTGCGTTATCCAGTTTGAGCGTCACACCGGTCATGATGGCGGTGAGGGCGGCGCGGTCGATGACGCGGGTCAGGCGCATCATGATGGCGTTGGCCAGGTTGTACTGGCGTACCAGTTCGCCCAGGGCTTCGCCAGTGATAGGTGCTGCTCCTGTGCCTGGTGTGAGGGACGCGCCAGTCAGGGCCACGGTCATCATGTAGGTGGCTTCTTCTGCATCATCTTTGAGGTAGCGTTCATCGCGGCCTGCCTTGACTTTGTAGAGTGGTGGCTGGGCGATGTAGATGTGGCCGCGTTCTACCAGTTGTGGCATTTGGCGATAGAACAGGGTCAGCAGCAGGGTGCGGATGTGGGCGCCGTCGACGTCAGCATCGGTCATGATGATGATGCGGTGGTAGCGCAGTTTGTCGGCATTGAATTCGTCGGGGCCTATGCTGGTGCCCAGGGTGGCGATCAGGGTGGTGATCTGCTCACTGGACAGCATTTTTTCAAAGCGGGCTTTTTCTACGTTGAGGACTTTACCGCGCAGTGGCAAGATGGCCTGGAACTTGCGGTCGCGGCCTTGCTTGGCTGATCCACCCGCAGAGTCACCTTCGACGATGTACAGTTCGCACAGGGCGGGGTCTTTTTCCTGGCAATCTGCCAGTTTGGATGAGAGGCCCAAGCCGTCCATGACGCCTTTACGGCGCGTCAGTTCGCGGGCTTTGCGGGCTGCTTCACGGGCGCGGGATGCCTCGACGATTTTGCCGCAAATGATCTTGGCGTCGTTTGGTCGTTCTTGCAAAAAGTCAGACAGGGTCTTGGCGACGATTTCTTCTACCGGGCCGCGCACTTCGCTGGAGACGAGTTTGTCTTTGGTCTGCGAGCTGAACTTTGGTTCTGGCACTTTGACAGACAAGACGCAGGTCAAACCTTCGCGCATGTCGTCGCCGGTGACTTCTACCTTGGCTTTCTTGGCGTATTCGTGTTCTTCAATATACTTGTTGATGACGCGTGTCATCGCGGCACGCAGGCCGGTCAGGTGGGTGCCACCGTCGCGCTGCGGGATGTTATTGGTGAAGCACAATACCTGTTCATTGTAGGCGTCGTTCCATTGCATGGAGACGTCAACAGTGATGGTGGTGTTCTGGTCAGACTGGCGTTCGCCTGTGGCCTGGAATATCGTCGGGTTGAGTATGCTTTTGTTTTTGTTGATGTATTCAACAAAGCCACGAGTGCCGCCTTCAAAGGCAAACAATTCTTCTTTGCCGGTGCGGTGGTCGTTGAGCTTGATGCGTACGCCATTATTCAGGAAGGACAATTCGCGTATGCGCTTGGCCAGGATTTCATAATGGAATTCAACATGGGTAAAGATTTCTTCATCGGCCCAGAAGTGGACTTCAGTGCCGCGCTTGTCGGTGTCACCCAGGACTTTGATGGGGGATGTAACAATGCCATCAACGGTTTCGAGTTCGCGGTTTTGCGGTACGCCACGGACAAATTCCATCGCATACATTTTGCCATCGCGGCGGATAGTCAGCTTCAGCAACTTGGACAGGCCATTCACGCAGGACACACCCACGCCATGCAGACCGCCGGATACTTTGTATGAGTTTTGATCGAACTTGCCACCAGCGTGCAGCTCGGTCATGACGATTTCTGCGGCGCTGCGTTTTGGGTCGTGCTTGTCATCCCATTTGATGCCGGTAGGGATGCCGCGGCCATTGTCGGTGATGGAGATGGAGTTGTCGCTATGGATAGTGACATTGATCTCGGTACAGTGACCAGCCAGGGATTCATCAATCGAGTTATCCAGCACTTCAAAGACCAGGTGATGCAGACCGGTGCCGTCCGAGGTGTCACCGATGTACATGCCGGGGCGTTTCCGCACGGCTTCCAGGCCTTCCAGAATCTGGATTGAGGACGCGCCGTATTGATTGGGCTGGGCTGGAGTGTTGTCTTGGGTGTTATCGGACATGGCTACCTTCTGAAATATTTACAACTGTTTCACTTCTGGATTACTGCTTGTTCAAAAACGAACTGCAAAAAACTAGGGACTTACAAGACGCTAGGATTTGAATTTACCAAGCTCCTTCCCTCGAATTTTATTGAACCTTGGGGAAGGCTGGGATGGGGATGGGGTTCCCACGCAATTTGTTTGCATTGTTAATCAACCGAAACCCATCCCCACCCTAACCCTCCCCTTGAAGGGGAGGGAATAAGCTCAGGTTTGCGCTGGACTATATCCGCATCGGCATGACGACATATTTAAAGTCGGTGTTGTCGGGGATAGTGATCAGTGCGGATGAATTGGAGTCGCCCAAAGACACCGATATCTGGTCACATTTGAGGTTATTCAATACATCCAGCAGATAGCTGACGTTGAAGCCGATATCTACGCTGTCGCCACCGTAGTCGATTTCGATTTCTTCTATCGCTTCTTCCTGGTCGGCATTGGTCGATAGTATCTGCATGAGGCCAGGGGTGATGACGCAACGCACGCCCTTGAACTTGTCTGACGTCATGATCGCGGCACGCTGCAATGAACGCAGCAATTGCTCACGGCCCAAGGTGAAGCTGTTTTTATAGCCTTTTGGGATGACGCGGTTAAAGTCAGGGAACTTGCCTTCAACGAGTTTGGAAATCAGTTCGATATCGGCAAAAGTCAGTTTGACCTGGTTGTTGGCGATGTCGATCTGTACCGGGTCTTCTTTGTCTTCCAGCAGGCGCTGCATCTCTATGATGGTCTTGCGCGGGATGATGACTTCATGACGCGGGAACTCTTGTTCGACTTCGACCTGGCAAAACGCTAGGCGGTGACCATCAGTTGCGACGGCAATGACGTTCTTGCCATCAACGACCAGCAGCAAGCCATTCAGGTAATAACGAATGTCTTGTTGCGCCATCGAGAAATGCACCATGTTGAACAGGTGCTTCAGGGTTTTTTGTGGCAGGTTGACGCTGGCATTGAAATGCTCGGCCTGGGCTACGGTAGGGAATTCTTCTGCCGCCAGGGTTTGCAAAGAGAAGCGTGACTTGCCTGACTGCACGCTCATCTTTTTGTTTTCAAGCTTGAGGACCACATCATTGTCATCTGGCAGGGCGCGCAAAATATCCAGCAATTTGCGGGCTGCAACTGTCGTAGCAATGCTGTCGCCGCCAGAACCAATGGCTGCTTTGGTCGTGATCTGCACTTCTATGTCGGTCGATAGGAACGACACCTGTTCACCGTCTTTGCGAATGAGGATATTGGCCAGAATCGGCAATGTATGCCGACGCTCGACAATACCACTCACAATTTGCAAAGGCCGGAGCAGGGTGTCCCGGTGGGTTTTAACCAATTGCATTTGAATATCCTCACTATTTTGTTTAAAGGATCGGAGTAAGCTAGCTTGCTTCCTTGCTTCTTTTTTTTACTACTTCATCTATTTGCTACTGTCATGCTTGCTGCCTCGTAGGGTGCGCCGTGCGCACCTTCAGGGCTTTTGCTACTTTGGTGCGCAGGCGCACCCTACAAATTTTTCATTCCCTCCCTTTCAAGGGGAGGGTTAGGGTGGGGATGGGTTTCGGTTGATCAATCTTCGATCAAATTACGATAGAAACCCATCCCCATCCCAGCCTCCCCCTTGAAGGGGAAGGAGTTACATCATATTGCCAATTTCTATGTCGTTCTATGCAACGGCTTTTGCGCAGATGGATCCCAGCCTTCGCTGGGATGACGTTAATACGATTTCGCGTATTCGACGTATTTCATTATTTACGCATATCGTTGATTCCAGAGCAAAACCCTTGCCAACCCGTAGGGTGCGCCGTGCGCACCGTTTTAGCTGACTTTACTGCTGTGGTGCGCATGGCGCACCCTACAACATTTCTTACCTGCAACTGGGCACAAATCCATGCCAATTGCACATCCTACAACATCCAGCCCATCAACCCTTGAGCGTTTGCTCTAATACGTGCAGCTCATGATTGCATTCAGGGTTTTTAGTGCGGTCTGCGGTGATCTTGCGTACTGCGTGCAAGACCGTGGTGTGGTCGCGGCCGCCGAAGAGTTCGCCGATTTCTGGCAGGCTCTTTTGGGTCAATTCCTTGGCCAGGTACATCGCAATCTGGCGCGGTCTGGCGATATTGGCCGGACGTTTTTTTGAATACATGTCGGCGACTTTGATGTTGAAAAAGTCGGCGACTGTCTTCTGTATGTTCTCTACGGATATCTGGCGGTTCTGTACCGACAGCAAATCCTTCAGGGCTTCTTTGACCACGTCGATGGTGATTTCTTTACCATGGAAGCGGGAGTAAGCCAAAATCTTGCGCAATGCACCTTCAAGCTCACGCACGTTGGAGCGCAAATGCTTGGCGACGAAGAAGGCAACATCGTCAGAAATATTGACGCCTTCTGAATGGGCTTTCTTGAGCAGAATCGCCACGCGCATTTCCAGCTCTGGCGGCTCAATGGCGACTGTCAGGCCAGAGTCAAAGCGCGAAATCAGGCGGTCATCCATGCCGGTAATTTCTTTGGGGTAAGTATCACTGGTGATGATGATCTGCTTCTTGGCGGCGATCAGGGCTTCAAAGGCGTAAAAGAATTCTTCTTGGGTGCGGCTCTTGCCGCCAAAGAATTGAATATCATCGATCAGCAATAAATCCAGCGAATGGTAATAACGCTTGAATTCATCAAAGCCCTTGCGCTGGTAAGCGGTCACTACGTCGCGTACATATTGTTCAGCGTGGATGTAGCGTATCTTGGCGTTCGGGTTATCAACCAGAATCTGGTTACCAATGGCGTGGATCAAATGCGTTTTACCGAGGCCAACACCGCCGTACAGGAATAATGGGTTGTACGATACGCCTGGGTTATTCGCCACCTGGATGGCAGCAGCGCGCGCCAGTTGGTTGGCCTTACCTGTAACGAAGCTGTCAAAAGTCAGGTCGGAATTGATACGGCTTTGCTCGCGGCGTGGGGATACTTCTGGCGCGGCGGGTTCAGACATCATTTCTGGCACGCTGCCCTGGGCATCGAGGTCGGCATTCAAACCTTGCGGGCGTGGTGCGGCCGCTGCTGCGGGAGCAGTTTTTCTGTTACCACGCGGGTCAAGCACGAACTGAACTTCGACATCTTCATCCCAGTACTGATTAGCCAGGTCGGTGATGCGGTTGGCGAACTGGGCTTTGACCCAGTCGAGTTTGAAACGGTTGGGCGCAGCGATACGCAGCTTGCCGTTTTCAAAGTCAAGCGGTACTAGCGGTTTGATCCAGGCGCTATATTGCTGTGGTGGAAGCTCTTGCTCAAGTTGGGAAGAACAGGCCTGCCAGAAATTTTCCATGTATGACTTTAATTATTAAATGCAAATGCGCGGTGCCGAATTAAATTCTACCCTGGCGATATTTAGTAAGAATTACTAAGAGGCTGGTAGCCCTATCGCTTGGTAAGTTGTCTGAAAGACATAAAACGGTGCCGCGCTAATCCGCTATTTTAACCCCGCTTGACCGAGTTATCCACAGGTTTGGGTTTAAATTTATTCTTTGCATTGCACCAATAGGTGTGCCCTGGCTGATTAATTTTTGCGCTAAGTGATTGACACGCAAAGCAAAAATGGTGTCTAATTCAGGGTTCCCTACCCCTCTTTTATTGGTGCGGCTTTAATTATCGGTTTTTTGATGGATTGATGCGCAACACCATGAGCAGCGGTTTTGGGGCAGTAAAGGCGAAAGGCCTGACGAAAATGTGCAAGCCGAAGTCGCACCCAAGACAGCCTTTATCCGTAATTCCGATTTTTTTTATTGCTCAATTAGCGAGACCAACATGAAACGTACTTACCAACCTTCCGTCGTTCGCCGCAAGCGCACTCACGGTTTCCGCGCACGCATGGCAACCCGCGGTGGCCGCGCTGTTTTGAACGCACGTCGCGCCAAAGGCCGTAAACGCCTGGCAGCTTGATTATCAGTTCGTTGATCTGCGCAGCCTTGCTGAATTCGCATGATCAATAATATAACTGAGCCAGTTCAGGCAGGTGCAGGCGGCGCAGATTTTGCCCGCGTCAGGCGCATCGTTAAAACGGATGAGTTTTCATCCGTTTTTCGTTTGCGCCCCGTGCAAAAGACGGCGCATTTTGTGCTTTATACCAGAACCAATGATTTGCCGCATGCCCGTCTGGGTGTGGTGGCCGCCAAGCGTTTTGCGCCACGTGCCGTGACGCGCAATACGATCAAGCGTGTCACTCGCGAGATATTTCGCCATTCAGCCTTGTTGAATGTGGATTGCATCGTGCGGCTGTCCCGCCCTGTTAACAGCAAGGCGGGGCCGGCGACGACCGCCCAGCTCAAGCGTGAGCTCAGGGCGGAAATCTTGCGTCTGTTTGCGGCACCGGCTTGCGCGCCTGTTAGTCATAAGCCACCTGCAAGTAGTACATAA
The DNA here is from genome assembly GCF_049339865.1 of Undibacterium sp. TC9W. NCBI lineage: Bacteria > Pseudomonadati > Pseudomonadota > Betaproteobacteria > Burkholderiales > Oxalobacteraceae > Undibacterium > Undibacterium sp. TC9W. Next base: position 409,875 of record NZ_JBMPPJ010000003.1, on the reverse strand, counting down.
GCGAACTTAGGGCATTTAAGATGAAAACCCTGCTGCTCCTGTTGCTCAGATTTTATAAACTGGCAATTAGTCCTATGTTGGGGCAGAACTGTCGTTTTTATCCGAGTTGCTCTGAATATGCGGCAGAGGCTATCAAAATACACGGTGCTGCCAAGGGTAGCTTGCTGGCAGGCAAACGCTTGTGCAAATGCCATCCCTGGCATCCCGGTGGCGTGGATAACGTGCCGCCCGCTAGTGAAAAATCGCAAACCACCCCCACATCTGCCCAGTGCTGCCATGATGGCAAGCACAATGGACATTCTTCTCCCCTTTCCTGACATACACAAATGGATATCAAACGTACCGTCCTGTGGGTAATTTTCTCTTTCGCGCTGATCATGCTCTGGAATGGTTGGGGCGTGTATAGCGGCAAGCCGTCTATCTTTGCCCCGCCACCACCGAAAGTGGCCAGTGCTTCTGCATCTGCCAACGCGTCTGCCAGTGCATCAAGCACAGCGGGTAGCGCCAGTGCTGTGGCTGGTGCTACGGCAACAGCGGGTACAGATGCTGCCCCTGTCATCAAGAGCGAAACCATCACCATTACTACTGATGTCATCAAGGCAGATATTGATACCATCGGTGGTGAGCTCAAAAAGCTGGAATTGCTGAAGCATAAAGATGGCACAGACCATACAAAAAACATGGTTTTGTTCGATAACTCGACCAAACGTACTTATCTGGCGCAGACTGGTTTGCTGGGTGGCCCTTTCCCTAACCACAAATCTGGCTTCATCGCCAAACCAGGCGTTCGTACCCTGGAAGGTGGTAACCAGGTACAACTGGTGCTGGAAGCTGAGCAAGGCGGCGTCAAGCTGACCAAGACTTATACCTTCAAAAAAGGCGAATACCTGATCGATGTTCGCCATGATGTGACTAACACTGGTACAGCGGCAATCAAACCTTCTTTGTATTTGCAGTTGCTGCATGACGGCACCAAGCCTGAAAGTGGCGGCATGTTCTCTGGCAGCGGTGAATTCTATGCACCAGCTGTATATACAGAAGCAGAAAAATTCCAGAAACTGGATTTTGAAAAAATTGCCAAGGGTACAGATAGCCATGCCAAAGAATCAGACAATGGCTGGGTAGCAATGCTACAACATTTCTTTGTGTCTTCTTTCATTCCGCAAGACAAGGTCAAGCGCGAAATTTTCACCAAGAAGGTCGATACCAATCTGTATGCAGTCGGTAATGTCTTGCCTATGGGTACGGTTGCACCAGGCGCAACCGTCAGCATGAATGCGCACCTGTATTCCGGCCCGCAGGAATCTGCGAAGCTGGAAGCCATTGCCCCAGGCTTTGAACTGGTCAAGGATTATGGTGTATTGACACTGATTGCCAAGCCACTGTTCTGGGTCATGGAACAAATCCACAAAATGCTGGGTAACTGGGGCTGGACTATCGTGGTCTTCACGATTGCCATCAAATTGGCTTTGTTCCCGCTGTCGGCTGCCGGTTATCGCAGCATGGCAAAAATGAAGGTCGTGACACCAAAAATGCAGGCAGTGCGTGAGCGTTTCAAAAACGACCCGCAAAAAATGAACCAGGCCATGATGGAGTTGTACAAAACCGAGAAGATCAATCCTCTCGGCGGCTGCTTCCCTATCCTGATCCAGATGCCTATCTTTTTGGCGCTGTACTGGGTCTTGCAAGCCAGCGTGGAAATGCGCGGCGCACCATGGGTGGGTTGGATTACTGACCTGACTTCTCCTGACCCTTGGTATATTTTGCCAGTGGTGTATGCAATTTCCATGTTCATCACGACCAAACTGAACCCGGCCCCGGCTGATCCAGTGCAGGCGAAGATGATGATGTTCATGCCACTGGCATTCTCGGTCATGTTCTTCTTCTTCCCGTCTGGCCTGGTATTGTATTGGGTAGTCAACAATATCTTGTCGATTGCACAGCAATGGGTCATCAACAATAAATTGATACCGCCAGAGCATAAGGCTTAAGCGTCAAGATTGAGCAAATGAGAAAGCCCGCAAGTTTGCTTGCGGGCTTTTTTTATGATGTGATTTGTTAAGCAAAACCTAGGGCGCATTTGCGTTTTAAATCGTAGGTTGGGCCGGGCCTCGTTAGGCAGGAGCACGAAGGTATACGTTATTTAAGCGCCGAGTGTTGGGCTGGTAAAACGTAGCCCAACCTACGATCTGCTCGTGTAGGCATTAACCCTGTCGCATTTCCGTCACAAACCCACAGACTAATTTGCACCCATAGAGTGCAAGCACAGATAGAATTTCAACATGATCTACGAACCCATTCCCATCGCTGCCATTGCCACCGCCCCCGGACGTGGTGGCATAGGTGTAGTGCGCATTTCCGGCAAGGACCTTGCACCTGTCGTCACTGCCTTGTTTGGCACTACCCAATTCAAGCCGCGGCATGCCAGTTACCTGCCGTTTACCCAGGCGGATGGCACGGTAATCGACCAGGGCATCGCGATTTATTTCAAGGCGCCGCATTCTTATACCGGTGAAGATGTGCTGGAACTGCAAGGCCATGGCGGCCCGGTCGTCATGCAAATGCTGTTGTCACGCTGTCTTGAGGCAGGTAAGGATGCAGGTTTGCGGCTGGCAGAACCAGGTGAATTCACCCAGCGCGCCTTTTTGAATGACAAGCTGGACCTGGCGCAGGCTGAAGCCGTGTCTGATCTGATCGAGGCATCGACCGAGGCGGCAGCCAAATCGGCATCGCAATCGCTGTCTGGTGCTTTTTCCAAAGTCATTCATGCACTGGTAGAAAAAGTCGTGCACTTGCGCATGCTGGTGGAGGCGACGCTGGATTTTCCGGAAGAAGAAATCGACTTCCTCGAAAAATCGAATGCCCGTGGCCAGTTGGCGACCATACAGGCGGCCCTGCAAAAAGTGTTTGAGCAGGCGGCCCAGGGTGCCTTGTTGCGCGCTGGTTTGAATGTGGTGCTCGCAGGCCAGCCCAATGTAGGCAAATCATCTTTGCTGAATGTGCTGGCTGGTGACGACGTTGCCATCGTCACGCCTATCGCTGGCACTACCCGCGACAAGGTGACCGAGACGATTCACATTGAAGGTATCCCCCTCAATATCATCGACACTGCCGGCATACGCCACGAGCATGACGAACCCGAAGAAGGCCAGGTCGCCAATGCGATTGATACGGTAGAACGTATAGGTATAGAACGCACCTGGGCAGAAGTGGAAAAAGCCGATGTCATCCTGCACCTGCTCGATGCCAGCCGTGGCCCTACGCGTGCTGACGATGCCATCGTTGCCCGCTTCCCGGATGGCGTGCCGGTCATACGCATCTGGAACAAAATAGATTTGTCCGGCCACCATGCCAGTGTCGATGAAATGTCAGATGCGACGCATATTTATCTGTCAGCACATGAACACATAGGCATAGATTTGCTACGCAAGGAATTGCTGCGTATCGCCGGTTGGGAGCAGACCGGTGAATCGCTTTACCTGGCGCGCGAACGCCATTTGATCGCCCTCAAGCATGCGCATGAGCATCTGCAAAACGCGGCAGAGTATGCAGCGCAAAATGACCAGTCGCTGGATTTGTTTGCCGAAGAACTGCGTCTGACACAAGACCGCTTGAACAGCATTACGGGTGAATTTACGTCTGACGATTTGCTGGGTGTGATTTTCTCGCGCTTTTGTATCGGCAAATAAAATTTTTCAGCTTGAAGAGAGAAATTGACTTCACTATGTTGAAGTCAATTTTGCATTAAGAATGGTCCACTTTATTAATTACGCAGCGATTGCGGCAAGCAGGTGTGGCCGTAAATCATCCACCAGCCGTTTGCGGCTGCAACGTGGATATTCTGCCGGTGAAAACCACATCGCGGCTTCTGCAAAAGCATCAACAACAGGCAGCAATGCTTTTGCTTCGACTGGAGAGAAATTTTCCTTGTTGCCATTGTCGCTAAGATGGGCGAGTTTTTCCTGCAGTATTTCTTTGCGCACTATCACTGAGATAGAAACAGGATGGGCGACACAGAGACCAAAAGTACCCAGCAAAAAATGCTGCCACGAAAATTCTGCGCGTTGCATGAGGCCAGAAACTATAGGCTGGTCGTCGGCAGTAAAACAATCATCCAGACGCCATGTGCTGTGATGCATCTCGGTTAGTGCAGCGATGAATTCTCTGATGAAATTCTCTTTCAGGATAGCTGGCGCGGCTTTTAATCCATGCTCGTCGATAAGCTGTAATGCCAGCGTATACCAGCTTACATTGGCCGGATGAAAATAAGCGCCAGCGCTGGTATTGACTGCATCCATCTCACCAAAAACAGCAGAGTGGATTTTTGCATCGTCAGTGACGACATAGGATGGTGCAGCCAATAACTGAGCCTGTATCAGTGCATCAATATCGGCCTCTGTGCATAGGCAGTCTGCAGCAAACTGTACTTTGTTCAGGTAGTGTTTTTTCAGGTAAAGATCAAGCGCTGACATGGTGAGTTCCTGATGAGTTTGATTAGCCATGCACCTGGCGGCTGTCTGCCGGTGCCTGTTCACGTTCCAGCAAACCATAGTCGCGCACTACCGATGCGATGCGCAGACGATAGCCTGCAAAGACATGGTCACGCCCTTGCGACTGCGCTGCCCGGTGCTCTTCGGTATTGCGCCAGTTGGCGACTGCCGCTTCATCACGCCAGAAAGACAGGGACAAAATCTTGCCGGGATCAATCAAGCTCTGGAAACGTTCTATGGAAATAAAGCCATCCATCTCTCTGAGTAAAGGTGCAAGCCCTGCTGCGATATCGAGGTATTCCTGATTGTTTTCTGCATGCGGGATGACTTCAAAAATTACGGCAATCATGTGTTCTCCTGGTTTTGTATATTGTGTGTGAATACAGGGATACGACCATTCAGTGAAGGCCGGTAAGTCCAGCGCAGTGCAGAGAAATCAAATGCAGGCATATTCAGCAAGTGATGCAAGCAATTGCCTGTGATTTGTTCTGCAATGTGCTGGCCAGGGCAGGCGTGGCGACCGTGGCCAAAGGTGAAGACTTTTCTGTCTGGCCTGCTCAGTTGCAAGGTATCAGGATCAGGATTGACTGCTGCATCGCGATTGGCAGCAGCCAGCAAGACGACGATGACATCGCCCGCTTGCAAAGCCTGACCGCTGATTTCGCAAGCCTGAGTGACGAAGCGTCTGGTGTTTTGTACAGATGCATCATGGCGGGCGACTTCGGCTACCAGTTCAGATAATTTTGCTGGTAAGGCAGCGGGATCTGCGCGCAAGTCTTGCAGCAAATTGGGGTGTGCTTGCCATGCCGTGAGACTATTGCCAGCGAGACCGGCAGTCGCTTCATAAGTTTGCGACAGCAAGCCTATGAGGTTGAACAAGATACCGTCAGCATGCTGCCAGCCACATAGCTCAGCTTCGCTTTGCAGGCCTGCCAAAAATCCATGCGGTTTCGCCTGACTCTCTTGCAGCAGTTGGCGGAAACTGTCTTGCAAAGCCTTGGCCGCCACATGTGCCGCATCAATTTGTTCTGCAGTACTCAAGGGAGAAAGGCAGCGCACGAAATCTGCCATCCAGTTTGCCAGAGCAGGCAAAGTATTTTCTTCAAATCCCAATACATTGCCCATGACATGAATGGGCAAATCGAACAGATAATGCGTCAGCCCATTTCCTGCCTTTACATCATATTTGCTCGTAAGTAGAGCAGCATGCTGCTGTGTATATGCAGCGATGCCAGACAAGTCCAGCTTGCGCAGTGAACTTTGTATGACTTGCTTGGGCACCGCATGTGCCTGGCCTTCATTCATGCGTACCAGATATGAAAATATTTCTCCCGCTGTGCCACCGGCAATATTGCGCGGCACGGGTTCTGTCACCGGCCTGACGGCGCAAGCGGGGGATTCCAGCACTTGTTGCACTATAGCGGCCCGACTGGCAATCCAGCATTTAAGTTCGGTATCAAAAACCAGCGCTTGCCCTGCACGCAGGCTGGCGTAATACGGGTATGGGTTTGGGTGGCAAGCGGCATTCAGTATTGTGATTGGCTGTGTCATGGCAGGCTTAATGCTAAGTTTGGTGGCTAAGTAATGAAATGCAGTATAGGACTTGTTTGCATTTAACAATTCGCTTACCATCAAACTATGAATGCAGAAAATTCCACCCATATAGAATACGCCGATACCCAGTTAGCCAAGCTGGCCGGGGCCATTGCCGAGCCTGCGCGCTCGCGCATGCTGTGCAGCCTGATGGACGGGCGCGCCCGTACCAGTACCGAGCTGGCTGCCGTGGCCGAGGTCAGCCCCTCCACTGCCAGTGTGCACTTGAGCAAATTGCTGGAACAGCATCTGGTGAATGTGGTGGCGCAGGGCAAGCACCGCTATTACCAGCTTGCCAGTAATGAAGTGGCGATTGCACTGGAATCTTTGTTGCTGATCGCCGGTTTGCCCAAGTCACGCTTTGTACCGAATACACCAGACCGGCTGCGCAAAGCGCGCACTTGCTATGACCATATGGCGGGTGAGGTGGCAGTGGGAGTGCATGATTACCTGATGCAGCAAGCCTGGATCAGGCCAGTAGAAGGCGAAGAAACCGCTTATGAATTGACAACAGCGGGCAGCAAGGGACTGGAAGAATTGGGGCTTGATATTGCTGCTACCCGCAAGGCAAGGAGGCGTTTTGCCTGCTCCTGCCTGGACTGGAGTGAGCGCACACCGCATCTGGGTGGCGCTTTGGGTGCGGCTTTATTGAACTTGCTGCTGAACCGCGCCTGGCTGGAACGCGATCTTGATAGCCGGGCACTGGCACTGACCAGCAAGGGCAAACGTGAATTTCTAAAAGTGTTTGCCATAAAAACCTGAAACTTAAGGCCTGAAGCCTGAGACCGCAGCCTGGCTTACTCTTTTACACCAAGCTTGATCTTGGCAAGACGGTCTATGATCGCAGGCTTTAACTTGCGGAAGTACACCAAGTCTATCGCAAACATGGAAACCAGGCCCAGGCCAGCAGTCAGCACGCAGCTAATCCATATCGAGTCTGGTGCAGCGATACGGTTAGACAGATAAACTGCCGCAAACATTGTCAAGCCTGTCAGGAATTCACGCCAGAATGGCTTGCGTGTCTTGAATGTTTTCTGCGCAGCCAGTAGCACCAAATCAGGGTAGTGTTTGGGCGCAACATCTTTTAATTCAGGTACTGCCAGTAACAAGGCGTCAGTGCTGAAGCTTTGCATGATTATCCATCCTTTATTCACCTGAGATCAGGTCTCACAGTTTATTATCGGCTTCAATATCAACTTAGTCCACGGTGAAAATGTAAAACATTTACCACGGGCATGTTGTGAGCTCACTGCCAACTTGCTATCAAAATAGTAAAAGCCCCCTGAAGACTGCCTCAAATTGCCACCATCGCCTCTGGAAATGCCTTGGACCAGTGCAAAATTTCCACACTTTCACGCATACCGTGAAGCCAGAAAGGGTCAGTTCGCCACAGGTTTTCCACTTCCGCCCGGTCTTTGGCTTCGATGATCCATAAAGCACCTATGGGGTAGTCATTGGCATCATGGCGCAATGAGCCGGCCACCTTGATTTGTGCCTGACGCGCTGCCAGCCAGTCTATGTGAGCAGCCATATAGTCGGCGCGGACATGGCGCATCGTTGTTTTGTCGGTAAATCTGACAACAAATAACATAAGCAAACTTCAAAATCTTATAAAGATGGGAATAATAAGCGGGTTTGCCTATGGTAAGGTATGTGCAAACTGTTTTCACTATATGCATCATGTGTCAATTACTAGGAATGAACTGCAATACCCCGACTGATATTGTCTTCAGTTTTACCGGGTTTGCAACACGCGGCGGTTTGACGGACGAGCACAAGGACGGCTGGGGTATCGCTTTCTTTGAGGGCAGCGGCGTACGCCTGTTTGTCGATCACCAGTCAGCCGTGGAATCACCCGTGGCTGAGCTCATCAAGCGCTATCCCATCAAATCCAAGAACGTCATCGCCCACATACGCAAGGCGACCCAGGGCCAGGTCAGCCTGGAAAACTGTCACCCCTTTGTGCGTGAATGCTGGGGGCGTTACTGGGTTTTTGCCCATAATGGCGATTTGAAGGAATTTGCACCTGTGCTGGATGGCAGTTTCCAGCCGGTTGGCAATACTGACAGTGAGCGGGCATTCTGTTATTTGCTACAACGCATGCGCCGTCATTTTGGTGAGCAATTGCCATCGGTGCAACAACTGGCGCTATTCATGCATGAGATCACTGCAGAGATTGCGACTTATGGCACCTTCAACATGATGCTCTCTAATGGCGAAGCGCTGTTCACCCATTGTTCCACCAAGCTGTACTACATCGTACGCCAGCATCCTTTCAGGACCGCAGCATTGACGGATGAAGACGTGGCCGTGGATTTTTCTCAAGTCACCACTCCTGCTGACAAGGTCGCCATCATCGTCACCGAGCCCCTGACCACGAATGAAAGCTGGACGCAATGTGAATCTGGCCAGATGCTGGTGTTTATTGATGGTGATGTCTTGCCTTTGACAATGCCGAAGGCCGCAGCATGAACCAGCGTTTGATGGACCAGCTCGACACCAATCTCTTGCGTGTCCTGCATACCCTGCTGACCGAGCGCAGCGTCACTCGCACCGCGATGAAGCTGGGGCAATCGCAACCCGCCATCAGCAATATGCTGAAACGCCTGCGCGAAATCACGGGCGACGCCATCCTGGTACGCGGCAAGAATGGCATGACCGCGACCGAGCGTGGTGAAGAACTCTTGCTGCTGGCACGTCAGGGTTTGAACGTGCTGGAGAGCATAGCCAGCCCGGCACCGGCTTTCATGCCTGCCTCAAGCCAGCGCATTTTTCAGCTAGGTGCACCGGATTACCTGAGCGCTCTGCTGATCCCACTCATTATTGAAAAACTGCGCGAACAAGCTCCCAATGCTGGCCTGACCGTACATGCCCTGAATGCCGGTTTTGATTATGCCGCCGGTCTCGAAAGTGGCGAACTCGATTGCGTCATCGGCAACTGGCCAGACCTGCCACCACACCTGCATCTGGCGCAATTGTTTGAAGATGAAGTGGTGTGCATGGTCAACCGTAAACACCCGGTAGTCAGCAAGGGTCTGTCGATTAAATATTATCTGGAAATGGCTCACCTGGCCCCAACACCCTACATGATGGGCCACCGCAGCATCATCGATAGCGCACTGGCAGAGCAGGGCCTGAAACGCAAGATACAGATGACCATTCCTTACTTCGGCATGGTCCCTTACGTACTCTCACGCACCGATCTGATCTTCACCACCAGCCGTAGCTTTGCCGTGCAATGCGCCAGAGACTGGCCGATAGAAGTCTTGCCCATGCCGATTACCGTACCCAAGATGAAGTTCTTCATGCTCTGGCATGAACGCGCGCATGCGGCGGCGGAAGTGCAATGGTTACGAAGGATAGTGGCGGAGGCTTCGGCTAAGGTGATGGTGTAAAGCACTCGCGTAGCTTGGTTGATGAACCTTAGCCCGGCAAAGTGGGATTAAAGTAACTCCTTCCCCTTCAAGGGGAAGGTTGGGATGGGGATGGGGTTCCCTGACAATTTGATTATAGGTTAATTAACCGAAAACCATCCCCACCCTAACCCTCCCCTTGAAAGGGAGGGAACTAAAACATAGCGTACGCTAAAGGTTTTCCCTACATCAACCCGGCACTTTCCCTTCAACACCCTCGACATAAAACTTGATGTCATGCAGGAATTTGTCATCGGCCACGACATCCTTGCCCAACTGCTCCTTACCAGTATTGTCCTTGATTGGACCTTTCCAGATCGGGCCTGTGCCATCGATGACGCCCTGGCGTTTGTCGGCGATGAGTTTCTTGACTTCGTCTGACAGGCTGGCGTTGAAGGCTTTGAGGTCTATCATGTTTTCTTTCAGGCCCCACCAGGTGGTGTCTGATTTCCATGTTTTGTTGAGCACTTCATCGACGCGCTTGGTGTAATACACGCCCCAGTCGATGACGGATGCTGCCAGGTGAGCTTTGGCGCCGAACTTGCTCATGTCGCTGTCCCAGCCAAAGGCATATGCGCCTTTTTCTTCGGCGGTTTGCACGACGGCGGCAGAGTCCGTGTTTTGCATGAGTACATCGACGCCCTGGCCTATCAGGGTGGTGGCGGCTTCGCGCTCCTTGCCTGGGTCAAACCATTTGTTGACCCAGACTACCTTGGTGGTTGCCTTGGGATTCACAGAGCGCGCTCCGAGAGTGAAGGAGTTGATATTTCGCAGCACTTCAGGAATAGGCAGGGAGGCAACCACGCCCAGCTTGCCAGACTTGCTCATCTTGCCTGCAGCGATACCGGCGAGGTAGGCGCCTTCATAAGTACGCACATCATATTGCGCGAGATTTTCAGCAGTTTTATAGCCGGTGGCGTGTTCAAACTTCACATCGGGAAAATCCTTGGCGACTTTGAGCATGGCTTCCATGTAACCGAAGGTGGTGCCGAAGATGACTTTGTTACCCTGCGTTGCCAGGTCGCGGAAGACGCGTTCTGCATCGGCAGCACTTTCAGGAATGCTTTCAACGAAGCTGGTTTTCACCTTGTCGCCAAACTTGGCTTCCACTGCCTTGCGGCCTGCATCGTGGGCATAAGTCCAGCCTGCATCACCGACCGGGCCTACATAGACGAAAGCGACTTTCAGCGGTTCTGCCGCAGCGGGTGCGGCAGCGGTGCTGGCTGGTGCAGGCGCTGCTGCGCTGGCGCTGGCGGATTTGTTTTCTTCTTTCTGGCCACAACCAGCAAGACCGACAATAGCCAGGGACAGCGCGGCTGCCAGGGTTTTTCTGCGGGTAATTTTCATGGGTAGCTTCCTTCGTCTGATTTTCAGTTGTAATCAAAAAAACGCACAGCAAATGACATCTCTATCAATACTTAAGCAGACCCCGGGCGGAAAGGCTTGCCCAGGGAGGCTGGCATGTTCAGGCGTATCCAGTCAGGGTTACGCGAGATCAGCACCAGCACGATAATCGTTGCCAAATAGGGCAGCATGGATAAAATTTCCGAGGGGATGGCAATGCCTATCGCCTGGAAATGGAACTGCAAGATCGTCACGCTGCCAAACAGTAAAGCACCCAGCAAGACCCGTGCCGGACGCCAGGTGGCAAAAGTCGTCAGCGCCAGTGCGATCCAGCCACGCCCGGCGACCAGGCCTTCCACCCACATCGGTGTATACACGACAGACAGGTAAGCACCAGCGATACCGCAGCAGGCTCCGCTGAACAGCAGCGCCAGATATCGTATCTTGCGCACGGGGTAACCCAGTGCATGGGCAGATTCTGGTGATTCCCCGACCGCCTTCAAGACCAGGCCAGCGCGGCTGCGTTGCAGGAACCAGATGATGCCCGCACACAGTAAAAGGCCAAAATACACGGCCAGGTGCTGGTCAAAAAAAGCTTTGCCGAGGAAGGGGATGTCCGATAAAAAGGCGACGCCATGTGGCCCGGCAGGCAAAGACTGGCCAACAAATGACTGCCCTATGAAGGCCGACAGGCCGGTACCAAAGATGGACAGGGCCAAGCCAGTTGCTACCTGGTTGGTTGCCAGTACCAGTGCCAGCCAGGCAAACAGGGTGGCCATCAACATGCCGGCAACAGCACCGGCAACAAAACCCAGCCAGGGCATATGGGTCTGGTGAGCCACGGCGAAACCGGTGATGGCAGCCACCAGCATCATGCCCTCGGCACCAAGATTGAGCACGCCTGCACGTTCATTGATCAGCAAACCCAAAGCGGCGATCAGTAAGGGTGTGCCAGAGTTGATGGAGGCGGCGATCAGGGCAGCAAAATTTTCCATGATTGTTTATTTCTGCCAGCGCAGGCGGTAATTGATCAGGGTGTCGCAAGCCAGCAGCAAAAACAGCAGCATGCCCTGGAACAGGCCAGTGATGGCAGAAGGCAGGCCCAGACGTGATTGCGCCATCTCACCACCGAGGTAAAACAGCGACAGCACCAGGCCGCCAAAGATGGTGCCTATTGGGTTGAGACGACCAATGAAAGCGACGATGATGGCAGCAAAACCATAACCGGGCGAGATGGACGGCAAGACCTGGCCTATGGGCCCGGCCACTTCAAACGCACCCGCCATGCCAGCGAAACCGCCAGATATCAATAAGGATGTCCACAAGGCACGGCGGCTGGAGAAGCCTGCATAACGCGCTGCCAGCGGTGCCAGTCCGCCTACCGTCAAGCGGTAACCAGCAAAGCTGCGATACACAAACACTGCCATCAAACCACTGGCGACCAGCATGACGATAAAGCCTATATGCAGGCGGCTGCCCGAGAACAGATGTGGCAACAGATAATCGCTGGAAAACACCTTGGACTGCGGGAAGTTCATGCCATGTGGGTCTTTCAGCGGACCATTGACGGCATACATCAGCAGCAATTGCGCGATATAGGTCAGCATCAGCGACACCAGTATCTCATTGGCATTGAAGCGATCACGCAGCAAGGCAGTGACGGATGCCCACAAGGCGCCTCCAACCACCCCCGCGCAAGTTGCCAGCAACAAGACCATGCCGCCCGACAAACCTGGCGTGCCGGTATCAAAAAACAAGATGGTGCTGCCCGCAGCCAGGCCGCCGGCGATCAACTGTCCCTCGGCACCGATGTTCCAGACATTGGCGCGATAGCAGACCGACAGCCCCAGCGCGCACAAGACCAGCGGCGTGGTCTTCAATAATAATTCGGCGATGGCAGTCTTGCTGCGTATCGGCTCTATCAAAAATACCTGCAGACCAGTCAAAGGGTTTTTGCCCAGTGCCATGAATAACAGGGCACCCAAAAAGATTGTCAGCAGCAAGGCCAGCACAGGAGAAAGGTAGGCCATGCTGCGCGAGCTGGCGGCGCGCAATTCCAGCTTAAGCATGCTCACCCCGCTCGTTGATGTATGGTTTCTTTTTGCGGCTGCCACCGCCACCGGTTTTACCGAGGGACACAGTTTCTGCCGTTGTCCATTCTTCCCACAAACCGCTCATCCACAATCCTATCTTTTCCCTGGTCGCGCTGGCAGTTGCTATTGATGGCGACAAACGGCCTTTAGCGATCACATGCATGCGGTCACATAATTCAAACAATTCATCGAGTTCTTCCGAAATCACCAGCACCGCGCAACCCGCCTGCTTGAGCTTGCGTATCTCATCATGGATTTGCGCTGCAGCACCCACATCCACCCCCCAGGTTGGCTGGGCGACGATGAAGACATCAGGCTGACGGGTAATCTCACGACCCACAATAAACTTTTGCAGATTGCCACCCGACAGGCTGCGCGCCAGTGCTGCAGGCCCACCAGCCTTGACGCGGAAGCGGGCGATGATATCTGCCGCTGCCTGTATCGTATGGCGAAAATTGATCATGCCCTTGCTGACGAAAGGCGCGTGCTGGTGCGACAACAGCATATTGGCAGTCAGGCTCATCTCGGGTACTGCGCCGCGGCCCAGGCGTTCTTCCGGCACCAGGCTCTGGCCCAGCTTGCGCCTGCTCTCAGGGCCACGGTTGCCTACTGGCTTGCCTTTGAGTTCTATCATCTGTGGTGCTGCACGTCTGTCTTCCCCAGATAATGCAGCCAGCAGTTCTTGCTGGCCATTGCCGGATACACCAGCGATGCCAACAATTTCGCCACCAAATAATTCCAGATGTATGTCTTCGAGTGCAGTGGCAAACGCATGTGCCTTGGGCAGGCTCAATTGCCTGATGCGCAAGCGCGACTCACCCAGGGTGACGGGCTCTGTATGGGCACATGGAGGTAAGTCTTCACCTATCATCATACGTGACAAACTGGCGGCAGTTTCCTGCGCCGGGTCGCAATGGCCTGTGACTTTGCCTGCACGCATGACGGTGGCGCTGTGGCAAAGCTCACGGATTTCATCAAGCTTGTGGCTGATATACAGGATGCTGCAACCCTCAGCAGCAATCTTGCGCAGGGTGACAAACAGTTTTTGTACGGCTTGCGGCGTCAGTACCGAGGTTGGCTCATCAAGTATCAGCAATTGCGGTTTGGTCAGCAGGGCGCGCACAATTTCCACGCGCTGCCTTTCACCAACTGACAAGGTATGTACATGGCGGTGTGGTTCCAGCTCCAGGCCATAGTTTTCACCGGTCTGGGCGATTTGCTCGGCCAGCTCCAGCATATTGACATGCTGGTCCAGACCTAGGGCGATGTTCTCGGTGACCGTCAGGGTATCAAATAGAGAAAAATGCTGGAACACCATGGCGATGCCCAGCTTGCGCGCATCCTGTGGTGTCGCTACCCTGACTTCCTGGCCATTCCAGCGCACCGTGCCTGAATCTGGCTTGACGGCACCAAAGATGATTTTCATCAGCGTCGATTTGCCGGCACCATTTTCACCCAGCACCGCGTGGATTTCACCCGGTGCCACCTGCAGATTGACACCATCATTGGCAACCACCGCCGGATAGCGTTTACAGATATCGGTAAGTTCCAGCCTGTGTACTATGGGCGCATCAGCAGAAGTCACGTTGACCTTTCCATCCGGTATTCAAGATTCTAGAGTAGGGAGTAAGCCTGTTGCTGTACATCACGGCAACAACATGGCGAACATACGCCAGACATTATAAGTGGCGGCAGCGCACAATTTCAAAATCTATCTGTCATTTAGTACAAGGTGGAATTTGTTTGCCCGATATCAAATTGGAAGAAATCATTTAAATTTTTCATGTGACTGTTTTGCGTTGTTTTCCAGCATCAGATAAAAATGAGTGCGCGCTTGCCTGCAAACCTGCATACAACATTTTGCAAATGCACAGGTTTCAGGCAAATGTATGGTGGTGTCAAATGTAAGATTTACCGACTAAGTATAGAATAGCCCTTAATAATCAAACCTTTACAGCATTTCTTTGTGTATGGACAAACCAGCAACCTTCCGTGACGATGCCCATTTCTGGCGCAGCCCGCTGCTGCCAGATGCTGAGTTGCTGACGGCTGAATACTTCGCACAAGAATTTGCCCCGCACTGGCACGAAGGCTTTTCCATCCCCGTCATACAGTCAGGCGCACAAACCTACCGCTATCGCGGCAGCCGTTGCCTGGCCTCGGTTGGCTGCATCGCTGCCATCAATCCCGGCGAAGTGCATACGGGTGAAAGGGCCACTGAGCATGGCTGGGCCTACCGCGCCTTTTACCCTTCGGTAGAGTGGATGCAGCAGCTCGCCAGCGACATGGCAGGCAGCGCTGTCGGTGTCCCCTGGTTACCTGATGGCGTAATCGAGGATGCCGAAGTCTCTGCCCAACTTGCCTTTGCACACCGTTTGCTGGAAGCGGGTAGTGATCCACTTGCAGCCGAAAACGCCCTGACGGCAGGCTTTGCCCTGATGCTGTCGCGCTACGCCCGTAGCCGTCCGACCATACAAACTATCTTGCCCGACGCCGTCAGGGTAGAAATGATGAAATCCCGGCTTAGCGAAGACCTTAGCGCTGCGATCAGCCTGACAGAGCTGGCGCAAGAGGTAGGTTTGTCGAGCTTCTACGCCGCCCGCTTGTTTTCCCGCACGACTGGCATGCCACCACATGCCTGGCGTAATCAACTTCGACTGAACCGCGCGCAGAGTCTGCTACGGCAGAATCTGTCGGTGACCGAGATAGCGACGATGACGGGGTTTGCGGACCAGAGTCATTTCACGCGGCATTTTAAGAAGGCGTTTGGGGTTGCGCCGGGGAGATGGCGGGTTTGAGTGGATTTCTCAAAATTGATTACAACCGTCCATTAAGAATTATGATTGGTGGCCGTGTTGACGTTGCTTTTGACTTTCGCAGTTCCCATGTGTCGGCGCCGTTTGTGCAGTACAGAAAATGGAAAAAGAAGAGCCGCTGTCTGAGCCGCAGGCGAGTTTCGGATCTTCCCATTTTTTGTACTGCACAAACGGGAACCCCCTTCAAGGGGCGACGACGCCTTGGTCGCCTTCTTTTGCTTACTTTTCTTGGCGACAGCAAGAAAAGTGAGTAGCTGCCGGGCTACCCCCGGCCTGCAATCTCAAATGACGCGTAGAAGAATTTAGAAATCTAACTCGTAAATTCACGATTCTGAATTTAATGTGTTGTCCGATATGCAGCGAACGCCGCTGGAGCGCCAGCCCGGTGGATTCCAGCTAACCCCACGCTGGAATGACGTAACTAACATTTAGAGTCATTTAATTTACTTTCAGCCAGGTAAGGTGCATAAGTAAATTCTTTATTTCAAATAACGCCCCCAAACCGCAAGAACGTACAAGCCCATTCCCGAATTAACAGGCAAGATCCCATTCAATCGCAATGCAATATGGAATCCCCCCATGCCCTCATCCTCAAGAACGAAGCACTTCACCGCCGGCGTCCGCGACACCGTCCCCATGCTGATAGGTGCAGCCCCTTTCGGCATGATTTTTGGCACTCTGGTCGCCTCCGCACAAATGCAAGCCTGGCAGGGGCAGTTGATGTCGCTGGCGGTGTTTGCCGGGTCCAGCCAGTTTATTGCGACTGGCCTCATCGCCAGTCACACCGGCATGTTGGTGATCTGGCTGGCGACTTTTATCGTTAATCTGCGGCATATGCTGTATGCGGCTGCCCTGATGCCGCATGTACGTCATTTACCCAGGCGCTGGCGCTGGGCGCTGGGGTTTTTACTGACTGACGAGACTTTTGCCGTGGTCGATCGCTATTACCGCCAGCATCCGCAAGATGCTTTGGGGCACTGGTATTTCCTGGGTTCTGGCTTGTCCATGTATGCCAACTGGCAAGTCTGGACGCTGATAGGCCTGATGTTCGGGGCGATATTCCCGCAGTTGCAGACCCTGGGTCTGGATTTTGCCATGGTGGCAACTTTTATTGCTATCGTCGTGCCGCAATTGTTCAAGCGCCCGCATTTGCTGGCAGCCATCGTTGCTGGCAGCACGGCCTATGTCTTGCAACATTTGCCCTATAAGCTGGGTTTGCTGGTGGCGATTGCCTTTGGGGTCGCGACTGGCATGCTGGCGTCGCGCTTCACCAGACAAGATAATAAGCAAGAACAAATCACCGTGGAGCAGGCATGAATATCACTTTGACCATACTCGGCATGGCTATCATCACCTTTCTGGTCAAAGCCCTCATCTTTATCCTTGGCGACCGTGTAGCATTTTCCGGTAACCTCAAAAAGGCGCTGGAGTTTGTGCCTGTGACTGTGCTGACAGCCATCATCGTTCCCATGATTTTGTCGCCGCATGGCAAGGAACTGGAATTGAGCTGGCGTAATCCGCAACTGGTGGCAGCAACTGTGGCAGCCTTGCTGTGCGCGGTGACCAGGCATCAGTTGGCGACCATCATCGTCGGTCTGACCGTATTCTTTAGCTGGCAGTATATGTTGAGTTGAGGGTAGGATATACCCTTTGTAGCTTCAATATTTGGCAAATGACTTACGATTTCGGCGCAGTTAACGCAGCGATGCAAAAATATGTAGATAGGCAAATCCTGTCCGGTGTCTCGACTGCGGTGCTTGTTGGACGTGAACTGGTGCACCAGCATTGTACAGGCTGGGCTGACCGCGAGAGCCAGACGGCTATGCGCGATGACCACTTGTTCCGCGTGTTTTCCAATACCAAACTGATTACCTCAGTGGCGGTGCTACTGTTGATGGAAGACGGCAAGCTGGAACTCGATCAACCTGCCGAAGAATTCCTGCCTCAGCTCGCGCACCTGCAGGTGCTCAAACCCGGTGCGACCCGCATTGACGATACCGAGCCAGCCCGCAACAAGATCACCATCAGGCATTTGCTTTGCCATACCGCTGGCCTCAGTTATGGCTTGCTGGATCATGGTACGGTCATGTACAAGGCCTACAATGAAAAGCGGGTCATGAATGCCTTTACTACTCTGGCTGAGATGATGGATGTGCTGGCAGAATTGCCGCTGAGCTTTCATCCTGGTGAAGACTGGGAATATTCGATAGCCACCGATGTGTTGGCGCGCCTGGTCGAAGTGGCCAGTGGCATGAGCTTTGAACGCTTCCTGCAGTTGCGCATATTCAATCCCCTGGCCATGCATGACACCAGCTTTGTCGTGCCTGAGCATAAGCTAGCCAGGCTGGCGTCTTACTATGCCGGTACTGACCCGCAAAATATCTTGCAGCGTGGCTTGCGCAAGCTCGACAAATCACCTTACCCCGGCGCATTCACCACGCCAGTAGCACGCCTGTCCGGCGGTGGTGGACTGGTATCAAGCATGCAGGATATGCTTTCACTGATGCGCAGCTTCATGCCGGATGGAGATACCTTGCTGAGGCCAGAAACGATCAAATTGATGATGCAAAACCACTTGCCTGCTGGTACCGGTATTGCTTTTCCTGGCGTTGGTGATGTACCTGGCAAGGGCTTTGGCCTCGGTGGTGCGGTAACAATAAAACCTTCATCGATAGACCCACCAGCTTCCGTTGGCGAATTTGAATGGGGTGGTATCGCTGGCACGCATTGGTGGATATCACCACGCCACAATATCGCCGGGGTGTTGATGACACAAAGATTGATGAGCTTCTGGCATCCGTTCTCTTTTGACTTCAAGAGACTGGCCTACGAGACATTGGGATTGAAATAAAAGATGGAGAACAATATGCACACACGTAGCTTGCCAGGACGACGACTATTCGCTATCGCTGCCATCAGCAGCTTGCTGGCGGCCTGTAGCAGCCTGCCTACGCAACACGATGCAAAAATACAGGCTGCCTGGGTAGTATTGGGTGAAAATGGCCAGGCGATTGCCCGCGCTGTCACGACCGACAATATCTGTCCTGCCCTGGTGCAGGATGGTAATCTGGTTGCGATGAACCACAGGGCTGCGGCAAATACCCTGCCTTTGCGCAAGACAGCCAGCAAACCGGAAGACAGCAAGCCTTCCGATTTTCCTGTGCTGACTTGTGAAGCACCCTTGCTGCCTGCGACCAAAACAGCCAGCGTAGGCGGACGGGATTTACCGATACCAAAACCTGTCGCACAAAAAATCATCGTCATTGGCGATACCGGTTGCCGTTTGAAAGTGGCTGACAATTACTTCCAGTCTTGCAATGACAGCGAGAAATGGGCTTTCCGTGAAATGGTGGAAACCGCAGCGCGCTTCAAGCCTGACCTGGTTGTACATGTCGGTGATTACCATTACCGTGAAAATGCCTGCCCTGAGGGTAATAAGGAATGTGCAGGCAGCCCATGGGGTTATGGCTGGGATACCTGGCAGGCAGATTTCTTCACGCCTGCGCAAGCTTTGCTGAAGGTTGCACCGTGGGTCGTTGTGCGCGGCAATCATGAAACATGTGTCCGTGCAGGCCAGGGCTGGTGGCGTCTGATGGACCCGCGCCCTTTGAAGAGAGGACGTGACTGTGTAGATGAAGCAAATGATATACGTGGCGACTATAGCGACCCTTATGCCGTACCGCTGGGGCGTGTAGGCAGCGAGCAGGCGCAACTGATCATCTTTGATTCAGCCAAAGTACCGATCAAACCACTTGCAAAAACCGATGCTGCCTATTCTTTATATATGGATCAGTTCAAGACCGTCAACAAGCTGGCAGAAAGTGCAGACTTCAATATCTTCATCGACCACCACCCAGTGCTGGCCTTTGCTGCTGAACGTAAAAAAGACGGGCCGCTGAATATCTTCCCTGGCAATCTCGCGATGCAAGACATCATGCAAACCCTGAATACCACACGCTTGTTTCCGTCCAAAGTGCAGGCGACCCTGTCCGGTCATGTGCATTTGTTTGAAGCGCTGACTTTCAGCACTGATCATCCTGTGCAATTTGTTTCAGGCAATGGCGGCTCTTCGCTTGATACGCCGCTGCCTGTGCCACTGGCAGCCAATTCCACACCGTATACCGAGGCAAAACTGGATTACTTCAGCAATTCGAATGAAGTTGGTTTCATGACCATGGAGCGTGAACAGCAAAGCTGGAAAGTCCAGGCCTGGAACAAGCAGGGCAAGCTGATTACCGAGTGCCGCATGCAGGGCAATAAGACGGAGTGCAGCAACAAGTAAATCTGGGTTATCGCTTTTTGTGATACTCCCCCCAGTCCCTGTCTCAAGATCAGAATCAGAATCAGGATCAGGATCAGGACTGGGGCTTGGTTTTTTCTTCCGCTACCGGTGCAATTAAAGGAACGATGACAGTAAAACAGCTACCCTCGCCAGCTTCACTGTGCACCTGGATTTTCCCACCGAGTATCTTGCTTACCAGGTTATAGACAATATTCATGCCCAGGCCAGAGCCGCCCTGACCAAACTTGGTGGTGAAGAATGGATCAAACACCTTGGCCAAATGCTCTTGTGCGATACCACAGCCATTGTCCCTGAATTCGAGTTTGACATGATCCTGATCAAGCATGCTGGTACTCAGATGCATGATGCCGCTGTTACGTCCTTCAAAGCCATGCGCAATAGAATTAGTCAGAAAATTTCCTATGATTTGCCCTAGCGCACCAGGGTAACTATCCATACGTATATCTACCTGCAAATCAGTCTGCATTGCAAAGCCAGTCTTGGCATACAGGGATGAATTGGTCAGCAGAATTTCTTCCACCACCTGGCTCAAGTCAAACTGCCTGCGCATATCACTGGACTGATCGACAGCCACATGTTTGAAGCTGCGTATCAGTTCAGACGCACGCCGCAAGGACCGCAGCAAGACATCAGAGCCAAAAATGGTACTCTCCAGGAAAGCATTAAAGGCACTGCGTTTGATTGCCCCTTGCTGCAATTCGCCCTGCAATACCCTGGCCTGGTCTTGCAGGGTACTGGCAACGGTCACGCTATTGCCTATCGGGGTATTGAGTTCATGCGCCACACCCGCCACCAGCGACCCTAGCGAGGCCAGTTTTTCCTGGCGTATCAATTCACCTTGCATGAGTTGCAAGGAATTGAGGGCTTCTGCCAGTTCTGCATTCGAGCGCTCAAGGTTCTCTGTACGCCTGGCAACCCGGTCTTCGAGCGAGGCATTCAGGTTCAGCAAGTCCTGCTCTGCGGCGAGCTGGCGTGTCACATCCTGCGGGGTGACGATGTAACGAGCTTCACCATCCGCCATATAAGTGCGCGAGGACAGCAGGCAAACCCTGATGCTGCCGTCAGCATGCCTGAGTCTCGCCTGAAAATGATCTATCTGCGGCTCAGTGCGCAAGAGTGAGACAAAGCTGCGTAACTCTTCTTTATCTACCCAAAAATATTTCAGGTACTGTTCTTCAGGACCGACGATGTCTTCTTGACGGTAGCCAAATAATCGTATCCAGGCATCATTGACAGCATCGATTTTCCGGGTGTGCAGATTGACCAGGGAAATCGCCAGTGGCGAACGTTCAAAAATTTCAGAAAATTTATATTCGGCATTTCTGAGGGTCGCTTCAGACACCCGCAATTTATGGAATTGTCTGGCCAGCATCGCCATGACCCCGAGCAGTAGCAAGACCACCACCGCAGTAAAGATGGCCCTGGTTTGCAGGCGCTGGTGCCAGGGGGCGAGTATGCTTTCAAGATCACGCCCATATACGACGCTGAGCGGGAAACCGCTGACCTTGCGATACGCATACAGGCGTTCAAACTCATCATCAAGCCATTCAGGGTCAGTGAAACTGCCTTCCTTGTCCTGGCTGGCCAGTCTGTGTGTCGCAGGCTCCTTGCTGATATCCCGGTTCACATAGCGCGCCTCAAACGGGGAGCGAACGATGATAAAACCAGCATTGGCAATCAGGGCCAGCATCGCATTATTCTCTTTTGCCACATTCGCATACAGCTCGGCAAAGTAAGCGATGCGCAGGTCAGTGCTGATCATTGCCACCTGCCTACCCTTCTTATCAAACACATTGCGTGCGATAGGCAAGACCAGCTGGCTGTCGTAGCGGCTTTCATACGGGCTACCGATGACGACCTCTTTATATTCAGGATGTTGCATGAGGAAATGGATATCATCCCTGTCAGCAACTGACATTTGATGCGATGGAAAATCAGGCGAGCTGACCCAGCTATTACCAGCCAGGTCTATGTAGCGCAAAGCCTTGATATAGCGGTAATCCTGGGCATCATAATTATTGATGAAATGCTGGATATCAACACCAACATCCGTGAAAGAGGCAGCGGCAATGGCAGCAGTATCAATTTTTTGCACGCCATCCTGCATGGTCTGGGCCACATGTTCTTCAAGCAGGCGCACAGCGACATGGGCATTGCTGCGCTCTGCTTCCAGCGTCAATTCCCTGTCTTGCCGGGCACTCCAGTATGACTGCGCCAGGATGGCCGACACGATCAGTATCGTAACGGTAATCAGGCTCAGATTTTTACGCAGGAACACAGCTTCCCTTTCTTTCATTACTCCATCCATCACCAGCCTGACCGATGTGTTTTAAGGCATATTATTTAACGCGACCCTCGCGCCAGGCTTGCAATAACTTGTCGTAGCCAATGGTTTCGCCTTTGGGTTTTTCCACCGCCAGTTTTTTCCATGGTGCGCCCTTGTCGGTCAGGTACTTTGCTGTATCACGCACGGGATTAAGTTTTGGCGGGCAATTTTTCATACCCTTGCTTTGCAGTTCCGCCATGACCTGGTCTATCTGTACAGCCAGTTTGTCGAGCGCTATTTGTGGGCTGATCTCGCCTTGCACTACGGGGGCGATATTGCTCCACCACAGACTCGCCAGCCTCGGGTAATCCGGCACATTATTCCCGGTTGGTGTCCATGCCACCCTGGCCGGACTGCGGTAGAACTCGATCAGGCCGCCGTAGCGATAGGCATTTTTTGTGAAGTATTCATGACGTATGTCGGATTCACGTATGAAGGTCAGGCCGACGATGGATTTTTTCAGCGAGACGCTTTTTGAAGTGACGAACTGCGCATACAGCCAGGCAGCAGCCTTGCGGTATTCTGGTGTGGATTTGAAGAAGGTCCACGAACC
Source organism: Undibacterium sp. TC9W (assembly GCF_049339865.1). Classification (NCBI taxonomy): domain Bacteria; kingdom Pseudomonadati; phylum Pseudomonadota; class Betaproteobacteria; order Burkholderiales; family Oxalobacteraceae; genus Undibacterium; species Undibacterium sp. TC9W. The sequence continues at coordinate 386,944 of NZ_JBMPPJ010000003.1, read as the reverse complement.
CACATCCTGGTAACCATTTTGCATGCCGGTTTTCCAGTAGGCACCATGCGGAGATGGCGCCATGCGCCATTTGGGGCTGCCGTCAGCATTCATGACGGGCAAGTCAGGCTTGATCATGGCGGCAGTGAAAGCGGTGTACCAGAATATTTGCTGGGCAATCTGCCCCTGCGCCGGCACTGGCCCGGCCTCGCTGAAATTCAATTGCCTGGCTTGTGGTGGTGCGTATTTGTTCAGCCATTCCAGATATTTGCTGAACGCATACACAGCCGCCGGTGAATTGGTGGCACCACCCCTGCTGACACTTGCGCCTACCGGTGTGCATTTGTCACTGGCGACACGTATGCCCCATTCATCGACCGGCAAGCCATTTGGTATGCCACGGTCTGCCGCGCCTGCCATGGACAACCAGGCATCGGTAAAGCGCCAGCCAAGCGAAGGATCACTCTTGCCATAATCCATGTGACCGTAGATAGCTTTGCCGTCTATGGTTTTGACATCCTTGCTGAAGAATTCTGCGATGTCTTCATAGGCCGACCAGTTTTGCGGTACGCCGAGTTCATAGCCATATTTTTGCCGGAATTGTTCTTGCAAGTCCTTGCGGGCAAACAGGTCAGCCCGGAACCAGTAGAGATTGGCAAATTGCTGGTCTGGCAGTTGGTAGAGTTTGCCATCGGGTGCAGTCGTAAAACTGGTACCGATGAAGTCCTTGATGTCGAGGCCGGGGTTGGTGTATTCCCTGCCTTGGCCCTTCATATAGTCTGACAAGGGCTCGATGACCCCGTAGCGGTAATGCGTGCCTATCAGGTCAGAGTCCGAGATCCAGCCATCGTAGCTGCTCTTGTCGGCATACATGGCTTTTTGCAGACGCTCAACCAGCTCACCCTCAGGCATGGTTTCATGAATGACCTTGATGCCGGTAATCTCGAAAAAGGCTTTTGCCAGCACGGTGGATTCATAGGCATGGGTATCAATGATTTCAGACGCCACCCTGATCTCGTTGACACCGGCCCGCTTCAGTTTGTCCGCCGCTGCAATGAACCAGCGCATCTCATCCATCTGCTGGGTAGCAGACAAGGTGGATATCCTGAATTCTTCGCGCAGCCATTTTTCGGCAGCCAACTGGTCGGCATGCACAGTCAACCATGGCAGCATCAGCAATATTGCCAGCGACATTACTGATATGGTGCCGGATTTCCGGATTGCAGCCATTCATGGACTCCATCTCAAGGACAAACAACTTGTTGCTTTGGCTTTCTTTACTCACGGCAGCCGCTGTGGACAGATAACGTAAGGATGCTCCGTATAAATCATTCGTTAAAACTGCAATCACACTCAAACTGATTTGAAGAAGGAAATATATTTATGCATCTGCCGCAGACCAAGAAGATACAACGATCGGCCAAGCATGAGTGACGATTCATCATGAGTTGAAGATTTTTTACCTTTTTTTTCCAATCATGGCATGTTGTCAGGTCACCAAACAGTCACACTGCTTACACTATCCTGTCACATGCACTTCCTACACTTGAGGGTTTTCTACCCACCAAGTTCATTGGAAGGCAAATAATGACACGCAAGCAAGTTCAATTTTCCATGCATATCATGACGGCGCAGGTGTTGCTCGCCATCGCATGCATGACACAGCAGCACGCCAGGGCACAGACTGTTGCCACTCCTGAAACTGTACAGGAGTCCCCGTCCGCGCTGGATGCGGATGCCATCAAATCGCGTGTTGTCATCAGTGGCTCTTCAATAGGTAACCGGGCACCAGTACAAACGTCGTTGAAAGCGACTCAGCCACAGTCCGTGATCACGGCGACCTTCATAGAACAATCAGTGACGCCACTAGCAGATTTTAATGCGGTGGCACGCATCGCCCCCAGCGTCGGTGCCGGTGTCTCACCGAATGGGCCGGGCCTGGCAGAAACCAAGGTGACACTGCGTGGCTTTCAGGATGGTGAATATAACATCACCTATGATGGCATCCCTTTTGGCGACACCAATAATCCAACCCATCATTCCACTTCGTATTTCCCGGCACGCATCATCGGTGGCATGGTCATAGAACGTGGTCCTGGCAATGCCAGCAATCTGGGGCAGGCGACATTTGGTGGCTCGGTCAATCTGTTTTCCAAAGAGTTGTCGCATGATTTTCATTTCTCACCCTATGCCACATTTGGTTCCTGGAATACCAGGATGACTGGAGTGCAGATAGACAGCGGAACTACCACACATTTTGGTGATACACGCTTCATGTTCAATGGTTCGCGCCTGACGACAGATGGCTATCTGACTTATAGCGGCGTGACCGAAGACAATTACCAGTTCAAACTGCAACGCAGCCTGGGCAAGGACACCACGCTGACCGTGTTCTCGACCTTCAACAAAATCACCAGCTATGCAGCCGACAAAGGCGGCGTGACCTTGAACCAGGTAGCGCAGTTCGGCAAAAACTATGCACTCAATAATGATCCCAAGAGCCAGAATTTTTACGGCTACAACTTCAATAACAAGAACACGGATTTTGATTACATACGCCTGCAATCGAAACTGGCAGGCTGGGGGATCGATAATACCCTCTACACCTACTCCTATACCAATGACACTTACTCTGGCCAGGACGCCAGTGGCGCGACTGCGAATGGCACCAAGGCTGGTGTAACAGGTAATCTGAATGTCCCGGGTTATAACAAGCTCAATGCCTACCGTGTGAATGGCGATATCCTGAAGGCGAGCAATCAATTTGATGCTGGCTTGCTGCGTCTTGGCATATGGATGGAAAATGCCAGCACCAACCGCCATACCTATGACTTTGACTGGACCCTGGGTGTCGCCAATCCGAAAGAATCGACTGCACCCAAGAATGTCGCCTATGAGCAAGGGTCGAACTGGAGGCAATATCAGCCCTTCGTCGAATTTGAATGGGCCGCCATGCCAGACCTGACAATTACCCCAGGTTTGAAATATGTCAGCTTCCAGCGCTCACTCGATGCCAAGGTCAACCAGACCACCCGCATCCCGACCGTTACAGAGCAAACCTTTACAACGACCTTGCCTTTCCTGACTGCCAATTACAGCATCAACAAGGAATGGTCTGCCTATACGCAAATCGCCCGCGGCTTTCTGGTGCCTGACCTGTCCATGTTCTATGTCAACACGCCCAGCCTGAGCACACCAAAGCCACAGACATCGACCAATTATCAGTTGGGCATGGTTCACCAATCCAGAGACCTGACGCTGGATGCTGACGTGTATTACATCGACTTCAACAACAAGATCGCATCCACTGGCACAGGCAATGATGTCGTGTATTACAACCAGGGTGGCGTCATCTACAAGGGGATAGAAGCTGCGGCGACTTACTATCTCGGTAGCGGTTTCTCAGTGCATGCGAATGCTTCCCTGAATAGTGCCAAGGCAAAAGACACAGGCTTGCAGGTTGCCAAGGCACCAGAATCTACCTCTGCTTTTGGTTTGCTGTATAAGGCCAATGGCTTGCATGCTTCATTGATAGCAAAAACCACGGGCAAGCAATATGCAAAAGATGGCGAACCGGCAGCCTACAAAATAGCGGCTTATACCACGACAGATTTCACGCTGGGTTATCGCTACAAGACCGATGGGCTGATGCTCAAAAATCTGAAGGCGCAGTTTGGCATCAATAATCTGTTCGACAAACAGGATGCCACATCCATTTCCGCAAATAGCAAGGGTGCAGCATTTGATCAATATACTTTTGTGCCATCCCGCAGCTGGAATTTTTCAGTGACAGCTGATTTTTAAACAAATTTGCGTGCACCGATTTGGTGATGGCAGGCCGTTTTGGCCTGCCATTTTTGCTTTTTTAGCATGCGTATTGTCGGCATTTCGCCACGGAAAGTGCAAGAAATGGTGAAATGACTTTTTGTATTTCTGACCATCACCTAATTTGAAAAGGCGGGCCTTTTGTTTATGTTTCCGTCAAGCATCTCCTAGTAGGCATCAAAAAATCGTATATCAGATTACTATTTTTTTGCCAACCGTCGAGTTGCCACTATGCAATTTTTTTGCGGATTTCCCTGAGGAAATAGTCTAAATCTGTCTGTTCAATAAAACTTACAATGAAGAAACTTTCAAGGAGATAGCATGAAATTGAAACCTTTTATCACTTTATTGGCGATGGCATCTGCCGTATCAGCCGCCTGGGCTGAGGACACGTCCAACATCACCATCAGCGGATTTGGTACGGCCGCACTAACACGCAGCAATACTTCTGATGCAGAATTTGCCCGTCCAAATCAATTGGCTGGCGTCACCAGCGGCGCAAAAACCGGGGTGGATTCCAATCTTGGTTTGCAGGTCACGGCAAAAATGAATGACTGGCTGTCTTTTACGGGGCAGGGTTTGGTGCGTAAAAACGTCACGGACAATTTTGGTGCAGAACTGGCCTGGGCCTTTGCCAAAGCCAAGGTATCTGACAACCTGAACATACGCGTGGGCCGCGTTGGCCTGCCTGTGTATATGATTTCTGACTACCGCAATGTAGGCTATGCCAACACCATGTTGCGCCCGCCAGTAGAAATGTACACCCAGGTTACACTGGAAAGCCTGGATGGTGCCGATGTACTGTACCAGACCAATCTGGGTGATACTGCCGTGACTGCGCAATTTGCCTATGGCGTGACTGACTCGGATAACCGCGGTGGCTTTACAGCGAAATTCAAAAAGGTATCGAGCATCAATATCGTTGCTGAAAATGGTCCTTTCACTTTGCGTTTTGGCCGTGTCGATGCGAATGTCACTGTTGATAATTCCACTAACCTCAATACCCTGGTTTCTGGCCTGACGAAGTTTGGTTTTGCCTCTGCTGCAAATGCCATCGCGGTGAATGACACCAAGGCTTCTTTCACTTCCGTCGGTCTCGGTGTGGATTGGAAGAGCATGGTAGTGCAGGCAGAATATGGCAAGCGTAAATCCGCCAGCCTGTCTATTGCAGACACCACATCCTGGTACACCATGTTTGGTTATCGCATGGGCAGTTTCTTGCCGTATGTAGTCCATGCATCCGCCACCCAGGACAGCCCACGCACAGTCGCCGGTTTGCCAACAGCTGGCCCGCTGCTGCCTTACACCCTGGGCGCAAATGCTCTGGCATCAGCATCTCCTATACAAAGCAGCAACAGCATAGGTGTACGCTGGGATTTCCATAAATCTGCCGCTTTGAAATTGCAGCTCGACAGGATGTCACCGGACAATGGCCCTGGCGTGTTCATCAATGCCAAGCCGGGTTTCAAAGGTCCTGTGACCGTGTTTGCAGCAGCAGTTGATTTTGTATTCTGATGGGAGGCGTGATGAATAAGCTATTGACACATTTATTGTTCGCCGCCACTGTCATGACTGGCACTGCAATGGTGCAAGCGGCAGAACTGGTCGTGATCGTGAATACTGCCAACCCGGCAACGGCCATGACATCTACCCAGGCTTCGCAGTTTTTCCTTGGCAAGTCGGCCATGTTTACTCCTGTCGATTTACCAGACAACTCACCGATACGTGCCGAATTCTACAAGAAAATCGCCGACAAGGACTTGTCTGAAGTAAAGACCATCTGGTCCAAGCTGGTGTTCACCGGCAAGGGTACAGCACCGAAGGAATTGCACAATAGTGCAGAAGTGAAAAAAGCTGTGGCTGCCAATCCTACCGGCATAGGCTATATAGAAAAATCAGCGGTGGATGCCACGGTCAAGGTCGTGACTTTCTTGCCCTGACCAAACAGTCGGCCAATTATCAAAAAGAAAGCTGCTGGTCAGCTTTCTTTTTTTTTGCCACGCTTTTCTCACCTGTCCTGCTGATTAGTAATAAGAAATTTGCATTTTGCAACACTTCCTTCTACAACTAGATATATAGTTATAGCATCCCCTGCCTCTGTTCCTGATTCCCTGATTTCTTGACCTTAGCAATTTTGTTGTTCTTTTCTGTAAAGGACTCACCATGAAATTGTTTTACGACCTGAGGATTTCTGCCAAGCTGTTTGTTGGCTTTATGCTGCTGCTGATACTCACCGTTTTTCTTGGCGGCTTTTCAGTCTTTCAATTGTCGCGGGTAAATGCCACTGCACTGGAATTGGGCACCAACTGGATGCCCAGCGTGAACGCCGCCATGGGTATCAAGGAAAGAATCTCACGTCTGCGCACCCAGGAAATGCAAATCGTGCTATCAGCAGGTGATGAAGCCAATCTGAAAAAATACGAAAAGCGCTGGAGTGATTATGTTGCAGAACTCAAGAAGTATGAATCGGACTATGCAAAACTGATCAGCACTGAGTCGGAAAAAAAGTTTTTTGCCGAATATCTCGCCATCTGGGAGCGCTATGCAGCCGAGACAAAAAAACTGGTCGCCCAGGCCAACGCCGGCAATATGGAAGAAGCGCGCACGACCTTACGCGGCGATTCATCCAAACTGAATGCCGACATGCTGGCAATTATCGACAAAATAGTGCGAGTGAATGCCGATGGCGGTATCGCCGAATACCAGTCGGGTGAACAGATTTATGCGAACTCCAGGAATCTGATACTGGGTCTTATCGTAGCAACCATTGCATTGGGAATGCTGCTGGCGTACTGGATAGCCAGAGTAGTGGCAGGCCCCCTGCAAGAAGCAGTCAAGGTTGCCAAGACCGTGGCTTCGGGTGATCTGACCAGTGATATTCAGGTTACTACACGGGATGAGACCGGCGAACTCCTGCAAGCCCTTAAAGACATGAATGCCAGCCTGTTATCTGTCGTTGGTGAGGTGCGCACAGGTACTGACCTCATCGCCACCGCTTCGACTGAAATTGCCAACGGCAATATGGATTTGTCAGCCCGCACAGAAAGCCAGGCCGGCTCACTCGAAGAGACGGCATCTTCCATGGAAGAACTGACGTCTACCGTCAAGCATAACAGTGATAATGCGCGCCAGGCCAATCAGTTATCGCATTCGGCTTCTGCAGTTGCGCAAAAAGGCGGTAGTGTGGTATCACAAGTAGTGGATACCATGGGTTCCATCAGTGCATCGTCTAAAAAAATTGTCGATATCATCGCTGTCATTGATGGCATCGCCTTCCAGACCAATATCCTGGCGCTGAACGCTGCAGTAGAGGCTGCACGGGCTGGCGAACAGGGGCGCGGCTTTGCCGTGGTCGCATCAGAAGTGCGCAACCTCGCGCAGCGCTCTGCCAGTGCCGCCAAGGAAATCAAGACACTCATCAATGACTCAGTCGAAAAAGTCGATCTCGGTACACGCCTGGTCGATGAAGCGGGTATCACCATGAAAGAAGTCGTTGATAGCGTCAAACGTGTCAGTGACATCATCAGCGAGATCACAGCAGCCGGTGCCGAACAAAGCTCAGGCATAGACCAGATCAATACCGCCATCATACAAATGGACCAGGTCACCCAGCAGAACGCGGCGCTGGTGGAAGAAGCCGCAGCAGCTGCGGGGGCTCTGCAAGAACAGGCAGCCAACCTGAGCCGCGTTGTTGCGGTGTTCAAGCTCCATCATGTGCAGCCTGCTGCAGGTTTTCAAAAACAGGCAGCCAGGCCCGCAGCCAGAATATCTGCACAAGCCGCTAAACCTGCAACGAGTACACGCAAACTGCCACCAGCAAGAGCAGTATCCAAACAGCGTGAACCGGCCAAAACAGAGCAAGACTGGGAAGAATTCTGAGATGTCTGACCCAGCCCGTATTACTGGCTTTTTTTCGACGTATTGTCGTCCCTTTTAATGGGAGTTGTGATGAAGATTTTTTATAACCTGAAAATTTCAGCCAAGCTGTTTGTTGGCTTTGGCTTGCTATTGCTGTTGACGATATTCCTCGGCGTATTTTCGATTACCATGCTGGCCAAGGTGAACCAGAACGCCTACGAGCTGGGCACCAACTGGATGCCCAGCGTGAACGCCGCCATGGGTATCAAGGAAAGAGTATCGCGCATACGCTCACAGGAAGCACAACTGGTTTCAGCTGAAAATGCCGAAGAGGTCGAAAAATATATAGGCCGCACTAAGGAAGCCGTTACTGGCCTTAAGGAGAATGAGACCGATTATGCGCGCCTCATATCTGAGCCTGACGAAAAAAAACAGTTTGAAGAATATAGCAAGTCAATGGCCGAGTATTTGCAAATCTCAGACAAGATGGCGGCATTGGCGAAAGAGGGTAACAGCAAGGACGCCATGGCCTTGATGCGCGGTGACTCTTCCAAGCTCAATACCAAAGTACGTGCTCTTGTCGATAAAATGGTCAAGACCAATGTCGAGGGCGGTGTTGATGCCTACAAGCGTGGTGCTGAGTCTTACGAGTCTTCGCGCACCCTGATTATCATTGTCCTTGTCAGCAGTATCGCGCTTGGCATGTTGCTTGCTGTTGCCATTGCCCGCATTGTTTCACGTCCACTGCAGGATGCCGTCAGGGTTGCTCAGACCGTTGCTGCCGGCGACCTGACCAGTCACATCGAGTCGCATACCAGTGACGAAACCGGCTTGCTATTGCAAGCTCTAAAAGAAATGAACCAGAGCCTGTTGAAGGTAGTCAGTGAGGTACGTCAGGGCACAGATGAAATTGCCGCAGCGACGAAAGAGATTGCAGAAGGCAATATGGACTTATCCAACCGCACGGAAAACCAGGCCAGCTCACTTGAAGAAACAGCTTCTTCAATGGAAGAGATTACCTCTACCATCAAACACAATAGCGACAATGCACGCCAGGCCAATCAGTTGTCCCACTCTGCTTCTGCGGTGGCACAAAAAGGTGGCGATGTGGTGTCGCAGGTAGTTGATACCATGGGTTCCATCAATGAATCCTCGAAAAAAATCGTCGATATCATCGCCGTCATCGACGGGATTGCCTTCCAGACCAATATCCTGGCCCTGAACGCAGCGGTAGAAGCTGCTCGTGCCGGTGAACAAGGGCGCGGCTTTGCCGTAGTGGCATCAGAAGTGCGCAACCTTGCGCAGCGCTCGGCCAGTGCCGCCAAGGAGATCAAGGAACTCATCAATGATTCTGTCGATAAAGTAGGGCAAGGCACCCGCCTGGTCGATCAGGCTGGTGAAACCATGAAAGAAGTCGTGGATAGTGTCAAACGCGTCAGTGACATCATCAGTGAAATTACCGCAGCGGGCACCGAGCAGAGCGCTGGTATAGAACAGATCAATGTTGCCGTTACCCAGATGGATCAGATGACGCAGCAAAATGCTGCCCTGGTAGAGCAGGCCGCAGCCGCGGCAGGTGCCTTGCAAGACCAGGCCGAAAACCTGAGCCGCATAGTCAGTGTCTTTAAACTTGACCAGAGCCACGTCATTGTACCCAAACCTGCTTCAAAACCGGTCGCAGTCGCCAGCGTTTCTGAAAAACCGCTGGTACGCAGGCTGCCCAAACCTACAGCTAAACCTGTCACCAAAACCACAAAACCAACAGCCCCCAGAAAAGAACCCGTGGCAACAGCGACCGATGGCTGGGAAGAGTTTTAATCCTCAATAAATCCTCAGCAAACTTGAACTGAACCCAAAACTGGAGCACCAGATTTTGGAGTTCAGTTTATTTTTTTAAGACCCAATTCAAGACCTGAGCTAGCAGGAATAAACCTGCCGATAATTGCCTGCCTGCTGATATCACAAATACTTGCCTTACCACGCCGGAATGTCTGTTTTTTTATACAAATGCTATCCCGCCCGCACTTAGCTTGCCCAAGACCAACAGACTGCCAGCATAATACTTGCTGACAAATTACCCACTGAATATTTACCCACTTAATGGCGGACAGGCTTATCTCCGCGACCTTATCCCGGGAGACAGCTCGTTGAAGCAGACTAGCACTCATTTCATAAATAGAGTCTGTTAACTTTTTTTGGATTATGTTAACTTTGGAGCATGACACGAAGAGAAGAATTAACCGAAGATCAATGGAACGTATTAGCTCCCTTAATTCCAGAATCGACCAGGCGTAGTGATGGTCGTGGAAGGCCCGAAGTGCATGATAATCGTGCGGTGCTCAACGGGATTTTATGGATATTACGTACCGGAGCTTGTTGGGCTGATTTACCAGACCGATTTCCATCAGGCTCTACCTGCTTTCGTCGATTTAGCCGGTGGGTTAAAGATGGTGTATTGCGCAAGATATTGGAAACGCTGGCACGGCATCTGGAAGAAGTGGGGCAAATCGATTTATCCGAATGCTTTATAGACGGCACATTTGTGCTGGCAAAAAAAGGGGCCCAAAAGTGGGAAAGACCAAGCGGGGCAAGGGTACGAAGCTCATGGTTATTGCAGACGCTACTGGTCTTCCACTCGCCGTGCACACGTCTTCTGCTAGCCCACATGAAGTCACCCTTGTCGAAGCTACGCTCGATGAAACCATCACGGTGGGACGACCCAAACGACTTATTTGGGATCGCGCCTACGATAGTGATCCGCTCGATTGCCTCTTGGCAAAACAAGGTGTAGAACTGATCGCACCACACAAACGCAACCGCAAACGTGCAGTTACTCAGGATGGTCGCGCTTTGCGTCGATACAAGCGTTGCTGGAAAGTCGTACATCTGTTCGCATGGCTCAACAAATTCAAGCGTGTCCTCACTCGTTGGGATCGTTGTGCTGATCGATATACAAGCTTTGTACATTTGGCTCTTTCTATGATCCTGCTTCGAAGGTATTTATGAAATGAGTTCTAGTAAAAATATAGACGACTCGCCTGCCTACATTGCCTCATAGCCGCATCGGAGAATTGCTACCGCATCACTGGATATCAGCCGACTATTCTTTGCGATCACGAGAAGCTCAAGTCCAAACCGAACATCCTGGCAAGGACGAGGGTGAAGAGTCCCAGGCCCAGGAGTGATAGCATGAAGATTGCGGCCACCTTGCCGCCCGCGCGTAGTACCGCATTCGTCGCCATCTTCTTCCCTTGGTCATAATGCCACTTGATGGCGAAGAACATGCCGATGGCGAGCACGAGGAGCTTGAATGTCAGCAGGACTATAGGAATCCAATCCATCATTTTAAGTATTTTCAGGTTGTTATTGGCACTATCTATCGTGTGGACGGCACTAACGTAAAACGCCACTCCAGCAGCTTCGTTTTTTTCAATCATCCCCCTCAGGCATCCAGCATAGTGATTTGCTGAATGCGGATGAGAAATGAGCAGGCGTCCACAACTGTCACGCAATAATGGTGTTGCTGTGCGCCCTGATGCATACTACCTCAAAGCAGTTTCCCTACATGAGGACAAAATGTCTCAGTTGAAAAACATGCAATATAAAAATTTGCCAGTCTGGTTGCGGAGTTTACATATTGGAGCGGCGCCATCACTGCACTGGCATATGAATTCCAGAGTGGTGCCAACCAGCGCATGCTGTTGCATGAGACAGGGTGGATCATGACAGATGATCGCTGGTTAATGCCTGAACTTACCCAACGTCTGTGAACGGCTTACAAATTCGCTGTATATTGGCATGTCCGGCAAGCGGTCGCCGTCACTGAACTGCGATTGCCATGAAATCATTTGGAGTATTTAATGAAGAAGAGAATCATCTGCGCGGTACTGTTTGCATTAAGCCTGAGCGCGAATGCTGCCGACGCGCCGCAAGTTGCTGCCAAGCCGGTTGTGACGATAGCCGCACTGGATGTGCCGCGCTACATGGGTACCTGGTATGAAATAGCAAAGTTTGAAAATCGGTTCCAGAAGAAGTGTACGGGCTTTACCTCGGCGACGTATTCAGCATTAGCGGACGACAAGGTACAGGTCACCAACCGTTGCCAGGGCAGTGGTGGTGAAGTCATCGAGGCTATTGGCGAGGCCAGGCAGGTGGGCAACTCAAGCTCACCGAAGTTGAAAGTGCGCTTTGCGCCAGCGTTTTTGTCTTTTCTGCCTATGGTGTGGGGTGATTATTGGGTCATAGATCTGGACCAGGATTATCAGTTGGTTGCCGTCAGCGAAGCCAAGCGCGAGTTCTTGTGGATATTGTCGCGCACGAAAAAAGTTGATAAAGAAAAGTACGATACCCTGGTCGCACGGCTGGTGGCGCAAGGCTTTGACGTAAGCAAGCTGGTGCCCACCAAACAGGATTAGCAGGCTTGCATGCCAGTTTTTGCGCATGCCGGATAAAATAAACAGGCGTTGATATAATGCCCGCATGACATATAGCATCGTTTGGTTCAAACGCGATCTGCGTTTGCATGATCATCTTGCGCTACATACAGCAATCAGCAAAGGGCCGGTGCTGTGCTTGTACGTGGTCGAGCCATCCTTGTGGGCGCAGGCTGATGCGGCGAACCAGCATTACCAGTTTTTGCTAGAGAGCCTGCGTGTGCTGTACCTTGCTTTACGCAAAAGCGGTGGCCAACTGCATATCCTGACTGGTGAAGCCACTGAGGTATTTGCGCACATTTTTGCGTACCAGCCATTCTCGGCTATTTATTCACACGAAGAAACGGGCAACAATTTCACCTACCAGCGTGATAAGGCGCTGGCGCGCTGGTGTTGCGCGCAACAAGTGGAATGGCATGAGTTTGCCCAGTTTGGTGTGGTGCGTCGCTTGCAGAGCAGGGATGACTGGCAGGCCAGCTGGAATGCGCATAATGACTTGCCCTGCGTAGCGCTGCCGCCATTGAGCACCGCCAGTTTTGCACCAATGACACCTGCAATTACACTCCCACGATTGCCGCCTTCAGTACAGGAGTTGCACCTGGACCCTTATGATCCGCCTGAGCGTCAGCGTGGTGGCAGGCAGAATGGCTTGATGATACTGGATAGTTTTTTGCGTGAGCGCAGCCATCAATACCGGGGCGGGATTTCATCTCCCTTATCGGCACCCACGGCTTGTTCGCGCCTGTCGCCGTACATGGCATTTGGCTGTCTTAGCCTGCGGGAAGTCGTGCATGCCACACGCGACCACATCGCCAGCTTGCCAACCACGGCTGAGCGTCATAAAAAAGGCCTGGAAGCCTTTATCAGTCGCTTGTACTGGCATTGCCACTTTATTCAAAAACTGGAGAGTGAGCCAGAAATTGAATACCGCAATATGCATCGTGGCTATGACGGACTGCGTGAGCAGGAGTTTAATGAGGCGCATTTTGACGCACTCGTTTCTGCCCGCACTGGCTGGCCGCTGGTCGATGCTTGCGTAACGATGTTGCGGCAAACTGGCTGGCTTAATTTTAGAATGCGTGCCATGCTGGTTTCTGTCGCAGCTTATCCTTTGTGGCTGGACTGGCGGCCAGTCGGGCACTGGCTTGCGCGTCAGTTTTTGGATTATGAACCGGGCATACACTGGAGCCAGATGCAGATGCAATCAGGCACTACGGGGACGAATGTGCCGCGTATTTATAATCCTATCAAGCAGGCCAGTGACCATGATCCCCATGGCCATTTCGTGCGGCGCTGGCTGCCTGCCATGCGGCGCGTACCTCACACATGGTTATTTGAACCGTGGCGCATGCCGCTAGATGTGCAGGCTGCTTGTGGTATCAAAGTGGGTGTCGATATCCCTGAGCCTATAGTCGATCTGGAACTGGCGACCCGCATTGCCAAGACCCGGCTGTTTGATTTGCGCAAGCAGCCTCACATGCAGGCTCCCAAATTAGCCGTCATAGAAAAGCATGGTTCGCGCAAAAAGACTCCTGACAAGATGCACCAGCAAACTCTGTCGAGCAAGCAGCCTGTCAGCGTGCAATTGGAACTGGACTGGTGAGATGAAAACAAAGGTTAAAGAATAAGGATGGCGATGAGTGATAATTCATGTGTTCTTTCAGCGCAAGCTCAAGAAGGCAGCCCTTCTAACACGTCGGGCACTGTGATTTATTGGTTTCGCAATGACCTGCGTTTGGCAGATAACCGGGCTTTGGTTCATGCCTGCCAGCATGCGGAAAGCCTGGTATTTGTCTATTGTCATTCACTCTCCACTTTGCAGCCACATCGCTGGAACTTGCCTCACTCTGGGTTGCATCGCCAGCGCTTTGAGGCATCCGCTTTAGCTGATTTAAGCGATCAGTTAAACGCAATGGGCAGCCAGCTACTTGAGGTTAAAATGAGTGCAGTGGAATTTCTACCACTGCTCGCAAGTGAACTAGATAGCAAGGTGGTTTACTGTGAAGAGATTGCTGCACCTTATGAGCAAGACGATATCCTGGCATTAAGAGCAGCAGGTTTGACTGTGCATATACACTGGCAATCCACCTTGTTAGACCTGGCAGATTTGCCCTTCAGGACAGAAGCGCTGCCTGATGTATTTACGCAGTTTCGCACTCTCATCGAAGGCAGTGACTTGCAGCCGCCTGCGCCGCTGCCAGCACCAAAGTGCTTGCCAGCTCTGCCGGACAACTTCGGCCAGATTGTAAAGAAGTGGGGGATTGACTCACACGCTGGCGCGGTAGAGGCAAGTGCTGAAGCATCAGCACTGCTGAATGATGATCGCTCATCTTTCCCCTACTTTTTACCTGCGTTTTCTGGTGGTTCAACTGCAGCTTGCGCGCATGTAGAAGACTATCTGAAGCGTAAGCTGCCGCACACCTACAAGCAAACCCGCAATCAATTGTCTGGGCTGGATTATTCGACCAAATTTTCTCCGTGGCTAGCCTCTGGGGCGATATCAGCACGCCAGATTTTTAGTGCGCTGAAAAAATTTGAAGCGGAACATGGTGCAAATGAAGGCAGTTACTGGATCTGGTTTGAATTATTGTGGCGTGATTATTTTCGCTTGCTGCATCTGAAATACGGACGTCGCTTATATTTTGCCAAGGGCCTGAGCGATTTACCGGCACCGGCACATGATGCAAAAAAATTCAATGACTGGTGTCTGGCCCGGACAGGCAATGCGTTTATTGATGCGGCGATGGCAGAGCTCACTGCAACAGGCTATTTATCGAATCGCATGCGTCAGGTGGTTGCCAGTTATCTCATCCATGAACTGGCTTGCGACTGGCGTGCTGGTGCGGCATGGTTTGAATCTCAGCTTATTGATTATGATGTGTATAGCAATCAAGGTAACTGGTTGTATATCGCAGGGCGTGGCACAGACCCGCGCAATGGCAGGCGTTTCAATGTCCAAAAACAAGTCCATGACCATGATCCTGATGGCGCATATCGACGCTCATGGGGCAAACTAGCAAGCGAAGCCAGAGATTGATGATATCTGAAATATGAAATGCAAGCGCGGCGGCTCAGGCTGCGCTTGCCAAGACATCAGGGCTTCGCTCCAGGTTTCGCCCGGGACATCAAGGGCCTACGGATTTCCAGTTGCCACCTTGTATGGTCAGCATCACCCTCGCCTTTTCTTCCAGACCGAAATGGTCATTCGCGGTGTAATGCAAGACACCCTGGGTGATAGGAATATCAATCTCGGATTCCATTGCGTCTTTCAACGCTGTGCGGAATTCTGGCGTGCCGGGTTTGGCTTTTTTCAGGGCCAGGGGGATGACGCGGTTCAGCAGCAAATAGGCGTCGTAGCCGTGGGCGGCGAACTGATTTCTGGTGCCTTCGCCGTATTGTTTTTCATAGCGGTTGGTGAAGTCTGTGGCCAGTTGTTTTGAGGGATGGTTGTCTGGCAGCAGCTCGGGCAGGATGGCCAGGCCTGCGACGACGAAGGCACCTTCTACGTCTTTACCACCGAGGCGTATGAGGTCACGTGAGGCGGCGCCATGGGTCTGGTAGATTTTGCCTTTGTAGCCGCGTTCTATCAGTGCCTTGTGCGGCATGGCTGCACCGCTGCCGGATGCGCCTATGAGTATCGCATCTGGCTTGGCGGCCAGTATCTTCAGGGTTTGTGCGGTGACGCTGGTGTCGGGACGGTTGAAGCGTTCTGTGGCGACCGATTGCAAGCCGTCTTTGGCGGCTGCAGCGGTGATGGCCTTGAACCAGGTTTCGCCATAGGCATCAGAATAACCCAGGTAGGCGTAGGTTTTGACGCCTGCTTTTTTCATGTGGTCGGCGACGGCATGGGCCATGAGTGGGGTTGATTGGGCGACACGGAAAGTCCAGGTACCTTTGCCGGGTGCGACCTCAACCGGCGAGGTAGAGATTTGTGGCGTCTTGAGTTCAGAGGCGACTTCTGCCAGAGCAACGGAGGCGGGAGTGGCGGTGGAACCGACGATGACATCGACCTTATCGTCAGTGATTAGCCTGCGGGCGTTTTTGCTGGACTGGGTAGTGTCGGATGCGTCGTCGAGAATAATCAGTTTTACTTTTTCACCTCCTATGGTTTCTGGCCACAGGCCTATGCCGTTTTTGGTCGGGATGCCCAGACCAGATGCGGGACCAGTCAGCGGCAGGCTGACACCTATGGTGATGTCGGCGTGGGCCATGCCTGAGGTGGCGGCTATCAGCATTGCCAATAAGCTGGGTTTAAGTTTGATTTGCATTGCGGTCTCCTGAATTATTGTTGGTGTTGCAGATGCTTGCAGATGCGGTTTTTGTCTTTTTGGCTGGCTTGGACTTTTTGTTTTTTACTGCGCTGCAATATTGTTATGTCGCATAACAGTTATTTAATATAATAATATTTTCGTTGGGATGCAAGTGAGGATTTGATTTTTTGAGTTTCGTGTTAGCGACGACGATGTCGCCGTTCAAACACAAAACCTTGAATGCATTCTTCGTAGGTTGGGCTACGGGTTATCAGCCCAACACTCGGCCTTAACAAACATGTACATTATTTATACACCCAGTGTTGAGCTGATAACCCGTAGCCTGGCGAGGCCCGGCCCAACCTACAAAAATATTATTACTCAGGCTCCACACACAACTTCCCCAGCAAGGCGCGCAACTGCTGCCTTTCCTTCGCGCACAGGTGCTGGCTGACTCTGTCATCGTGTTCTTTCACAGCCTGTTTATATTTCTCTAATTGCTTCTGGCCTTCTTTGGTCAGGTGCAGGTTATAGGCCCTGCGGTCGCCGGACCCCTGGCGTTCCAGCAGGCCTGCCTGTTCAAAATTGTCGATGATGGCGACCACACCTGAGCGGGCGATGCCCATGACTTCTGCGAGGCGGGTTTGGGAGATGCCTGGATTGTTGCTGACTATCACCAAGGATGAGAAGCGCTGGGGGGTGATGTCATAGACACCGAGGCTGGCACTGAAGTCTGCATAGATGGATAGCTGGGCGCGGCGGACGGCGTAGCCAGTCAGTTCATCAAGGATGCCATAGTCTATGCCTTCTATACGGGCGTTGAAAGTGGGCAGTTGCGGTGTGCTGGGCTGATGCTTGCTTGCTAGGGCCCTGGCTTGTACTTTGGAGTTGTCTGTTTTTTGTTTGGGCATGGTCAGGCAATATGAGTGAACTTGTTCGTTGAAGTATTGTACATGTTGGGTTATTTTATATTAGCTAATCTACATTACCAGCAATAGACAAATAGAAATTTGCAACAAGGCTTGTATTACCCGGAATAATTGTTATACAGTAGAACAATATAGCCGTATTTAAAAACGCGCAGTATCATCAATTTGCTGGAGGAAGACATGAAAGTGGTAATCGCTGGTGCCGGGATAGGTGGCCTGACTCTTGCCTTGATGTTGCATGAGCGCGGTATAGATGTTGAAGTCTATGAAGCGGTCAATGAGATCAAGCCGCTGGGTGTGGGCATTAATTTGCTGCCGCATGCGAGCCAGCAATTGTGCCAGTTGGGGCTGGAAAGCTGCCTGGCTGAACTGGGTATCGAGACCTCATCATTGTCCTACTTCAATAAATTAGGGCAAAAAATCTGGCAGGAGCCACGTGGCCGTGCGGCTGGGTATGACTCACCGCAATACTCGATACACCGTGGCGAATTGCAAATGACTTTGCTGAAAAATGCCATAGAGCGCTTGGGTGCTGGGTGTATCCACCAGGGACATGCAATCACGTCTTTTGAGCAGGTCGCAGACAAGGTGATTTCTACTTTCACCAGACAGGCGGATAAAACGGCGGTGACGGTGGAGTCTGATTTGCTGATAGGTGCGGATGGCATACATTCAGCAGTGCGGCGCTTTTTGTACCCGCAGGGCGACCACCCGCGATTTTCTGGACGCATGTTGTGGCGTGGCGTGACAGAAGCTGCACCGTATATGGATGGGCGCAGCATGTTCATGGCGGGGCACCAGGACCAGAAATTTGTTTGCTACCCTATCTCTGAGCCTTTGCGCAAACAGGGCCGTTCGCTGATCAACTGGATTGCCGAGTTGCGGGTACCGGGTGGCGAATTGCCCGCCTCGGACTGGAACCGCAAGGTCGATAAATCTACATTCAGCAAACCCTTTGATAGCTGGAACTGGGGCTGGATAGATATCCCTGCACTTATAGAGGCCGCAGAAGTGGTGTATGAATTCCCGCTGGTAGATCGTGACCCTTTGCCACGCTGGACATTTGAACGAGTGACGCTGCTGGGTGATGCTGCCCACCCCATGTACCCTATAGGCTCGAACGGCAGTGCTCAGGCAATACTTGATGCGCGGTATTTGAGTGATTGCCTGGCCGATTGCCTGCGTGGTGAAGCAAGTACCTTGTATGCCTTGCGTGAGTATGAAGCTGAGCGTTTGCCACGCACGGCAGGCATAGTATTACGCAATCGCATGAACGGGCCTGAGCAGGTGATGCAGATGGCAGAGGAGCGTGCGCCTCAGGGTTTTGCGGACGTGACTGAAGTGATTGCGCAGTCTGAGCTTGAAGCAATTTCTTTGCGGTATAAACGGCTGGCAGGGTTTGATAAGGATGCCTTGCGTGTAGCAGGGAAGATTGCTTGATGTATTTGAAAAAATAGCTGCTGGATTAGTTTTTCTCTCCCCAGCAAGAGGGAGGATGTCGGGGTTTCACAAAGCATGCTTTGCAAAACCCTGCCACCATCCATTTAAAGGATGGCCGCTTTGCTGCAAGACAAAAAATAGGAGAGTCCGGCAATCGTCTGCGGTCTTTCTTTTTCCATTTTCTGCCTCGCAGCAAAAGGCAGCGACATATCAGAGCTGTAAAAATTCAAAACAGCTCCGATATCAACGCGGCGATTAATCAACAACAGATCACTCAAATTTCTTCGACCTGCGTTTTGCCTTTTGCTTAATCCTTAGTCGGACGATACTGCCCTGCCCAGCCTGCAAATGCGCCTACGCTGCGTGTCTGTATCCACAATTTACCTTCACCCTTGAAACGGCAGACGAAGCCTTCGCCGGAGAAGAATAAAGACTTGTAGCCGCCAACTTTGCTGATGCTGTATTCCAGGCCTTCGGTGAAGGCGACGATGTTGCCGGTATCAACGACGTAGCCATCTTTGACATCGATTTCTATGATGGCGCCGTAGCTGTTGAGCCACAAATCACCTTCGCCGGAGGCGCGTATCAGGAACAGGCTTTCGCCGGAGAAGAAGCCTTTGGTCAAGCCCTGCCATTTGGTTTCTATATTGATGCCAGGGGTGCTGGCAACAAAGGCACCGCTTTGCAAATACAGGGTTTCGCCGCGCATGTAGCGGTGGATCAGGTCGCCTGGTGTTGCTGGGGCGATACCGATTTCGCCGGGGCCGTTTTCAGCAGTGAATTCATTGAGAAAGAGATTTTCACCGGACAGCATGCGCGAGATGCCGCCTTTCATCTTGGTTTTCATGACCAGATTGGTATCCATCGTGGCCATGGCACTGGCTTCCACTTTCAACATTTGTCCGGGTGGTAGCTGGACGGTGACGAAGCCAAAGTCAGGGCTGCCATCGATCTTGAATTTCAGGCCGGCGAAATCGGTTGTTGCAACTGGCTGCGCCGGAGCAAGCGCTGTCGTGGCTGTGTTGATAGCAGACTCTTGCCTGGCTATCGCTGGCGGTACTGTTTCAACGTTGGATTGTGCCACAACTGCTGGCGCTACTGCAGTTGCGGGGACGGGCGCTGCGGATTCTGCTGCGGATTCTGTTACCACATCAGGCGCAGCAAAGTCACTTTTCGCCGCAACATCCGCATCACTTTGCAAGCGCACCTTCAGACCATTTTTTTCTATGGTCAGCCGGTATTTTTCTGCAGTCTCGCTATCAAGACCACGCTTGATGACACGCGGTGCAGTCTCCAGCAATTGCCTGGCTTGCTCTGCCGGGAGCTTGAACAATTTTTCGACTGTAGCGCAAGCCTGTTCAAAACTGATGCCTTCAGCCAGTTCACCGGTGAGGACGATATCTATCATCGTGTTATTCATTTCTTTTTGTCCTTATCCGCGGGCTTTGAGTTCAGGGCCGAGCAGGCTGCCAAAGCTGTTTTCATTATGTGACTGGCACCAGACTGTGCCCCGGCCAGAAAATTTACAGACCAGGCCTTCACCACCTAGCATGGATTGCAGCCAGCTCTTGCCAGCCTTGGTGATAGAGAATTGCAGGGTTTCGCTAAAGGCGACGATGTGACCGGTATCGACGATGTAATCACCATCGACTTCTATAGGATAAATGGCTCCAAATGAAGAGATCACTGCTGTGCCTTTACCCTTGAGCTTGAGCCAGAAAATGCGTTCGCCAGACAAGAGGGATTTAAAGCCCTGCCAGCCCAGATCGACTTCTATGCCTTCATCGCATGCCAGAAAAGAACCACCCTGCACGATGAGGTTGTCGTTGTTTAATGGCAGTACCAGCATGTCACCGGCGAGATCAGTACCCAGCCAGACTTCGCCTGGTGTGTTTTGTGGTTCAAAATGATTCAGGAATAATGATTCACCGCCGAGCAAACGCTTGGCTGCCTTCAGTAATGAGCCTCCCTGTTTTTTATGGGTGGTCGTGGTGATTTGCATATTGCTGCTCATGGCCAGCATGGCACCGGATTCTGCCGTGCAGACTTCGCCGGGACGCAGGCTGACTTTGGCAGCGGTATTGCCAGGCTGATTGACTAATTCTACGTGCATGATGCGTCCTTACAATTTTGGATTGAGCCAGCCAGCCAGGCTGGAAATACTGCGCGTCTGTATGATGATCTTGCCTTTACCGCTGACACGCGTGACCAGGCCCTCACCACCAAAGAAGCTGGAAAACAAACCGCCTGCGAGTTGCAGATTCAGGCGCAGCGATGGGTCGTAAGCCACCAGGTGACTGGTATCGACGATGTATTCACCATTGACTTCTTTTTCCAGCAATGCACCATAAGCACCAAACCAGACCTTGCCATGACCGCTGACCTTGATTCGGAACAGGCCCTCACGCGCAATCCAGGAGGCGAAACCGGCAAAGCCCAGACCTATCTTGACGCTTTCTTCACAAGCCAGAAAAGCGCCAGGCTGCATGAAATACACTTCATCATTCAGTTCCTTGCACAGGATTTCACCAGGCGTAGGCTGCACGATAGTCATGCTGCGCGGTGCCGAGGTCGCATTGTGAAAGCGGCTGATGAACAGGGATTCACCACCCAGGTATTTGCGCAGCAAACCCTTGATCAGGCCACCATTGAAATGTGCCGTCAGGTCAAGGCTGGCATCCATGCTGGACATGGCATCGGGCTCGGTCATGATGCTCTCACCTGGTGCGAGTTCTACCTCGACGTAGGAGAAGGCATGGCCCCCTTTGATATTTGCTTTCACTGATTACTCCTTTTTGTGTTTCAGGATTGTGGTGTTGAGGACGGGCCTGCTGGCTTGTCTTTGGACTCGGTAGTTGCTGGCTTGGCGACAAATTTTTTGACGGCTTCCTGCAAATCCTTGAAGGCAGCCTCTTGATTAATGTACGACCCTTCAGGTTTACCGATGAGTTCACGTAAATGCGCCATGCGTTTTTCGCTGGTGGGGTGAGTGCTCAGCAAACCCATGGCTTGCTTGTAGGCTTCACGCGCCTGCTTGTTGTCGATTTTTTCGAGAGCAGCTTTTTCTTCTGCAATCATGCGCTCGAAAAAAACTGGCAAGCCGGCCGGATTGATGTTGGCACGTTTTAATAGCAGCACACCTTTTTCATCCGCATCGGTTTCAAAGCGTCGTGAATATTGCTGGCTCAGCAGCATGGGCGCGGCATTGCTGAAGACTGCCAGCAAGCCGCTGACGTCGCCAAACACGGCACTGGCAACCAGGTAAATCCCGGCATTGCCGATGACATTGCGTGTGCCATGACGTTCTTCCACATGGCTGATTTCATGCGCCAGCACGCCCAGTAATTCTTCTGCACTGCCTGCCTTCAGGATCAGGCCAGAATGGATGGCAACATAGCCACCAGGCAGGGCATAGGCATTGGTGCTGCTGTCATTGACGATAGAAATAGAGTAGCGGTATGGCGAATTCGGCAAGGCTTGCAGCAGGGGTGTGGTGAGCGGCTTCAACACCACATCAGCCTCAGCTTTAGGCATGCGCCGGTTTTTCAGGTCATCCTGGGCAGCCACGCTGGCACCGAGTTTTTCTTCCCATTCCACCGGCACCTGTTTGGCGGCATAGGCAGACATGGTGTCCATTTGCCACATCAGGCCTACAGGCACTGCTATCAGCAAGAGGCTGAAACCTATCAATGCTCCCCAGCCATAGGCACGCTTGCGGCCCGCCGCAGCGATCTGGCGTGAGCATTCAGGGTGAGCAAGCAATACCGGGTTTTTCAAGATGCTGAGGTCACTGGTATACAGCACCAGGTCAGGCTTGTGGGCATGCTTGATGAACACCAGTTTATTCGCTGCACCACCCAGTGTCAGTTCCAGTTGCGCAAATGGCAGAGTGCCCAGCAAAGAGGCCACCTGATAACTGACCCCCAGTTGCGACAGGCTCAGTTCACCAGTATCCCGGCCACCTGGCAAGGATGCGTGAAAAGCGTGGCAAGGGTATTTGCTGGAAGCAAGCTCCATGTTAATCCTGAAGTAATATAAAAAGCTGTCTATAGCTTGCTGAAGAAGCAGGCAAATTTAGTCAGAGCGTCAGAATTATAAAGCAGCGATCCATATTTTTTGTTTAAGTTTTCAAACCTGACAAAACATGGTATTGACGCTGCAGGGGTGTGGCTGTTAGTGCATCGTAGTGCATCGCCTGCAAGTATTATGTTTCCCTGTGCCGATATAATGCTTTCGTTATTAAAAGAACTCCTGCCCATGTCACCAGACTTGAATGATTTACTCGCTTTTGCCCGCGTTGCAGAATGCCGCAGCTTTCGCCAGGCTGCGCAAGAATTGCAACTCACGGCTTCTGCACTGAGCCATACCATGACCAGGATGGAGAAAAAACTGGGCATGCGCCTGCTGCAAAGAACTACCCGCAGCGTCAGCCTGACACCGGCGGGTGAACGCTTGCTGCAGAGTCTGCAACCGGCGCTGCAGGAAATCCAGGGCGCTCTCGAAAGTCTGAATGAACTCCGGGACAAGCCAGTTGGCCGCTTGCGCCTGAATGTGCCGCGCCCGGCGGCGCAACTCACGCTGGCCCCGGTCATGGCTGCGTGGCATGCCGCCTACCCTGAAGTCGAACTTGAAGTCGTCAGCAGTGATGCCCTCATCGATATCGTGGAACAGGGCTTTGATGCAGGCCTGCGTTTTGGGGAAAGCCTGCAGCAGGACATGGTGGCTATCCCGGTGGGGCGCGAAATCCGTTTTGTCGTCTGTGCCTCTCCTGCCTATTTGCAAAAACACGGTGTACCTGAAACGCCACATGAGCTGTTGCAGCATCAATGCATACAATTCCGTTTCCCCAGCGGGCAAAGATATCGCTGGGAATTCCAGCGCGGGCAGGAAAAGATGGAAGTTGCCACTACCGGCGCGCTGGTGTTTGATGATTTCTATGTGGCGACGCGGGTCGCCTGCGATGGTGCCGGGATTTGCTATACCTATTGTGGCTATGCCGATGAGCTGGTAAAGCAGGGGAAATTGCAATACGTGCTGGAAGACTGGTGGCCAGCGCCTGAGCGCAGCTATTTATACTACCCCAGCCGCCGTCATCAGTCGGCGGCTTTGCGGGCTTTCATCGATTTCATGAAGTGAGTTCTAGCGTATTTCAACGCCATCTATTTTGGCGTTTGCGCAACCGACCAGGAAAAACTGCCGCCTTTTGATTTGACCGCTTCATACAGGGTACTGACCTGCTTATCTGCATTGTTGTCCTGGGCGGCGATTTTATTGCTGGTTTGCAGTTTCCATTTTTTTGTTGTGGCTTTATCGCTGGCTGCAGAGACGCTATACGTCAATTCGTAATGCAGCCCCAGAGCGTCAACGGCCTTGCGGAATGTATCCAGGGTTGCCTCGTCTTCAGTCTCATACGAGATTTTCAACAGTACATCGACCTGGGGATTTTTTGCATACTGGCGAATGAGATCAGAGGGCAGGTCAGCAGCACTGGCCGTGTTGGGAGTAAGAGCAGTGCCGGCAAGACAGATAAAGGCAGATGCAAATACGAGGTATTTTTTCATGGTGTTGAGCTCGGTTTATTTAGTATGACTCATTAGTTTAAGTGCCAAATTCATATCAAATAATATCAAATATATACTTTGCAAGTAAGTAAATATTTTATTTTTTGTCAAGTGCCGCTGACAGGTATTTCCCCTGACTTACCCACAGAAGAGTAAACTATAGGGATAACCATCTTGTCGCATCCTGCGATACGAAAGAACGAGCGAGCATCGCCATGTCAGAAAACACACCTCCGATTACCTTTGAAGACCTGCAACTGAGTGCGCCTATTTTGCGCGCCTTGCAGGATGTAGGCTATGAAACACCGTCGCCGATACAGGCGGCCACCATCCCGATTTTGCTGTCCAACCGTGACGTCCTGGGCCAGGCCCAGACTGGTACTGGTAAAACTGCTGCCTTTGCCCTGCCTGTCCTGTCGCGCATCGATATCCGTCAGACTACCCCGCAAGCGCTGGTGCTGGCACCAACGCGTGAACTGGCAATACAGGTGGCTGAAGCCTTTCAGACCTATGCACGCCATATCCCCGGCTTTCATGTCTTGCCTATCTACGGTGGCCAAAGCTATGGCCCGCAACTCTCGGCCCTGCGCCGTGGTGTGCATGTCGTGGTGGGTACGCCTGGCCGTGTCATCGACCATCTGGACAAAGGCACGCTGGATTTATCCGCCCTGAAAACCCTGGTGCTGGATGAAGCTGATGAAATGCTGCGCATGGGCTTTATTGATGATGTAGAGCGCATCCTGCAAGAAACACCGGAAGGCCGCCAGACAGCATTGTTCTCGGCCACCATGCCTGCTGCCATCAAGCGCATCGCCCAGACTTACCTGAACAAACCGGCAGAAGTGACAGTCGCCGCCAAGACCGGCACGGCCGACAATATCCGCCAGCGCTACTGGCTGGTCAGTGGCATGCACAAGCTCGATGCCCTGACACGCATACTGGAAGCCGAGACTTTCGACGGCATGATCATTTTTGCCCGTACCAAACTCGGTACCGAAGAACTGGCAGCCAGGCTGGGTGCGAGAGGCTTCTCGGTTGCTGCCATCAATGGCGACATCAACCAGCAACAGCGTGAACGCACCATACAGCAGCTGAAAGACGGCAAGATCGATATCCTGGTCGCTACTGACGTTGCTGCCCGTGGTCTGGACGTAGAGCGTATCAGCCATGTCATCAACTATGACGTACCGTATGATCCGGAAAGCTACACTCACCGCATAGGCCGTACCGGCCGTGCCGGTCGTAGTGGTGAAGCCATCCTGTTTATCACACCGCGCGAAAAGAACTTGTTGAAAGCGATTGAGAGAGCAACGCGTCAGCCAGTGTCACCACTGGAATTGCCAACCATACAGACCGTTAACAATGTCCGTATCGCCCGTTTCAAGGATCAGATTACTGCCACGCTGGCACAAGGCGGCCTGGAAGAATTCACGTCCCTGATCGAAGATTTTGAACGTGAACAAAATATCCCGGCAGTGGAAATTGCTGCGGCGCTGGCCAAGATGGCGCGTGGCGATGAACCTTTGCTGCTCGATAAAAACCGCAAAGAAACCAAGACCGACGATAGCTGGCGCGATGAGCGTCCTGCCCGCGCTGAACGTGGCGACCGTGGTGACCGCGATCGTGGTGACCGCGGCGACCGGGGTGACCGTTTCGAACGCGCACCGCGTGAAGACCGTGGTGCACGCCGTGAACACAGCCCGCGCACACCAGAGCCTGGCATGCAGACTTTCCGTATTGCGGTGGGCCATGATCATGGCGTCAAGCCCGGCAATATCGTTGGTGCAATTGCCAATGAAGCCAATATAGAATCCAAGTTCATCGGCCGTATCGATATCTATGATGACTACACCATCCTTGATCTGCCAGACAATCTGCCTGGCGACATGATGGAACACCTGAGTTCAGTACGTGTGGCTGGCCAGGCCCTGCGCATTAGCGCAGAAAAAGGCCAGGGCAGCAGCTCGCCAGCATCTCGTCCTGCACCACGTGCAGCACGTGAAGAAGCGCCTCGCGAACGTGCTCCACGTATAGCTGAAGCCGCACCTGGCAGCAAGCTGAACCAGGTAGTCGATCGTGCCGCTCGCGCCCCTTTGGATGAAGAGCGCCCGGCCAAGCCTAAAAAAGACAAGGCTGACGGCAAAGGCAAGGTCGGCATCCCCATGCTGACTTACCGTATCGAAGTCGGCAAGGCTGATGCGGTAACGCCTAGCAATATCGTTGGTGCAATTGCCAATGAAGCCGGTCTCGAAGCCAAGCACATAGGCCGCATCGATATTTTTGACGACTACAGTACACTGGATTTGCCAGATGGCATGCCCAAGGAATTGCTGAAGCAATTGAAAGGCGTCTGGGTCGCAGGCAAGCAAATCCAGATCAGCCCGGTCGGTGAAGACCATGTGCGCAAGCCTTTGCCAGTCAACCAGCCATCACCTTTCGGCCCCAAGAAAGCAGGCGGTGATCGCCGCGTGACAGAAAAAGCCAAGGGTTATGGCGCGGGCAAACCGGCAGCCGCCAAGCCACATCGCAAAGGCCCTAAAGCCTGATTGGCATGACTGCGCCATGATGGTGCCAGTTCGTCACATCTGAAACACTAGCTTGAATACCCCCGCGCTTGCGGGGGTATTTGTTTGTGTGGGCGGTTTTATCTTTGCTCAGGCAGCAGCGCGTTCTGCATCTGGCCTGCGGCGCAACCTGAACTGAGTAATTGCCGGCGGGTTGTAGCCCGCGTGCAAAGGGCCGACGTCAGTTCCCGGTGCGACGATCTGGTCTATTTTATCCAGCACTTCATCACTGAGCGCGACACCAGCACCTGCCAGCAGATCATCCAGTTGCGCCATCGTGCGCGGCCCGAGGTTGGCCGAGGTCACGCCTGGGTGGGCAATTGCGAAAGCCATCGCCATGTGTGTCAGTGATAATCCAGCTTCCTGCGCGACGATGATCAGTTGTTCAACGGCGTCCAGTTTGCCTGCATCTGTCATATAGCCGGGATTGAAACGCACGCGTGCGCTATCGGTTTGCTGGCCCTTGCGATATCTGCCGGTCAGCAAACCCATGGACAAGGGGCTCCATACCATCACGCCCATGCCATACTTTTCGCAAGTCGGTAGCACTTCCCTTTCTATGCTGCGGTTGAGTATCGAATAAGAAGGTTGCTCGCAACGGAAGCGTGCCAGCCCGCGCTTTTCGGCTACCCATTGCGCTTCCACGATCTCCGAGACCGGAAAGGTGGATGATCCTATGGCACGTATTTTCCCTGCGCGCACCAGGTCGGTCAGTGCCGACAGGGTTTCTTCTATGTCGGTGTCCGGTGCTGGCCTGTGTATCTGGAACAGGTCTATGTAATCGGTCTGCAGGCGGCGCAGGGAATCCTCCACTGCACGCACCAGCCAGCGCCGTGAATTGCCTTGCTGGTTGGGGTCAGTACCCATGGGCAGATTGGCCTTGGTCGCCAGCACGACATCATCGCGGCGGCCCTTGAGCGCCTTGCCAACAATCTCTTCCGACTCGCCACGGCTATAGAAATCTGCGGTATCGATAAAGTTGATGCCAGCGTCGAGTGCCTTGTGGATGATGCGGATCGAGTCTTCATGGTCAGCATTGCCGACTGCGCCAAACATCATCGCGCCCAGGCAATAAGGGCTGACCTTGATGCCGGTTTTTCCTAGCGTACGGTATTGCATATGGTTTATTCCTGTAGTTGAGAGAATTAAATGAATCAGTTAAATGAGTTCTGATGACCGTCGGCGAAATCAGCGTGCTGAGAGGTAAAATAGAACATCGTTCCAGATTAATCGGAACATCGCTCCGTTTTATTATACGGAACGATGTTCCGTATTTCAAGAAAAGAATAAAATTGGAAATAAAAATGGAAGTGAAAAGTGGAAATAAATAAGCTGGCTCCAAGTGTAGGCAGTGAAAGCGGCTGGAATGAAGAGCAAAAGCCCAGACGCGTGCGCGCTGATGCACAACGCAGTACAGATGCCTTGCTGGAGGCTGCCCTGGAAGTGTTTGCCACTTCCGGCGTGGACGCGCCAGTGCGCGAGATTGCCCAGCGGGCAGGCGTAGGTGTCGGCACCCTGTATCGCCGCTTCCCGCAGCGCTCAGACCTGGTTATTGCGGTGTTTCGTCATGAAGTGGATGCCTGTGCCGACGCTGCACCCGTGCTGGCGGCTCAATATGCGCCTGGTGAGGCTGTCGCGCAATGGATGCTGCGCTATGTCGATTTCATCGCCGCCAAGCGCGGGCTGGCGGCAGCGCTGCATTCGGGTGACCCGGCATTCGCCGTTTTGCCTGCCTACTTCCAGCAGCACCTTGAGCCAGCGCTCAGCAGTTTGCTCGAGGCTGCAGCAGCGGCAGGCGATATGCGCTCAGATATAGCTCCCTATGATTTGCTGCGGGCAGTCGCCAATTTATCAACAACGACGCAGGAAGGCGGACCAGAACATGCGCGACGCGTGCTGGCTTTGCTGGTCGATGGCTTGCGTTATGGCGCCAAGCCCGTCACTGGTACAAGCAAAGTGTAGATAATAAAATAATCAGGATGTGTATTTTAACTACATTTAGATATCTGTCTAAACATCCAGTTTTTTGATAGACATGATATCGTTCTCAAGAAAATTACATAGAGTGATCATTGTTTTTGAAAAGACCGATTAGGAATCCTCATCTTTCTTTTTCTTGATCTGCATTTTTTATTGATGTATCTTAACTACATAAATTAAACAATGAGACAAGTTCATGAAGACACTAACTGGCCTGGCTCTGCTGGGATTAATAGCCCTGCCTGTGCTTGCACAAACCACCAGCACGGTAAAACACCCGGTGTGGAGCAAGAATGCCGCGATTTATGAAGCAAACATCCGCCAGCATTCACCAGAGGGCAGTTTCAAGCGTTTTCAGGAATACTTGCCTGAACTGAAAAAGATGGGAGTAGGCATTATCTGGATCATGCCCATCAATCCCATAGGTGAGAAAAACCGCAAGGGGACTCTGGGCAGTTATTATGCCGTGCGTGATTACAAGGGCGTCAATCCAGAATTTGGTACACCAGCTGATTTCAAAAATCTTGTCGATGCCGCCCACGCGCAAGGCACGAAGGTCATCATAGACTGGGTCGCCAATCACACTGCCTGGGACCATCCCTGGGCCACATCCCATCCCGAGTATTACCTGAAGAATGAAAAAGGCGAATTCGTCCCGCCTGTGCCGGACTGGCAGGACGTCATCAAGCTCAATTATGCGAACAAGCAGTTGCGCGCAGAAATGATAGATGCGCTGAAGTTCTGGCTGACTGAATATGGCATCGATGGTTACCGTTGCGATGTTGCCGAGATGGTACCAACTGATTTCTGGAACGAAGCGCGGGCAGCACTGGACAAGGTAAAACCAGTCTTCATGCTGGCAGAAGCCGAGGCTACAGACTTGCATGAAAAAGCCTTTGACATGACGTATGCCTGGCAACTCAAGGATGTGTTTGGCGAGATCGCCAAAGGCAAGAAAAATGCAAATGATCTGGCCGCCTATATGGCCGGGCCAGAAAAGAAATTTCACCGCAATGCCTACCGCATGCTGCATACCTCCAACCATGATCTGAACTCATGGGAAGGTACAGAATTTGAACGCCTTGGTGATGGCGCAGAAAACTTCCTCGTCTTGTCGAACCTGCTGAAAGGCATGCCCTTATTGTATTCAGGCCAGGAGGCTGGCAATACCAAACGCCTGGAATTCTTTGAGCGTGACCCCATCAAGTGGCAAGATCATCCTTACAAGGCTATCTACACCACGCTGTTCCATTTGAAGAAAACCAATCAGGCTTTGTGGAACGGTACTGAGGGTGCAGAGCAGATGCGTATAGCCACATCGAATGATGCATCCATCTATGCGTTTTCACGCAGCAAGGCAGCAAATCAGGTCGTGGGTATTTTTAATCTGAGCGGGCAAGCACAAAGCTTTAGCCTGAACCAGCCAGTTGCGGCTGGACTCAGCAATCTGTTTAGCGGCAAGAGGGAAACGCTTAAATCAGGCCAGGAAATTGAACTCAAACCCTGGGAATACAAGGTCTTGGTCAAGTAAAAAAATGGCAAGCCGCAGCACACAATCGCCGCGGTTTGTGCAGATTTAATAATCAAGATCCAGCACAGGTGCAGGCAAGGCATCTGTTGTTGCCAGACCGAGGATGCACGCCAGGGTTTGTGCGACCACATTCACGTCATTATCAAAACTGCCATGGGCAAGCGGGATCAGGCGCTTGCCGCAATTGACGTGACTAGCATCGATGATGTGCAAATTGCTCCTTTGCTCTGCTGTCAGCCCCTTGCCATCTTCAGCAAAATCGCGGGGCAGTTTTTTACCCCAGTAAAATTTATTCCAGCTCTTCAAGGTGGCGAGGCTGGATACATTCCATTGTTCCTCTGCCATTTTGTCACCATTGAAGTAGGCCGCATCGAGGCTGGCAGCCATACCCAGCAAGGGTGTTTTATGGCGGGTTTCAAAAGCGCGGGCCACCAGGTAGAGCAGGGATTTGCGATACACCAGATAGACATTGTCAGTGCGCTCGCGCCGGTCTGACATCAGATGCAGGTGAAAATTCTCGCGTGCCAGTATGCCGCTTTCCATCGCAGGGCGGTAAGTGCTTTCTGCAAATTCCAGGCTACAGGCCGGTGCATACAGACTGCATGTGCTGACTGCCAGTTTGCGTGCGGCCAGCAAGCCCAGTAAATGGCCCAGAGCTATGGAACCTGCTGAGTGGCCTATCAGATGGATTTCCAGCTTGCCCTTGCCCAGCTCCCTGCTTAATTGTTTCAGGCGTTCGGCGATGGCCAGCAGGCCGCGTGGCGGATCACCATCTTCTGTAGCCAGTGCTGCATTTTGCTTCATCTGCATCCACTGCGATTTGCCACCTATGCTGGCTGCAAGGTTTTCTATCGTGCGGTCCATGACATCAACGGCTGTATTCTTGAGCTGCTCCAGCCAGTCGCTGGAGACTACCGAGCCTGTCAGGTAATCCCGCAATTTATCCTTGAGCACGTCCCCCATGGTTTCTGTGAGCCCGGTTTTCCAGGTGATGAAAACCGGGTATATACCGTTTGCCAGAAAACTGGGTGCCATGGCGGCAATGCGCTTGAGTGACTCAGCTTCACTATGAAGGCCACCATGAGCATACAGGGCAAGTTTCAAGACCTTGTTTTTGCTGTGTTGTTTGAGCCAGGCTTGTGGTGCCTGCACCAGTACTTTTTCTACCGTTGCTGCGGCATCGGCAACTTCGAGCAATCTTTGTATCAGACCACCATCGTTGCCCATGACCACGGTCAGGCTATACGCCTGGTCCATGCTGAGTACCGCCTGACCAGGCTTGCCTGCGGGATGGGCACCACCGGGCAACAGGGCTGATCCACTGGCCTTGAAGGCGGCAACAGGCGGGATATTCGCCTGAGGGGACAGCTGTTTCTCAGCACGAGTGCGGTTCACCGCATCAACATAGCGCACGGGCACGCCCAGG
This sequence comes from Undibacterium sp. TC9W, assembly GCF_049339865.1. Taxonomy (NCBI): domain Bacteria; kingdom Pseudomonadati; phylum Pseudomonadota; class Betaproteobacteria; order Burkholderiales; family Oxalobacteraceae; genus Undibacterium; species Undibacterium sp. TC9W. The sequence continues at coordinate 355,168 of NZ_JBMPPJ010000003.1, read as the reverse complement.
GATACGGTCCAGGCATCTGTGCCATTTACCAGCCAGTCGTCATAGGTGATGATGGCGAAACCCTGCAGGCCCCAATCTGCGCCCCAGGAGTTTTGCACGACAAAACCCTGGTCGGTATAACCGAGCAAGGCAAAGGCATGGCCACCGGCCTTGACCTCGCTAAAGCTGACTACAGGCAATTGCTCCAGCTTGCTGAAGCTGCTTGCTTTTGATGTCGGTACCTCGGACCAGCCCTGATGCAGCTTGCATGAGACATAGATGGCACCAATCTCCAGGATGGCCGCCTGCATGTCGGTGATCGATGTTTTATCTATGCGGTAATACACACCCAGGGCGCGGCTCAGTGCGTCTTTTTCCCAGCCCGGTTTTGGCGCTTCAAAGGCTGCTACCTGGTCATTTTTATTGACCGTATAGGGCCACAGCGCACGGCTGCAGACACCATGCTTGTGCCAGCCCTTGAGAGCACCGCGACAGCTGGAGCCCAGATAATCTTCACCCGGCCATTCGTCATAAAGCTGAGCGAGGTGGTAAATCATGCGTGGGCTGCTTTCCTTGTTGCTGGTGTCGCGCAGCCAGAACAGGTAATTGATGACGGCGGCCAGACCAAAGCCAGTACAGGCACCGTCCGAGCCCTGGTTCAAAATCATGCCTGCCTTGATGTAGCTGGCAAGCTGGTTCTTGATAAAGCCGCTATCCGGGTAGGATACTGGCAGGTTCAGCACGCGGGGCGTGTAGATGCGGTCGCGGATATCAAGGCGGTCAGGGCGCGCATCCAGGGCCAGTTCGCTGCCGTTGAAAGGTATGATCTGGGCTGGCATGCAGGCCTCCTGGGTCAGTATGAAGGATTTCTATGGAGAATGTTGCTTGAAATATTGGCAACAATAGTGTCTCAGGATTTATTTGGCTTGGCAATAGTTCAATGAATAGCGATATCTGGAAAAGCCTGCAGATAAAGAAAAAGGCCGCCAAGACTAGCTTGACGGCCTTTTGCCCAAAAATTACTGAAGCTTATTTTTTCGCTGCGTCAGCAGGAGCGGATGCTGCTGCAGATGCTGCCGGTACCACTGTCGGCGTGACTGACAAAGGCGCACCTGATGCTGCCGGTGCAGAAGCCGCGGCTGGCGCTTCCTTGATTTCTATCTTGGCTTTAGCCTTGATGTCATCCAGCATTTTCTTCAGGTTCTTTTGCTGCAATTGCTGGCTCAGACCGGACTTGACTTCTTCCAGCGGAGGAATAGTCACAGGACGGGAATCGTCGAGGATGATGACGTGGTAACCAAACTGGGATTTGACTGGCTCCTCAGTGAATTTGCCTTTTTCCAGTTTAGCGACTGCTGCGCCAAATTCCGGCACCATGCCGCGTGGGTTGAACCAGCCCAGATCACCACCATTGGCTTTGGAGCCAGGGTCTTGTGATTTGGCTTTGGCCAGGCCTTCGAAAGACTTCACGTCTTTCTTGATCTTGGCGATGATGTCTTTCGCTTCATCTTCTGTTTTTACCAGGATATGGCGTGCCTTGTATTCATTGCCACCATTGCTTTTCTTGAATTCTTCGTATTCAGCTTTCAGAGCATCATCCGAGACGGCTGCTGTCTTGATGTAATCCTTGACATAGGCATTAGCCAGGATGGATTGACGCGTCATTTCGATCTGATCGGCCACTTCTGGCTTTTTATCCAGACCTTTGTTGACAGCTTCTTTGGCTACAACGATTTGCATGGCCAGATTGTCGATGACCATCTTGCGTGTTTCAGCCGTATCAGGCATGCCTTGGGCGGCCTGTTGCTGCATGATCTGATCCAGTTGTTTCTTGCTGATAGGCGTGCCATCGACAGTGGCTGCGACTTCGCTACTTGCAGCAGCCGACGCAGAAGCGGAAGCCGAGGCTGACGCAGCCTTGTCTGCATTCTTATCATTACAGGCGCTGAGTACCAACAAGGCAAGAGCGCTACCCAGGACGACACGGGACTTAATTGACATACACATTCCTTCAATATTGAGCTGACTTTGCAGCAGATATCATGCCTGTCGGCATACGACGATTTAAAAAATGACGCTGAATTCTACTCGTGATTGTACCTGTCATGCTAGTTATTCACTTTTACTTACCAAATTTCAGTGAAAATATCTGCCGTCGGCTCCTGTCAAAGCCAGCCGTCAATGCCCTGACTGATGCTGGCATAAATAGCATGTCCCCTGCATGCTCATCGTTATTTCGATGACAAATTTAAATTCCGGCAAATTTGTCAGGTATTTCTGTTAAAAATGAGGAATATTTCTTAAATGCACGGAAGTCAGGGAACAAATTTTGACTTGCTCACTCCAAACAGGAGGTTTTATCCGGTATAAGAATGGCAATCAAGGCCCATACCGGCAATTAAAAAGCATCGTACAGGGAGCTTTGGCCAATCCGGCCAGAAATTTCGATAGAAGAATCCAAACAGGAGACATGAATGCGTATTTTGCAGGTTTTATGTGGCACAGCCCTCATCGCCACCAGCTTTAGCGGCCAGCTTGCGCTTGCCGCCAGTGAAGAAAAAATCGACCTCGATCTGATTACCAAATTGCGCGACGAGGCCATGAACCGTTCCAAGGCGCAAGAGATACTGGGCACACTCACAGATGAAATTGGCCCGCGCCTGACCGGTTCGCCCGCACTGCGCAAGGCAGGTGACTGGACCCGCAGCAAATTTGGTGAATGGGGCCTGCAAAATATTCATAGCGAAAGCTTTGCCCCCTTTGGCCGTGGCTGGACGCTGGAAAAAACCACACTGCGCATGGTTGCGCCTTCGCAAGTCGATCTGTATGCGATCCCCAAGGCATGGACACCAGGCACAAATGGACTGCAGCGTGGCAAGCTGATCATCGCAAAAATGGTAGCAGATGAGGATCTGCCAAAATGGAAAGGCAAGCTGGCTGGTGCCATCGTCTTGCTCGATGAACCATTGCCGATCAAACCGCATGTGAAGGCAGATGCGCACAGGTATACACATGAAGAACTGAGTGAGCTCAGTAAGATCGATTTCGAGCCGTCAGCCTCCCGCCGTGGCGATATACAGACTTACCTGAAGCGTTTTGCATTCGCCAAAAAACTGCGCACCTTCCTGGCAGAAGAAAAAGCCCTGGCTGCTCTGAATGTGACCCGCGGCGAAGACGGTACCATCTTTGTACAGGAAGGTGGCTCATACAAGAAAGATGAAGTGACCGGCCCGCCTACCCTGGTCGTTGCCAGCGAAACCTATAACCGTCTGTATCGCCTGGTCGAAAAGAAAAAAGATGTGGAACTGGAAATTGATGTCAAAGCCACGTTCAGCGACGAAGACCCGGAAGCTGCCATCAATGTGCTGGCAGAAATCCCCGGCACAGATAAAAAAGACGAGATCGTCATGCTCGGTGCCCATCTGGATTCCTGGCATGGTGGCACAGGCGCGACAGACAATGCCGCCGGCGTTGCCATGGCAATGGAAGCTGTGCGACTCTTGAAGGCGACTGGTTTCAAACCACGCCGCACCATACGCATCGCTCTGTGGGGTGGTGAAGAACAGGGTTTGCTGGGTTCACGTGCCTATGTCAATAAATGGATAGCGTCCCGCCCTGAACCAACTGACCCCAAGGAACTTGAACTGCCGACTTTTGCACGCAAACCCACCGGACCGCTCAGTATCAAACCCATGCACAGCAAGATTTCTGCCTACTTCAATCTCGATAATGGCGGCGGTAAAATCCGTGGCATCTATGCAGAAAACAATGCGACCTTAAAACCGATATTTGATGCCTGGCTGGCGCCATTCAATGATGTCGGTGCAACCACGACGACGCTGCGCAATACTGGCAGCACCGACCATGTGAGCTTTGACCGCGTTGGCGTGCCCGGTTTCCAGTTTGTCCAGGATGATATGGATTACTTCAGCCGCACCCATCACTCCAGCATGGACGTGTATGACAAAGTACAAAAGAGCGACCTGACCCAGGCTTCGATGATACTGGCGAGCTTCGTTGCCCATGCTGCCAACCGCAATGACATGCTGCCGCGCAAGCCTATGCCTAAAGATCCACCGCCAGACGAGAAGAAAGAAGACAAGGCAACTGAAGAGACAGCGGTCAAATAAATAATACAGATACTTTATTCTTTCAAAAAGGCCATTTGCGCTTAGTCTTCCCGAACAGGAATACAATGCGCCTTTGGCTTTTTTTGATTGAGACAAGAGATGAGTGAAGTTAGCCTGGCCAGCGTGGAAGATATTCCCGATAACCTGGCCGAGATATTGCCAGTGGGCATGATCGCGGGTGGAGGCGTGGCAGCACTGGCCATGGCGGCAGTAGCCAACCGCAAGTTTTTGGCGGCCCAATCAGCAGAACAGCAAAACAGTGGTTGGCAGGCATTCCACTATGAGCGCATTTCTGCAAGCGAATTTGAAATCACAGGCGGTATTGCCGACCCAAGTTCCGGCGGTAAAAAATTTCATGGTGCGCATGACATCGTCATCATTACCGAAGCCGAAGTTCTGGCTGAAATGCAATTGATGCTGCCGCCAGCAGCAAAGACAGCTTTAGCGAATGCCTCTACGGCTCCAGCTCAAACCCTTACCACCATAAAGGGCACAAATACAGCCAATGTACTGAAAGTGATTTTTACTTTGCCGGAGGATGAAGCCGGTCGTCAAAGAATCCTGCGTGCATTTCAGCTACAGGCCGATTTTTTTGGCGCAAAAGTACAGGCTTGCTCATTGCATGATGCCAGCTTATTGAAGCTGGATTAAGCTGGATTAAGCACCTTGACAACGCGTACTTTTTTGAAATGGCTGATGACATTCAGCCTTTGTCTTTTGCTATACGCGATATGGCGGCGAGACGTATTGCCACCTCCTGCCGAATTGAACAATGTGCTCTTGAATGAACCAGTACAAACCAAGATAGAGCAAACCGCATTTGCAGTCAGCAGAGGCGGTGTCGATTACCAGGTACAACCATTATATGACTATGACCTGGTTGGTCTGGTCGTCAGCAGACATGACACCAGCACAGGCTGGGATTACCTGCATCGCGAATGGAACGACCATTTGAATGTCATGGATATCTGTGTCATCTGGGGTAATAATGCACGCAATGGTTCTTACAACGACATCAGTTTTTCCAGTGGCCAGTTCACCTGCAATTTCCGGGCATCGACAGCAGAAGCATTTGCTGCATTTGACCAGACTGCCATTTCAAACAACCATCTGCTGACCGACCAGCCCAGCCTCGCCAAGATCATGCAAAAAGTCGAAGTGGGCGACCAAATACACCTGCGCGGTCGTTTGTCTGAATATTCACATAACCATGGTTTCGCTTTCAAGCGCGGCACCAGCATCGTCCGCACCGATACCGGCAATGGTGCCTGCGAAACCATTTTTGTTGATAGTTTCGAGATACTCAAAAGCAGTGGTCAGACATGGCGCAAGCTGGTGTGGCTGGCTGCCATCATACTGATTGCCAGTATTGTGGGCTGGTTTATGCAACCAGTTCGTTTCAATCATTAGAGTGATGAAATACAACCGGCTACGTCCATCATGCTGCGCTGCACATAAGGATTCATCAGCATTCTTATTTGAAATTTGTATCCTCTTATTTCTATGGGCTTGAGAAAAAGCAAAAAAGCTGCATTTAGCCTGGGCTCGATGTTCTCACATTTTGTCGGCATTTTTGTGTAAGTAAGCAACACTTGCCCAGAACTGCCTGCAGTCAATACCAGTTGTGTGGTCTGGCGGCTAATTTTCCGTACGCTCGTAAGGGAAATCCCGTTTGTTTCCATCCGCATAATGGAGGATACTTGCACAATATGGTGCATCAGTCTTTGCATCTTTATCTCTCGTTATCTTCCAACAGAAGGAGAACGTATGACCTCTTCCCACTTCGCTGAGCTGATTGCTTATGCGCAAGCGCACACCGGCCCTGCATCTGAACGCCAGGGTTCTTTTATTACCACCTATTTTGAAAACACTGACCCGGATGAAATTATCAGCCGCGGTCCAGCTACGCTGTTCGCCCAGGCCAATGCCCACTGGCGTTTGCTGGATGCTCCACGGGCTGCGCACACGCCCAAGATAAGGGTGTTCAACCCGACCCTGGCAGAAGATGGTTTTGTCAGTGACCATACTGTCGTGCAGATTGTGAATGACAATATGCCTTTCCTGGTGGATTCGGTGACGATGGCAATCAACCGCAGTGGCCGTACTGCACACTGGATAGTACATCCCTTGATGAGTGTGGCGCGTGATGCGAATGGCAGTGTGACAGCAGTCAGCACCGTGGCAGCGGCAAAGGCTGCCGGCAGCACTGATCCGGTTGAATCCCTGATTCTGGTTGAATGTGACCGTATTGTTGATCAGGCGGCACAGCAGGCGCTGGTAGAAGATTTGAAAAGTGTCTTGTCTGATGTACGCGGTGCCGTGGTCGATTGGCAACCCATGCTGGCCCGGGTACGTGAAGTGCGTGCAGCCTGCGAGAAATCCAGCCAGTCCCCAGAAAAACGTGATGAAGCGATTGCCTTCCTGGCCTGGCTGGAAGACCGGCATTTCACTTTCCTCGGTGTGCGCGACTATGACCTGAAGCGCGAAGGCGACAATGTCAGCCTGGTGGCGATTGCCGATTCTGGCCTGGGCATTTTGCGCGGCCCCGTCAAGACGGCTGAAACCCGTTTGCCACCAGAAGTCGTGGCCCTGATGGATTCGACAGAAATGGTCATGGTCACCAAAGCCATGACACGCGCCACTGTGCACAGACCAGCATGGCTGGACTATATTGCCGTCAAGCGTTTTGATGATGCAGGCAATGTCATTGGTGAATCGCGTTTTCTGGGCTTATATACATCCACGGCTTATTCCGAGCCGGTAGGCAACATCCCGCTGGTACGCCAGCGTGTAGTGAACGTCATGAATACCTCCGGCGTCGTGCCTGAAAGCCATGCGGCCAAGTCCCTGCAAGCCATTCTTGACGATTATCCGCGTGATGAGCTGTTCCAGATTGACGCTGCTACCCTGGCTGATCATGCGATCGGTATCCTGCGCCTGCAAGAGCGCCAGCGCACCCGTTTGTTCTTGCGTCGTGACCCTTTTGGCCGCTTTACTTCTGCCCAGGTTTTCGTGCCGCGTGATCGCTATAACACTGAGTTACGCGTCAAGATAGGCAATGAATTGATGATGGCACTGAATGGCCAGTCGATAGAATTTACACCGATGCTGACCGATAGCCCATTGGCGCGTATTCATTATCTGGTCAGGGCCAAGGATGTCGCACCACAGAACGTCAACCTGGCGATGCTGGAAGCCCGCATTGCCAAACTCGCACAACGCTGGGAAGATGATTGCACAGCAGAGTTGCTGCGCTCGCATGGTGAAGGCAATGGCCTGAGCCTGGCAAACCGTTTCGCCAATGCCTTCCCTACTGCTTACCGTGAAGATTTTTCTGCCCTGGTGGGTGCAGAAGATGCCGACATGCTGGCCAGCCTGAACACCGGTGCACCGATGATGGTCAAGCTCTACCGTCCACTCGATGCAGGCCCCGGCAATTTGCGCTTCAAGATTTATAACACCGCCAAAGTGGCCTTGTCTGATTCCCTGCCTGTGCTGGAACACATGGGTGCCAGGGTACTGGATGAACATCCGTATGCCATCGTCAGCGGTGCCGAAACTTTGTGGATACATGACCTTGGCTTGCAACTGCCTGCCAATACAGATTTGTCATCGGTCAAACTGCGCTTTGAAAACCTGTTTTCGCAAGCCTGGGGTGGTGAGGTTGAAAGTGATGACCTGAATCGCCTGGTCTTGAATACCACGCTGGATGCCCGCTCCATTGCTGTCTTGCGCGCCTGCTCGCGTTATTTCAAGCAACTGGGTTTTGCCTATAGCCAGAACTACATAGAAGCAGCACTCAACAAGAACGCGCCTATCACGCAATTGATTGCAGAGCTGTTTGGTGCGCGCTTCAAGCCTGATTATGTCGGTGACCGCGACCTGGCGCAAAAGCATATACGTGAACAGCTGGAAGCGCAGATGAGCAATGTAGCGAGTCTGGATGAAGACCGTATCTTGCGCCAGTTCATTGCGACTATCGTTGCGACATTGCGTACCAATCTGTGGCAAACCACCGCCAGCGGGGCATTCAAGCCCTACATGAGCTTCAAACTCAACCCGCGTGAAGTGCCGGGTGTACCTGAACCCAAACCCCTGTTTGAAATCTGGGTATATTCACCCCGTGTTGAGGGCGTGCATCTGCGCGGTGGCAAGGTCGCCCGTGGTGGCTTGCGCTGGTCCGACAGGCGTGAAGACTTCCGTACCGAGATCCTGGGACTGGTGAAAGCCCAGCAAGTCAAGAATACGGTCATCGTACCGGTTGGTTCCAAAGGTGGTTTTGTCCTCAAGAATGCACCACCAGCGACAGACCGTGAAGCCTATCAGGCCGAAGGCGTGGCTTGCTACAAAATTTTCCTGTCCGGCTTGCTGGACCTGACTGACAATATCGTCAAAGGAGCGGTAGTGCCACCTAAACTGGTGATACGCCATGATGTCGATGATCCCTACCTGGTGGTCGCGGCAGACAAGGGCACGGCTACTTTCTCGGATATCGCCAATGGTGTCTCTGCTGACTACGGTTTCTGGCTCGGTGATGCATTTGCGTCTGGTGGCTCTGTAGGTTACGACCACAAGAAAATGGGGATTACCGCACGCGGTGCATGGGAATCGGTCAAGCGCCATTTCCGCTCATTGGGTGTGAATACGCAGGATACGGCTTTCACTGTCGCCGGTATTGGTGACATGTCGGGCGACGTGTTCGGGAATGGTATGTTGCTGTCCGAGCATATCAAACTGGTGGCGGCATTTGATCACCGTCATATTTTCATTGATCCATCACCTGATGTGGCAACTTCATTTGCCGAGCGCCAGCGCCTGTTCAACTTGCCGCGTTCGAGTTGGGATGATTACGACAAGAGTTTGATTTCTGCTGGTGGCGGCGTGTTTCCACGTGGTGCAAAATCCATCAGCCTTAGCCCGGAAGCACGCGCTGTGCTGGGTATAGAAACTGCCGAACTGGCACCAGTGGAATTGCTGCGCGCCATTTTGCAAGCCCCTGTTGATTTACTGTACAACGGCGGCATAGGCACTTATGTCAAGGCCAAGTATGAAACCCATGCCCAGGTCGGTGACAAGGCTGGTGATGCCTTCCGTGTCAACGGTAATGACCTGCGCTGCAAGGTGCTGGCCGAAGGTGGTAATTTGGGTTGTACACAAAATGGCCGTATAGAATTCGCGCAAAAAGGTGGCCGTATCTATACCGATGCGATAGACAATTCTGCCGGTGTTGATTGCTCTGACCATGAAGTCAATATCAAGATTTTGTTGGGCAGTATCGTCGAAGCTGGTGACCTGACACTCAAGCAACGCAATGATTTGCTGGCTTCAATGACAGATGAAGTTGGCCATCTGGTACTGACCGATAATTATTATCAAAGCCAGGCACTGGATATTGCCGCGCATCGTCCAATGTATGTACTTGATGGTCAGCAAAGATTGATGCAATCTCTCGAAAAGCAGGGCCGCCTGAACCGTGCCATAGAATACCTGCCCAGCGATGATGAAATCTTCCATCGCAAGGCATTGAAGCAGGGCCTGACTGCACCAGAAGGTGCGGTCGTGCTGGCCTATGCCAAGATGTCAGTGTTTGATGAACTGGTCGCCAGCAACCTGCCGGATGATCCTTTCTTCAGCCGTGCATTGAAAGCTTACTTCCCGCAAGTCTTGTCTGAACGTTTTGCTGAAGCAATCTCGAATCATCCTTTGAAACGCGAAATCATCGCCACCTTCATCACCAATACCGTGGTGAATCGTGCCGGTGCCACCTTCGTCAACTTCATTGCTTCTGAAGCAGGGGCGACCGCGGCTGACGTGATCCGTGCCTTCACTCTGGCCCGCGAGATTTTCGACCTGGAAGTATTGTGGGATCAGATCGATGCACTGGATTACAAGGTTGATTCAAAACTGCAACTCGACCTCTTGTCCAAGCTGATCGCGATTGCCCAAAGAGCCTCGCGCTGGATGTTACGCATACGTTCGCAAAGCACTGATCTGCCAACGCTGATCCAGCGTTACCAGCCAGCCGCCCGCGAACTGCGCTGGCAACTCGATGACTGGCTGCCAGGCAATGCCCACGCCAGCTGGCAAAAAGAAGCCGAGGCACTGACACAGGCCGGGGTAGAGGCCACGCTGGCACAAAACCTGACGGCGCTGGAATATATCTTCCCGGCGCTTGATCTGGTTGATCTGGCGCAAAGCACCAGCAGCACGCTGGAACTGGCAGCGCGCGCTTATTTTGGCATTGATGATGAACTGGGGCTGACTGGCTGGCGTAATCAGATCAACCGCCTGCCCACAGACACTTTGTGGCAGACCCAGGCGCGTGGCAGCGCGAGGGATGATGTGTATTCCATCGCCAGTCAGATCACCCGTGGTCTGTTATCACGCCAGGAAGAAGTCAGCAACTGGCATGCGCAGCATGCGCCAGCCATAGAAAGGCTGACTGCCTTGCTGACCACCATCAGTGCACAGGGACCGGACCTGGCACCGGTATCTGTCGCTTTGCGCGAGTTGCGTCACCTGGCTTGAGGCGTAATCTGATTTAAGCTTGTATTAATTTGTATTAAGCTTTGAACTAATGCCAGATTGAACCGGCCTGTTGTTTTCAACGGGCCGGTTTTTTTACAAGCATTTATTGCTGGCCGGATTTGACGACTGGTTTACAGCTTGCATCCAGCACATACTGCTTTGTTTGTTGGCCTTTCTTTTGTTTCTCCATGCTTTGTACACTGATTGTGTTGCCTGCGATTTTCCATCTTGAAGCAGTTACATCCAGCTCATGCAGCTTGGTACAGTCGACTGTTTTGTAAAACATCAAAAAATCATTAGAACCACTGTATTCGTGAGTGACCAATACTTGTTCATCCTGGGTCAGGTAAATATCTTTCCTGACCCAGATGCCGCCGTCGACTTCACATTGAGTATTGCTGGCGAGTTGCAAGACCTGCAAAGGTGGCTCGGGAAAGGCATCGACTTCAGGATCATTAGCGTCGCTATGAAAGCGTAGTTCCAGAGATTTGGCTTTTGCGTGGAATGTCTCATACTGTCCTGGCTTGAGTGGGGTGACCGGAATATTTTCCAGCCTGCAACTGGCAGCGTGTACTTGCGTTGCCAGGATGCAGCTTAGTGTCATGACGAAGGCGGTGATGTTGAGTGACATGTTTAATTAAGGGGCGGGACTATAATTTATAGGGAATTTTATGCGCAGATGTTGAACGTATTCTGATTTTCTTGCTCTAAACAGACTGTTTTATTCTTTCATCTGGTTTCGAATAATAATGAAAAAACATTCCACATACTATTTATCTTCTGCTTTACTGGCCTTGGCACTGGGATTGCCGGCATATGGCTTTGCACAAACGCAGCCAGGCAAGGTAGATGAAACAGCCTTGCGCGCCCACCTGGCTCTTATTTCTTCTGACCTGTTTGAAGGCCGTGGAACAGGCCAGCGTGGTGGTGACCTGACGGTAGCTTATCTCGAAACCCAGGCCGCTGTAGCTGGTCTGTTGCCCGCCAACGGCAAGAGCTACAGGCAGGCGGTCAGCATCAATGGCATCAAATCCTTGCCATTGGAAAGCTCTATCAATATACGTCTTGCCAGGTCACTCAACCTGACTTTTGGTGAAGACTGGATCTGGAGTGCGGGTGATGCCGTGAGTTCGCACCAGTTTGATCATGAATTGCTGTTCGTCGGTTACGGCATCAACGCGCCAGAAGAGCAATGGGATGATTTCAAGGGTGTCGATTGCAAAGGCAAGATACTGGTCGTCATGGTCAATGATCCGCAACCTACCGCAGAACAGCCAGACCGCTTTGGCGGCAAGGCCCTGACCTATTATGGCCGCCGTACTTACAAGACTGAAGAAGCCCTGCGCCGGGGTGCTGCCGGGGTTTTGCTGATACATACCGATGCGTCAGCAAATATAGGCTGGGATGTCTTGAAAAATGGCGGCATGGGCGAGCAATTCCAGCTGGCCAATAAAGATGTCAAAGGCCTGGCGATACAAGGCTGGATCACCGATGCTGCGGCAAAGACATTGTTCAGTGCATCAGGGCTGGATCTGAATGCCTTGCGCCAGGCTGCTGAAGGCAAGGATTTCAAGCCAGTCGCGATCAAGGCCAGGCTCAAGGGTGAGGCAAAATCGCAAATACGCCAGTTGGAACAATTCAATATCGCAGGAATCGTACCTGGCACTGATCCGCAATTGAAAAACGAACTGGTGATCTACAGCGCCCACTGGGATCACCTAGGCAAGCAGGAAGGTGCTGGTGACGTCATTTATAACGGTGCCGTCGATAATGGTTCAGGCACGGCAGCCTTGCTGGCGATGGCAAAAGCAGCCGTTGCACAACCAGCCAAACGCAGCCAGATGTTCTTGTGGGTGGCGGCAGAAGAACAGGGCCTGCTGGGCAGCGCCTGGTATGCGGCGCACCCGCTCTGGGCCCTGAACAAGACGGCGGCAGCCCTGAATCTTGATACCCTGAATTTTGTAGGCCGAACCAGGGATATCAGCGCCTTTGGTGCTGACCGCAGTGATCTCATCGTTGCTGCCAACAAGGTCGCGCAAGGAATAAACATGGCAGTTGCGCCGCCGCGTGTGGATGTGGCCGGTGGTTATTTCCGCAGCGACCATTTCAGCTTTGCCAAGGCCGGTGTACCGGCATTTTCCATAGGCAGTGGCCGTGACTATATCAATGATCCGCAAGCCTCGCAGGAAAAGGCGCGTGGCTATGGCAAGCGTTATCATCAGGTCACAGACGAGTATGACCCGAGCTGGGATCTGTCCGGCATGACCGAGCAGGCGCAGTTCACCCTGAACCTGGGGCGCGAAATTGCTGATGCCGCAAAAATGCCGGTCTGGAAGGAAAATGATGCTTTTGCGAAAGTAAGAAAATAAAAAAATAGAAAAGATGGTGGAACTTGTCTTGGAAAATGCATTCCAAGATTGGCGTTTAATCGTGATTTGATTCGGCAATGTTATTGACATGCTGAATTTCACTCCTTCCCCTTCAAGGGGAAGGTTGGGATGGGGATGGGTTTCCGTAGCAAATCGAATCTATCTCAAATCAACCGAATCCCATCCCCTCCCTAACCCTCCCCTTGAAGGGGAGGGGATATTCTTCAGAAAATTATTTCAAATATGAGTAAATAATGACCTAAAGTTTCATCTCAATAAGAAAGAAAATAATGAACCAGACAATATTTAAATTAAAGCCCATCGCCAGCGTCTGCCTGCAAGTCATGCTGAGCATGCCTTTGTTGCATAGTATGGCGCATGCCGCTGATGCTCCTGTCTCAAAAAACGTAGCACCGGCAAAAAAAGATAGTGGCATGGATACCGCAGTTGCCCCCGGTGACGACTTTAACCGCTATGCCAACGGCGGCTGGGAAAAAACTGCCGTCATCCCTGACGACAAAGTCGCAGTTGGCATTTTTGATGTCCTGAAAGAAGAGTCTGATGCCAAGGTCTTGAAAATCATAGAGCAATCGACCAAGGCAGAAGCGGGCAGTGCCGTGCGCAAGATCGGTGACTTCTACACTTCTTACCTCAATACCGATGTCATCAACAAACGTGGCCTGGCACCGCTGCAAGGCGAGATGCAAAGCATCGCTGACCTGAAGGACAAGGCCGCCTTGGCGACTTACCTGGGCAAGCATTTGCGTGCCGACGTTGATCCTATCAACGCCACCAATGTGTTTACTGAAAACCTGTTTGGCCTGTGGGTGTCGCAAGGCTTCCATGATCATACGAAATACATGCCTTACCTGCTGCAAGGTGGCCTGGGTTTGCCTGACCGCGAATACTATCTGTCGGCCAGCCCGAGGATGGCAGAGATCAGGAAAAACTATCTGGCCCACATCGCCGCGACATTCAAGCTGGCAAATGTGCCGGATGCCGAGCAAGCAGCCAAGCGTGTCTTTGATCTGGAAATGCTGATCGCCAAAGGCCATGCGAATCGTGAAGATACTTCGGATGTTTTAAAGGCGGACAATACCTGGACCCTGGCTGATTTCAACAAAAAAGCTGCCGGTCTCGATTGGGCAGCCTATTTCAAAGCGGCAGGTCTGGATGGACAAAGCAAATTCATCATCTGGCATCCCACTGCACTGAAAGCATCGTCAGCACTGGTAGCAAAAACGCCGCTGGCAAGCTGGCAGGATTATTTGCGCTTCCATGCCATCAATACGCGTTCTACGGTATTACCGCAGGCTTTCTTTGACCAGCGTTTCAAGTTTTACAGCGCACTCAGCGGTGCCAAAGCACCGCAACCACGCTGGAAATATGCAGTGGCAGCAACCAATAATGTGATCGGTGAAGAAGTCGGTAAATTGTATGTGGCCGAGAATTTCTCACCTGAATCCAAAACCCGCATCAATGGCATGGTCAGCAATATTCTTGCTGCCTTTGGCGAACGCGTACAAGCCTTGAAATGGATGACGCCAGCCACCAAACAAGAGGCATTGGCAAAAATCAAATCGACCTATGTTGGTGTTGGTTACCCGGATAAGTGGCGCGATTATTCTGGCCTGGTGGTCGATGCAAATGATGCCTATGGCAACCGTGAACGTTCGCAGGAATTTGAATACAAGCGCGCCCTGGCAAAATTTGGCCAGCCTGTAGATGTCACTGAATGGTGCATGAATGCGCAACTGGTGAATGCCGTCAACATGCCGCTGCAAAATGCCATCAATTTCCCGGCGGCGTATTTGCAATCCCCGAACTTTGACCTGGCTGCCAGCGACGCCACCAATTACGGCGCTCTGGGTGCTACCATAGGTCATGAAATCAGCCACAGCTTTGATAATTCCGGTGCCATGTTTGATGCAAAAGGCGAATTGCGCAACTGGTGGAGCAAGGCTGACCTCGCGCATTTCAAGACGTCTTCCAAAGCCCTGATCGCCCAGTTTAATCAATACAAGGCCTTCCCCGACCTGTCCGTGAATGGTGCACAGACTCTCGGTGAAAACATTGCCGATCTGGCTGGCTTGATGGCAGCCTACGATGCCTATCGTGCATCAATGAAGCAAAAAGGCCAGGCGATTACCAAGGGTGATGAACAGGAATTTTTCCTCGCCTATGCCCGCAGCTGGCGCGGCAAGATGCGTGATGAAACCTTGCGCACTGCCATCATTACCAATGAACACGCGCCGGGACAATACCGCGTGCTGACCGTGCGCAATCTGGATGCCTGGTATGATGCCTTTGCCGTACAGCCTGGTCAGAAACTTTATCTGGCACCAAAGGACAGAGTCAAGGTCTGGTAATGTGAAATTGACGGCAGCATTTGAGCAATGCTGCCGTTTTTTTCAGACTTATTTCAAATGTCGTTTAATCCACTCATTGATAATTTGCATGGCACTTGGTGATAAGGTTTCTTCTATTTTTCCAAACTCAGAAAAATCTCCAGTGACAGCTGTTTGAAACATGTGATTCAGTTTTGGAATTTCCTGCACCATGGCTTGTTGGTTATTGCTTAATGCATCTTTGATAGCGGGTAGATGTTGTTTGGATGGGATACTCATATCCAGGCTACCATTTAATACCAGAATTGGAATATTTAATTTCCTCAAGGCAGGTAAGGGGTCATAGAGGACAAATTCGTGGAACCATGCCGTCGTATAAGAAACCAGAAAATCCTTGGCTTCAGGCTGGGATATGAGATTGTCTGCGACAGCAGAATCAAGTATAGGGAGTAGCGCCAGCTTGGCTTCGGCCGGGTTCCCTGAGTTACGGACTGCATATAAACACTTTTCCAAAAGTGCCAGTTTCTTAATTGAATCGGCACTGGTCACATGCAAAAAAGTATCGCGTGCTTTGGTTTGGGATAGCATTAATTGATCCCCACGCAATCCTGATCCAGCCATCATCACGATAAACTGCACAGAATTATTTTCTATGGCAACCATGGGGGCAATAGTGCCGCCTTCAGAATGACCAATCAAACCCAGATTTCGAGTATCGACTTCTACTCTGGTGCGCAAATAATGAATGGCAGCATCGACATCTGATGCAAAATCAAATGTCGATGCAATTGGAAAATTGCCTTCTGACTTACCAACGCCACGCTTATCAAATCGTAAGACGACGATCCCGTGTCTGCTGAGGTGATCCGCGAGGACCATGAAGGGCTTATGCTTAAGAGTCTCTTCGTCACGATTCATGGAACCTGACCCAGCGATGAGAATGACAGCAGGAAATGGACCTTGCCCTTTAGGTAAAGTCAGGCTGCCTGCAAGTTTTATTTTTGCTACGGGATTTGAGAAGCTGACTTCCTGCGTGTCGTAAAAGCTATTTACTACCGTAATAGCGGCCTCCTGTGGACGCTGTTCTGCACTACAGCTTCCCAGTAAAGAAAAACAAATCATGACAATGATTGGCTTTAGAAAATTGGGAAAATTATTTTTTATCAAACTAAGCAATTGTCTTGTCCGGAAATGTTTAAAATGACATACAAGAGAATAAACTGATTTTTCCTGTGCATCCACTAAATAATAAGCTTCAGCCATCCCGCATGCGCTTCCTGATCTCTATTACATAGCGTTCACTGACTGGCACCGTATTACCGTCAATCAATTTGAGTTGATACACCCCATCTCCCAGTACCTCAAGCTGACTGAGCTGGTCACGGCGCACAATGGCGCTGCGGTGCACACGCATGAAGTGTGTCGGATCAAGATGTTTTTCGAGCTGGCTTAGTGCTACCCTGTGCAGTACTGCACGACGCATTTGACGCTCGTCCAGGTGCAATTGCATGTAATTTCCTGCCGCTTCTATCCATAAGACATCTGCCAGTTGTATGCACTCTATACGCCCTACCGAGCGCACACTGACTTGCTGCCAGTAAGCTGGCTGTTCTTTTTTTGCTTCATCCTCAGCTTTGACATACTGGCTCATGGCTTGCGCATAACTGGCTTGCTGGCGCTGCGTGAGCATGGCCGCAGCACGTTCCAGCGATAGTGCCAGACGCTCATCGTCAAAAGGTTTCAGCAGGTAATCGAGTGCGTGCAGGTCAAAGGCTTCTATCGCATGGGCGTTGAAGGCGGTGACAAAAATCACCAGCGGTGGTGTTGCCTGGGTACTCAGTTCACGTGCCAGTATCAGGCCGGTTTCGCGCGGCATTTGTATGTCGAGAAAAATGACATCGACAGCACAGGCATCCAGTGCTTCACGCGCCATGGCGACATTTGCGCATTCAGCGACGATGTTCCAGGCCGGGTGATCCTGCAAGGCATAGCGCAAGTTGGCCCGACCGGGCTCTTCATCATCGACGATCAGTGCACGTATGGCATTCATGTTGTGGCGCTCTCAGGCATCAGTAAAGGCATGCGAATTTCTACCTCGTAGCGCTGTTGACCCTCATCTTGTATGCGGCCACTATGCATGCTGGCACGTCCGGCATACATTAGTTCCAGCCTGGCGCGGGTTTGTGGCAAGCCCAGCCCAAGACCGGGGTTGGCAGCAGTGCCATCGGTAACGGAATTACTGACTTTGATGCTGAGTTCTTCACCATCCAGCTTGAATTGCATGCGGATATCGCTGCTGCCTTCGTGGCAATCGAGATCATGGCGCAAGGCGTTTTCCAGCAGGGGTTGTAGCAGCAGGGGTGGGCAGTCACCTGTCAGCACATCTGCTGTATCACCGGTGATGCTGATTTGCAGGCGTACACCATAGCGCAGTCTTTGCAATTCCAGGTAATCGCGTATGAATGTCATTTCATCTTCAAGGCTTACCCAGTCCCTGCTGCTCGCCGTCAGTGCATAGCGCAGCAAATCGCTGAGGCGGTTCAGGCCAGTCAGGGCGATGCGCTTGTCATCACTCCTGACCAGGGCGCTGATGGCATTGAGGCAATTGAAGATGAAGTGTGGTTCCAGTTGCCCGCGCAAGGCATCCAGCCTTTGCTGCTCCAGGTCCAGTTTGAGATGCAAAACATCGTTCATGGATTGCTGCAGAGCGTGTTCACGCACACGTGCCTGCCGCCAGGTACAGATAGCCAGTACGGCAATGAAGGTGCCGGTGGACCAGGCAAATTCGAGGAAAATCGTAAAGTTACGCATATTGAAAGCCGTACTGACGATGTCTTGCAAACCAAAACCGGGCTTGTCCTTGAGCAGATCAAGAATGGCGATATACATCACTTCCAGCGGCAGAAAGCCCAGCAACATGATTGCATAGGCCAGCGCTATGCCCCTCGCCTTGCTGAGAAATCGTTCGTA
Source organism: Undibacterium sp. TC9W (assembly GCF_049339865.1). Taxonomy (NCBI): domain Bacteria; kingdom Pseudomonadati; phylum Pseudomonadota; class Betaproteobacteria; order Burkholderiales; family Oxalobacteraceae; genus Undibacterium; species Undibacterium sp. TC9W. The sequence continues at coordinate 336,844 of NZ_JBMPPJ010000003.1, read as the reverse complement.
CCGCATGAAGATCAGGTAGAGGCAAGTACTGAAAACCATCATCAGCAGATGGCTACTGACCCAGAACCAAAGTATCTCGCTAAAGCTGCGCTGGGTGGTCCCGTACTTGACCAGGTCACCATAATTGCCAAGCGCACCAATGGCGCACAGGCTGGTCCATACCAGGATATTGCTGAGCAAAAGCTTGAGCAAGCTGATCGCCGTGAGAGGGTAAGCCTGGTTCAGGGCGGGAGTATCTGGGCGGGCATTTTCCATGGCAGCAGTATAGCAGTCTGCATGACCATTTTTGCTTGTGCAGGGAGGTAGCAGAGACAGGGTTTCGGGGTTTCGTCACAAGCTTTGCCATGACAGTTTATCGCTGCCAGATAATCAATTTCTGCAATTAAATTGTCAAGGCAAAGGGAAGCACATGGATGTGAAACTCAAAGTAAATGGACAGGTACGCACATGCCAGGCAGATGGCGATACTCCCCTGCTCTGGATACTGCGTGAAGACCTGGGCCTGACTGGTACCAAGTTTGGCTGCGGTGCCGGTCTGTGCGGTGCCTGTACTGTACATCTGGATGGTCAGGCTCTACGCAGTTGCCTCGTGCCAGTAGAAGGCCTGAATGGGCGCAACATCACCACGATAGAAGGCCTGTCGCCCGACCGCAGCCATGTCCTGCAACAAGCCTGGATAGAGCATCAAGTGCCGCAATGTGGGTATTGCCAGTCAGGCATGCTGATGGCGGCGGCTGCCTTGCTGAAAACCACACCACATCCCAGCGACAAGCAAATCGATGCTGTCATGACCAATTTGTGCCGTTGCGGTACTTATCCGCGTGTCAGGGCGGCCATACATACTGCTGCTGCGAAGCTCAAGCCATTGGCAGGCAAGAAAGGGATAAAAGCATGACTACCCTGGTTTCGCCTGCACGCAGGAATTTCCTTAAATCTTCTCTGGTGGCTGGTGCTTGGGTATTGGGCAGCAGCACCATACCCATGCTTGATAGCCTGGCGGCAGATGGCGCAAACAAAGCAGTCTCACCCTCTGATTCCCCCTTTGATTTCTGGCTCAGCATGGATGGCACAGGTGTGGTGACTGCTTACACGACGGTCACCAATCTGGGGCAGGGCACACATGCGGCGATTGCCCAGATCGTGGCCGAAGAACTGGAAATGTCCCTTGCAAACGTACGCATAGAACATGCGCCTGTCATCAAGCAATTCCATCGGGAATGGCCGCCCGGCATCACGACTTTTGGCAGCGCTGGTTTTAACACTGCAATGGCGACGATAGCACCAGCCTGCGCAGCAGCAAGGCAAATGTTGTTGCAGGCAGCAGCCTTGCAATGGCAAGTCGAGGTGAAAGATTGTACCGCAGGCAATGCGCAGGTGGCTCATGCTGCCACAGGCCGCAGCTTGCCCTATACCGCCTTGATCAAGGCAGCGGCAGCGCTGACACCGCCAGAAAAACCGGTGATCAGATCACCCAAAGACTGGAAGGTGCTGGGGCAGTCAGCACCACGCCCCGACATCCCGGCGCGGGTAGATGGCAGTGCCGTGTTTGGTATCGATGTGCAAAGGCCGGGCATGCTGATGGCAGCTGTCCTGCATGCGCCGCGTTTTGGCAGCAGCTTGCAAAGCGTGGATGATAGCCCTGCACTGGCTGTGAAAGGCGTACGCAAGGTCGTGCATCTGCCGAATGCTGTGGCAGTGGTGGCTGAGCGTTACTGGATAGCCCACAAGGCAGTGCAATTGTTGAAGCCTGTATGGCAGGATGGTGCGCATGCCAGCATCAACACCGCTGAAATGCGCACCAGCTTGCTGAAGGCAGTTGCTGCTGGCGACGGCAAGCTCTTCCCTCGTCCAAAAAAACAAAAAGAAGGTGCTGCAGAGACCGCAATGCGCGAGGCAAGCTGCATTATCGACACCAGCTTTGATGTACCCTTCCTGGCCCATGCAGCGATGGAACCCCTGAATGCCACTGTTGAAGTGACTGCTACAGGCGCACAAGTCTGGCTCTCCACCCAAAGCCAGACTGATACACAAAATGGCGTCGCTAAAGCCCTAGGTTTGCAGTCTGAGCAAGTACAGATACATACCCAGCACGTAGGAGGCGGTTTTGGTCGCAGGCTGGAACATGATTTTGCTATCGAGGCCGCCTTGATCGCCAAAGCTGCCGATGCCATAGTAAAAACCATCTGGTCACGTGAGAACGATATGCGCTCTGGCTATTACCGTCCCATCACCGCTGCCCGTGTGCAACTGGCGTTGGATAAAGATAATCTGCCCATGGTTTTGCGGCTCGATACTGCGGGCCCCTCGCTACTCGAATATACGCGGGTCACGAATAGTCCGGCCAGGGATGGACTTGACTGGACCTATATCATGGGCTGGTTCGGTAACAGTTATAATTTCCCTTTATTCGATACGCGCTGGACACGCATTGATTTTGGCGTTCCCTGCTCTTACTGGCGCTCGGTAGGCAATTCGCAAAACTGTTTTTTTCTTGAGCATACGCTGGAACAGGCCGCACGCAAGGCGGGCATGGATAGTCTGGAATACCGTCGTCGTCTGTTGCAGCACAATCCCAAGGCAATTGCCTTTGTGAATGCGCTGGCAGAACGCGCAGGTTGGAGCAAGCCCTTGCCCAAGGGCCATTACCGTGGTTTTGCCATGAACGGCAATAGCGCCCTGTTCAGTGCGCATATTGTTGAAATTGCGGTCAGCAAACCGGGGCAATTCCGTCTGGTAAAAATTACCGCTGGCATCAATCCGGGAATCGTTGCCAATCCCAAAGCAGTTGAGGCGCAGATGATGGGTGGTACCTTGTTTGGTTTGTCTGCTGCGTTGTTTGGCGAAATCAGTTTCAAGGATGGCCAGGTAGAGCAGGGCAATTTTGATAGCTATCGCCTGGTCACGCTGGCGCAGACACCAGTACTGGACGTCATGGTCATGAGTACTGGTGACAGACCGGAAGGCGTGGGTGAAGAAGGCCCCCCATCGATAGGCCCGGCCATTGCCAATGCCTTGCTGGCAGCCAGTGGCAAACGAATCACACGCTTGCCTTTGACGCAGGCTGGATGGACGCTGGTGGTGTAAAAATATTTACTGCAGCTTGCTGTGACTGCTGGTATCGTGCAATTCTCAAATCTGAATTTACACTATTCCAGGAGATAAAAATGACGATAGCAAATTGGTGCGTATTGGCAGCCTGCCTGTTACCGGTAGTGACAGTTGGCCTGGCCAAGGGCGGCTCAGCCAAAGTGCCGCGTGAAGCAGGCAGGTATGACAATGATAATCCCAGAATATGGGCTAATGGACTGAGTGGCTGGCGGCAACGTGCCAATGCGGCGCAGCAAAATGGCTTTGAAGCCCTGCCCTTGTTTATTGCTGCGGTTGTTCTTGCACAGCAAGCCCATGCTGACCAGACGCGTATAGATCAACTGGCTGTGTTGTTCATTGCCATCCGTATTGTTTACATCATCGTCTATCTGATGAACCAGGGAACTTTGCGCACCCTGGTCTGGGCAGGTGGCGTGGCAACCAGCATCGCCATCTTGTTGATGGCTTAGGCCTAAGTTTTGATCATAACCAGGATATGGGCGGGTACATCTTCGCCCTTGTCCTGACGTGCAATTTCCTGTCTGGATTCGACGATCTTGAATCCATGTGTATGCGCCAGCCGTTGCAGGTAGGCATAGCTATGGGCATAGCGCTGGGATGAGCGCAAAATGTAGTCTGTGTTTTCGTCTGTTTTTTCAACTGAGGCTTCCACTGAAAATCCCAGCACTGCACCAGCCTGCATGACGCGGCTGACTGCAGCAAATACGGTATCAAGTGCGCCAATATAGACAAACACATCGGCTGCCATGATGAGGTCAAAATCCTGGTCTTGTACTTGCAGCCAGTCGCTGATTTCTGCACAGTGCAGTTCATCGTACAAGCCTGTCTTTCTGGCCTGGGTCAGCATTTTTTCTGACAAGTCTATGCCTGTCAGTTTGCTGGCTGTTGGCCGCAGATAAGTGCCACACAAGCCTGTACCGCAACCCAGGTCCAGATAATTACCAGGCCCGGCTTTAACATGTTTGCTGACTGCCTTAGCGAGCAAAGCGGGGATTTGATAATGCAAGACTTCCAGCAAATGTTCATCAAAATGCGTAGCGTACTGATCAAACAAATCTGCGATGTAGGTAGGTGGTGACATTGCGGGTGCATCCATCACTCCCAATGCTGCCAGCGCATAATTGATGTGTGCCAGCTCTGTGTCATCTTTGCAGTGTTTTGCTGCAGTCTGGTAGGCCGCGATGGCAGCGGCGACTTGCCCCATCTGGCGTAAAGTATTGCCGTATTGCAGATGCGCCTTGATGTAGTCTGGTCTGATTTTTACTGCCTGTTCAAAGCTATCCGCAGCGGTCGGTAACTGCTGTATTTTTTGCAGGCAGATACCCCGGTTGCACAAAGCTTGTATATGCCCAGGCTGTAAATGCAGCACATCTTCATACCCGGCGATGGCATCTTCTTCCAGCCGCAAACATTGCAGGCTGAAGGCGCGGGCAAAATGGATGGCGGCATCTTGCGGTTTTAATGTCAGCGCCTCATCAAAGTCCTGCAAGGCTTGCTGGTGTTCTTCCATTTGCTGCAGGGCGATACCACGGTTTAATAAAGCTTCTGTATAGCGGGGATTCAGGCGCAGGGCCTTGTCGTAATTATGCAGGGCTGCTACCAGCTTGCCCATACTGCGTAGCGTATTGCCACGGTTATTCCAGGCCATGGCATAGTCGGGCTTCAATTGCAGCGCCCGGTCATAACTGAGCAAAGCCTCTTCTGGCAAACCCAGGTCTTGCAAGGCAGCCCCCAGGTTGCCATGCGCAATGGCCTGCTGAGCATCGATAGCAATCGCCTCGCGCAGGCGTGTTACTGCCAGCCCGGCATCGCCACGTTGTTTTGCTATGACGCCCAGCAGTTGCAAGGCATCAAAATGCTCAGGCTGGTTTTGTAAAACCTGCAGGTAGAGTGCTTCTGCTGCATCCAGCTTGCCTTGCTGGTGCTGTGCGACTGCCTGTTGCAATATTGCGCTGATCTGTTTGCTCATTCTACTGTTCAATTTCCTGTACTATCTGGACTATCTTATCAAGGATTAATGCTATGGATGAACAGGAATTGTTGGCGCTGTTATGGAGCCTGTTGCCTTCCCGTGCCTACCTGATTGCCGCCTTTGTTTTTGGCTTGCTCGGTATGGCGGCGTTTTACTACGGCAGGAAAAAAGCCAACAAACGTGTCACATGGCTGTCCGTAGGCCTGATGTTTTATCCTTACGTCATTGGTAGCGACATACGCTTGCTATACGGCGTAGGCATTGCTTTTTTTATCGCCATCGCCGTCAGTATTTATTATCCCCAGGAGCCTAAAACCTAGTCCAGGTTTTTTTCCAGCTCTTCAAACTGCAGGTTTTCTACCAGCATCTGTTCCTTGCCATTATCAGATGGGAAGGGTTTGAAGCGACCTGTACGTACATAGCCACGGCGTTCATAGTAAGCAATCAGTTCTTTCCTGACACTGATGACAGTCATCCATATCTTGTTGATGCCCCATAATTTTTGCGCATGTTTTTCAGCAGTCTGCATGAAATGCTTGCCTATGCCATTTCCCTGTAGCACAGGACGTACCACAAACATGCCCAGGTAGGCGGCACCTTCAGTTCTTTCCAGATTCACGCAACCGATGATGTCTTCACCTTGTAAACATAGCAGGATCACGGAATCGGGTTTGGCAATCAGTTCGCGCACTTCAGGCGGAAATATGCGTGAGCCCTGTAACAAATCGGCTTCTGTAGTCCAGCCCGCACGACTACTGTCCCCACGGTAGGCACTGTTCACCAATGCCGCGATAGTGTCGGCGTCGGCATCTACGGCGGGGCGAAAATGGATGTCTGCGATGTTTTCTGTCATGACTGTCTATGTAAGATGAATTCTGGCTGGCGATGGGCCGAAATAATAACATGTGTTTCTTGCCCCGGAATCTGGCTTTGCGTGCGCCAGACAGCGTGTTAACATGTCAATAGCAATAGAAAAATTTATCGTTTTGTTAAATTCCTGCATTAAATCCCTGATCTGGCAATGAAAACTTCTGCTACCAAGGCTGTCCTGTTTGTCTGCATGGGCAATATTTGCCGTTCACCCAGTGCCGAGGGTGTATTCCGCGCCCACGCCGGGGCAGCAGGGCTAGATTTGCATATAGATTCTGCCGGTACCCATGCCTATCACATAGGCGAGGCACCTGATCCGCGCTCTCAACAATTTGCGGCGCGCCGTGGCATAGACTTGTCGCAGCAAAGGGCGCGCAAACTCACTGCAGATGATTTTGAGAAATTCGACCTGTTGCTGGCCATGGACAAGGACAATCTGGCACGCATGAAAGCTGCCTGCCCACCACAACATCTGCACAAGCTCAAACTCATGATGGATTATGCGAACCACAGTGACAGCGAGATCGTGCCCGACCCCTATTATGGCGGGCCGGATGGTTTTGACCTGGTGCTCGACTATATCGAGGATGCCAGCGCTGGCCTCATACGCGCCATACAACAAAAAGCTGACAGGAAGGACGCATGATGCCGGAACAAGAACTGGAATTTGCCAGGAATGCCATACGCAGTTACCTGCAGGCACGACCCAGCAGTGCCGATACAGCTGAAGGCATACATCAGTTCTGGATACGGTGGCCAGATGCGACCCCGCCTTTGTCCCTGGTATTGACAGTACTGGAAGGCATGCGCGATGCCGGTGAAGTCGAAAGTGTCAATGTCGGTGGCCGTACCATCTGGCGTGCTGCGCGCTGAAGCAAATGTTGATGTCAGCGCACAAACTACTCTTTCTTCTGCCAGTTTTCCTGGTCACTCCCCTCTGCCTGGCTGAGCCAACACAGGCACGCAATGATCCCGTAAAAATCGAAACTGTCAAAGGTGTCTCATCGAACATCTTGCTGGCGACCAATACCAGCCGCATGCCGGTGACGGTAACGCTGCAACTCAACAATTTCAGCAACCTGACGTCGAGTAAACCCTGGCCGATACAGGCACAAATGGCGGGCGGCCAGACCATGGAACTGGTAGAGATCGCCGCCGCCAACAGGCAATTTGGCTACACCATGGATTACAGTAGCCATATAGTGCAGGGTGACCCCAGGGCCAAACATGATGCCAGCATCAGTTACCAGATTCCTTTTGTTGCTCCACAAGGCTTTCAGGTTTTGCAGGCAGCCGACGGCCCGCAGTTTACACATCATACGGTTGCTACCCGCTATGCGGTTGATATCGATATGCCCATGGGCACGACCGTCGTGGCGGCGCGTGCCGGGCAAGTGGTGGAAGTGGTCAGCCAGTTCGCCGATGACGGCAGGGTGGAGCAAGCTTATATCGACAGAGCCAATTATGTGCGCATCCTGCATGACGATGGCAGTTGGGCAGACTATTTCCATCTAATGCAACACTCTGCCCAGGTACAACCCGGCATGCGTGTCGCAGCCGGGCAGGTACTCGCTCTGTCCGGCAATAGCGGTTATTCTTCTACACCGCATTTGCATTTTCATGTGCAGGTAAACCAGAATGGCACCGTCATATCGCTGCCCTTTCACTTCATTAATTCTCACGACGGCATCTTCACACCACGTTATCAAAGCTGGTTGATACCGGATACCCCATCCCTCAATACCGGCAAGGCTAAAGCCAAGAAAACGGCACGTGAGTGTTTGCCTGCCGGTAAAGTACTGAATGATCTGGCGATACGCTGTTTATCGAGTTCCTGAACAGGGCAGTGTGATGAAAATAATGTCTGTAGTGACAGAACACCTCTGGCAGGAAATTTCCATCTGATCACGCTGCTATACTGCAAGACATGGACACCAGCAGCCTTCATACATCTACAAATGCTTTGCCGCCACCTGCGCCACAGACCTGGCAGGCGGCTGGGAAGGTATTGCTGCTCAATATAATTCTCTGGAGCACCCTGAGCCTGATCGGTGCGCTGACTTCTCTTAATGATGATTTGCGTGAGGGCAATCAGGGTGATTTCTGGCTGATATTTCAAAGCTGGGGCAGGAGCGCAATAGCGCTGGCCGTACTTGGCTACATCCTCATCTATTGTTTCAGGCGCTGGCCCTGGTTGTATGGCAGCGCCCGGCATATCGCCATGGGTTATGGCCTGCTGTTGCTGGTGGTCTTGCCGGGACAGCTCATGTATGTAGGCAAGCTGTTTACCCTCGATGGTCCGCATGACGTGAACTGGGGGCAGATACAGGCCGAGTTACAGGTGTTTGACAAGCTGGCAGCGCTGTTGCGGCTGTCATCCATCAGCGCGGTGTATTTTGCCGTGGCGGCCATCAAGATCTGGCAACAAAGCCAGCAAAGAAACCGGGCCTGGGCGCAGGAGCGGGAAGATACCCTGGCACTGCGGCTGGAGCTGGAACAGCAAAAATCCCTGGCCCTGCGGGCGCAACTGGAACCACATTTCATGTTCAATGCCTTGAATGCGATCAGTGCTTTGGTGATTTCTGACAACAAGGATGTTGCCCTGAGCGGTATACAGGGCCTCAGTGAACTGTTGCGCTATGCACTGGCTGCGGGCGATAAAAACTGGGTCAGGTTTGCAGAAGAACTGGCTTTTGTGCAGGATTACCTGGCCCTGCAGGCCCTGCGCTATGGTGAACGCCTGCATGTCGCCATCGTCGGGGTAGATGAACAGGTACTAGCCTGTGATTGTCCACCCTTGTTATTGCAGCCGTTGATAGAAAATGCACTCAGGCATGACCTGGATTGCCATGAAGAAGCCAGTGACATCCTGTGCATCTTTGAATGCAGGGAAGGTAATCTGCTGATACGCATCAGCAACCCCGTCCATGCCGAGGCTGCAGCCAACCCCGGCGTCGGCCTGGGTTTGCGCAATACCATGGCGCGCCTGCAACTGGCCTATGGTGATGCTGCTTCCTTGCAGACAGGGATAGACGCAGGCCGTTTCCAGGTCACGATCAGCCTGCCTGTTAACGCCGCTGGCAGCCTGGTATGACTATGGCTATCCGCAGCATCATCGTCGATGATGAAGAGCATGCCCGCATCACCCTGGGTTATGCCCTGAGTAAATATGCTGAATGGCAGGTGTTGGCCGTGCTTAAAAATGCGGCAGCAGCACGTGAGTTCCTCGCACAAAATACGGTTGATGTGGTGTTCCTGGATATACAAATGCCCAGGGAATCAGGGCTGGAATTGGCCCGCCGTCTGGCTGCGCAGTCAAGACCGCCGCTGATCATCTTTGTGACTGCTTACAATGTACATGCAATAGATGCCTTTGAGCTGCATGCACTGGATTACCTACTCAAGCCTTTCAGCCAGGACAGATTTGCCAAAACCCTGGCGCGCGCCATGGAAATGCTGAGCCTGACCCAGCAGCCCGCGTATGCTCAGGCTTTGGCAGCCTGCCTGGTTGCCGGCCAGCATAAAGCTGCTGAATCAGCGGGGTCAGGTGAGCTGCAGCCAGCTTATCTGCAGCAAGTGACGGTCAGGTCGGTGGGCGAGATGGAATGCATACAGCTCGCTGATGTGCACTGGATAGGGGCGGCGGGTAATTATGTAGAGCTGCACCTGGGCCAGCGCGTAGTCCTGCACAGAGTGGCGCTAAGCAAGCTGGAAGAATATCTCGACCCCCGCCAGTTCATCCGGGTACACCGCGGTGCCATCGTCAGGACTGACCAGCCCGTCCATTTGCAGGTAATGGGAAACGGCGGCTACCAACTCAGCTTGCGTAGCGGTAGCGAAGTCGCCGTCAGCAAGAATTATATTGATGCCCTGCGCCAGCTCATGCTGGAGCCGGCCCTGCCCCGAATTTCAGCACGCTCCTGAACTTATCCCGTCCTCTTGGGTCTGATTCCCTGTAATTCAAGCCAGTCTGTTTGCATTTCAGTACGCCAAATCAGCATTTCATCCATAAAAAAGTGCACTTCAAAACCAAGGCGATTGAACTAGACAAGACAACAGGGAATACTCTCTCATCCAATTTCCCCACACTAATAGCGACAGGGACCATCATGTTACGTAAAACTCTACTTGTTCTTGCCATAGCCTCAGCGCTGGCAGCTTGCAGCAAAGACAAAGCTGCGGAAAAAGCAGACGCCAGTGCCAGCTCTAGCGCAAGTGCCGTGGCAGGCAAAGGTGGTGCAAATGATAAAAAAGACAAAGCCCCCGTCAAACTCGTCATTGCGCCGGAAGACGTGATGACCGTACAAAGCAATGCGATGGCGTCTGGCCCGGTAGTGACAGGCTCAATACAGCCAGAGCGCAAGGCTGACCTGCGCGCTGAGGTGGGGGCGGTGGTCTTGCAGGTACTGAAAGAAAACGGTGATGTCGTAAAACGTGGCGATATCCTCGTCAAGCTTGACGAAACCTCTATCCGCGACAACCTCAATTCCGCAGAAGATGCAGCCCGCAATGCTGCGCTGGCACTGGATCAGTCCGACCGTGCCCTGCAAAGGCTCAAAACCCTGCGTGCGTCCGGCATGACATCCCTGCAGGCACTTGATGATGCAGAAGTACGCCGTAACAGCGCCCAGAGTGAGCTGTCGGCAGCCAAAGCCCGCGCCGTGACGGCACGCCAGCAATTGCAGCGCACTGTCGTGCGAGCACCATTTGATGGCGTTGTCAGCGAACGCAAGGTATCGGCTGGCGATACTGCAGCCATAGGCAAGGAACTGGTCAAGGTCATCGACCCGACCAGCATGCGCTTTGCCGGTCGCGTATCGACCGACAAGATTGCCATGGTCAAGGTCGGTCAGCCGGTAGGTTTCCGTATCAATGGCTATGCCGGGCAAGAGTTCCGTGGCAAGGTCACCCGGGTTGATCCGGCAGCGAACGATGTTACCCGCCAGGTTGAAGTGCTGGTGGCCTTTGCCGACAGCAAGCAACCCAGTTTGTCTGGCCTGTATGCCGAAGGCAACATAGAAGCAGCAACCGTCAGCGCCCTGATGTTGCCTGAAGCTGCCGTCGTCAAATCTGGCGACAAGGCCTACGCCTGGAAAGTGGCAGGCAAGACCCTCAGCAAGGTTGATCTGCAAATTGGCAAGCGCGACCAGCGCACCGGCAATTATGAAGTCCGCAGTGGCCTTGCCGCAGGCGATGTCGTCATGCGCAGCCCCAGCTCCAGTTTCAAGGATGGCCAGAACATAGAGCTGGCTGCTGCCAAAGTGGCAGTGGCTGACGCGACCCCAGCACAAGGGAAATAATCATGTTCTTATCTGACTTCAGTATCAAAAAGCCGACGGCGACCATCGTCCTGATCGTCGCCCTCATGGCTTTGGGTTTGCTGGCTCTCAGCAAGCTCAGGGTGAACCAGAACCCTGACGTCGAAGTACCGGGCTTGTCAGTCGTGATTGCCTATCCTGGTGCATCACCGGATACGGTAGAGCGCGAAGTCATCAACCGCCTCGAGAAATCCCTGCAAGCAGTAGCCGGTGTCGAAGAAGTCTGGGCCACGGCATCAGAAAACAATGGCCGCTTCGACATGCGTTTCAGCTTCAAGAAAAACATGATCGAGGCTTCGGATGAAGTCCGTAACGTCATCTCTGGCCTGCGCTATAAAATGCCGACAGAGATGCGCGAACCCATGATACGGCGCTGGGACCCGGGTTCACAGCCTATCGTCAATATGGCTCTGTCGTCGAACAAGCAGACCCATGCAGAGATTTCCCGTCTGGCTGAAGATACACTGGCCGACAAACTGCGTAGTATCAATGGTGTGGCAACTGTCGAAGTCAGTGGCTCGCTGAAACGTGAATTGTCCGTGCTCCTGCGTGCAGAAAAACTGCGTGAATTCAATGTATCCGTTGGCGAAGTCGTCAATGCGCTGCGCAACCAGAATACCAATGCTCCGGTAGGCAAGATACGCGGCACGCTGGATGAAGAAAGCATACGTCTGGTGGGCCGTATAGAAACACCGGAAGAATTCCAGGGCATCGTCATCAAACGTACTGGCGACCAGGTCGTGCGCCTGTCACAGGTAGCGACCATAGAAGACAGTTTTGCTGACAAGGATGGCCTTAGCATACGCAGTGGCAAACCGAATGTTGGTATCTTTGTGACCCGTGCACGTGATGCGAGTACCGTCAGCGTCGCAAAAGCTGTCAATGATAAAGTTGAAGAGATCAACAAGGAACTTGAGAAAACACAACCGGGTACCAAGCTGGAAATCACCCGTGATGGTGGCAAGGATGCACAACGCAGTCTGAACAACGTTATCGAATCCCTGGTACTCGGCGCTGGCCTGACCATATTCGTGGTGTATGCCTTCCTGAATTCATGGCGTTCTACCCTGATCACGGCACTGAGTTTGCCTACCTCCGTCATCGCTGCTTTCATCGCCGTCTGGCTTTGTGGCTTTACACTGAACTTCATGACTTTGCTGGGCCTGTCACTGGCGATTGGTGTGCTGATTGATGATGCGATTGTGGTGCGGGAAAATATCGTGCGTCACATGCAAAATGGTTCAGACCGCCGCACTGCCGCACTTGAAGGCACGGCAGAGATAGGCCTGGCCGTGGCTGCAACGACTTTCTCGATCATCGCAGTATTTATTCCTGTCGCTTTCATGCCTGGCATGCCGGGTGAATGGTTCCGTCCGTTTGCCTTGACTGTGGCTTGTTCTGTGCTGGTCAGCCTGGGTATCTCGTTCACGCTTGATCCTATGCTGTCGGCATACTGGGGTGATCCACCGGATCATCATACTGCGCCGAAAAAAGGCATCAGCAAGGTACTGGCACGTTTCAATGACTGGTTTGATCATCAGTCTGACCGTTACGGTAATGTGATTGCCTGGGCCCTGCATCACCGTCGTTCCATGGGTGCGATTGCCCTGTTGACGCTGGTAGCTGCGCTGGCAGTGCAAGTCAAATGGGGTGGCACCAGTTTTCTGCCAGCCTCTGACTCCGGCAACCTGATGATCACCGTGCGCACTCCTGCTTCATCTTCACTGGAGTATGCACGCCTGAAAATGGAAAGGGCCGCAGAAATCGCCCGTACCCTGCCAGAGACTAAAGAAACCAATAGCAATATCACGCCTGCCGGTGGCCGCATCTATGTCGATATCGGCAAACGTACAGAACGCAAACGCGGTGCCAAAGAAATCGCGGCTGAACTGCGCGAGAAAGTACGTGTCCTGGTTGGCGCAGAATATGTGGTGCTGGATGATCTCAACAATGGCGCACAAAAACCGGTGCAGATAGAATTCACTGGCCCCGATTCACGCAAGCTGCTGGAAATTACCAGTGCCTACATGGATAAATTGCGCCAGGTGCCAGGTGCCGTCGATGTCGGCTTGTCTGAGCAAGACCCGAAGAAAGAACTGAAGATAGAACTGAACCGTGGCCTTGCCAATTCCATGGGTATTTCTTCCAATGATGCAGCACAGGCTTTGCGGGTTGCCTTTGCCGGTATCGAGGTCGGTGATTGGGTAGATCCGACTGGTGAGACCCGCGACGTGGCAGTACGCCTGCATCCTGACGACCGCGTTAGCAAGGAAAACATAGAACGCCTGCCTATCGCTGTATCAGGCACAAGCCAGATGGTTCCGCTTGACCAGATCGCCACCATCACCATGGGCAAAGGACCATCAGGTATCGAGCATGCGAATGGCAAACGCACGATTACCGTGTCTGCCAATGCGCAGGGCCGCTCCAACGGCGAAGTGATTGATGATGCCATGAAGCTGGCCAAGTCTTTTGATTATCCGCCTGGCTATGGTCTTTCACTCGGTGGTTCTGGCCAGGATCAGCAAGAAGTATTTGGTGCCATGCTGATCGCCCTGTTGTCTGGCATAGGTTTGATGTATCTGATACTTGTGATACAGTTCGGCTCCTTCACGGCACCGCTGGGCGTCATGTTGTCCTTGCCGCTGTCACTGATAGGCGTAGTTCTGTCCTTGCTGGTCACGGGCAGTACCCTGAATTTGATGAGCTTTATCGGCATCATCATGCTCATGGGTCTTGTCGCAAAGAATGCGATTCTCTTGCTTGATGCTGCCCGCAAACAAGAGGCCGAAGGCTATGACCGTGAAGAGGCATTGATGCATGCAGGCCGTGTGCGTCTGCGCCCTATCCTGATGACAACCTTTGCGCTGATTGCAGGGATGTTGCCAGTGGCCTTGGGCCTGGGTGAAGGTGGTGAGTTCTACCGTCCGCTGGCGATTGCGATTATCGGTGGCACCATCACTTCGACGATTTTGACCTTGCTGGTCGTGCCAACTTTCTATGACAGCATAGAAATTTCACGTGACCGCATGATGGCAAAAATGCACAGGCGCATGGAAGAACGCAACCCATTGCTGGGATTTTGCATGACCATGCTGGAAGCATTGTTCACTTTGCTGTTGGTACGCTTTATATATCGCATGTTGATGAAACTTTTTGGTCTCGTCACTGGTCGAAACCGTAAAGCAAATGCAGGTATGGATATCAAGGCAGAAAATGCCTGAGGCACATCTCAGGGAAACTTGAAAGTGTGAAGCATTGCAGCAGTAAAGAATTGTAGTAGTAAAAATTTGCAGTAGTAAAAAATTGCAGTAGTAAAAAATTGAAGTAGTAACGCTTCCCTCTTGCTGATAGATCATTGTTCTCTGGTCAGCAATTTAACAGCCTGCGCAACGAGGTGTGCGCAGGCTTTTTTTTATTCCAATTTATATTGCGGCTGTTTTGGGGCGCAGATTTTTACTGACTTGCGCCGCAATCTCATAAGAATGCAGACGCGCAGTGTGATTGTGGATTTGCGCGGTGATCATCAATTCATCTGCGCCTGTATAGTTGATGAAGGCCTGCATTTTTTCAGCAATGGTATCCGGCGCGCCGAGTGCGGAGCAGGACAAAACCTGCTCCAGCAAGGCATGCTCTTGCGGGCCGATTTTTTGCAGAAAACCATGCACAGGCAAAGGCAGCTTTGCCGGGCGGCCACTACGCAAATTGATAAATGCCTGCTGGGCAGAGCTGGCCAGGTAATAGGCTTCATCATCCGTATCAGCCGCAAACACATTAAAGCCCAGCATGACGTAGGGTTTGTCCAGTTGGGCTGAGGGGCGGAAGGTGGCGCGGTAAATTTCTATCGCCTGCATCATTTGCTGAGGCGCGAAATGCGAAGCAAAGGCATACGGCAAGCCCATGGCTGCCGCAAGTTGTGCACCAAACAGGCTGGAACCCAAAATCCAGATAGGCACTTTCAGACCATGCCCGGGTACGGCGCGCACCGCCTGCTGCGAATCTTCACTGAGATAATCCATGAGTTCAGCCACATCCTGCGGGAACTCGTCAGCATCACTGGATAGGTTGCGGCGCAAGGCGCGGGCAGTGCGCTGGTCTGAGCCCGGTGCACGCCCCAGACCCAGGTCTATGCGGCCAGGGTAGAGCGATTCCAATGTGCCAAATTGCTCCGCGATAACGAGTGGCGAATGATTTGGCAACATGATACCGCCAGCCCCCACGCGTATGCTTTTGGTACCACCAGCGATATGGCCTATCAGTACTGAGGTTGCAGCACTGGCAATGCCGGGCATGCCGTGGTGTTCTGCCAGCCAGTAACG
Organism: Undibacterium sp. TC9W; assembly: GCF_049339865.1. Taxonomy (NCBI): domain Bacteria; kingdom Pseudomonadati; phylum Pseudomonadota; class Betaproteobacteria; order Burkholderiales; family Oxalobacteraceae; genus Undibacterium; species Undibacterium sp. TC9W. The sequence continues at coordinate 321,257 of NZ_JBMPPJ010000003.1, read as the reverse complement.
CTGATAGCCCCAGCTCTCGCCATGTTGGGCAAGGCTGAGGGAATTGCGGAAAGATTGCGCAGCATCACTGCCTTCGGCAATAGGTGACAGATCGAGTATGGATAAGGGATATGGAGAAGACATAGCCTGCAATTTCAAATGGAGAGAAAACCATTATGGGTGAAATCGCGATTCTCTGTTGGCAGGCTCAATTTTCTTACGATTGTTGCAAAATTAATTTAGCTGCTTGTGCCAGTTATTTTAACGCCGGCCTGCGTCTGGTAGAGTGCGCCGTGCACATCACTTTTTCATCGGCAAGGACAACGGTGCACACGGCGCACCCTACCAATTTACGCAGTCTTCTTCATCACCGTATCCAGCAACAGACGGTCAAGCACCGAGAAATCCATATCGCCAGTACTGCTGGTCCTGACATTGTCCAACCTTTCCAGCTGGCTTTCAATAAAACGGTTAATGACAGGCATGGGGACTGATAATTCTGATTCCTTGGCGCGCCGTTTGATGACGAGCAATTCGGCGATGGCTGCCAGCAATTCCTGGTCTTCAACAGTCGCATCCACCATGTCCTGAAAACGCATGGGCACAGGACCCAGGTCTTGTTCTATCCACAGACAAGCCAGCAAGGGACGCAATACATACAGGTATTTTTTCAGCTTGACCATTTCACCCTGCAAATGCTCGCGATAGTTTTTGCTGGCCATATGCAGGTAATGGTAGTAAGCCCTTTCCGGCCTGTGCACTTCTCTTGCGGCTCCCTGCAAGGCTTGCAGGAAATCCGGATCAGCGGCATACACTACCGGTGAAGACAACCACTCTATCAAGGTCGCATTGCCATTGCGCAGCAAGCCCAGGGCCTTGCGCAAGTCCCAGCCGCTGACATCATAGATTTCATTGACAGGCAATTCGATGACATCGCGCCCAGGGAAGACTGTCAGATACCAGTCCAGCTTGTTGGCATAGATAAAGCGCACATCATAGTCGCTGTCTGGCGAAGCAAAGCCCCAGCCACGGCTGCCTGATTCGCAGGCAAACAAAACTTTAACATCATGCGTCTGTTCTATGCGTTGCAGGGTCGCATTGATCTCTGCACGTATCGCCGGGTCTATAGGATGTTCTTGTTCTTCCAGTGGCAGGGTAGTCGTGTTCATGATGATCTTTGAGAATGGTTTTGCAAAAAATGATACATGTTTTCAGTCTGACAATTTGTAAGGAAATGCAATTCGTATTGTCGGCTCAGGATTTCAAGACTAGTCTGATTTTCCCCTGCCGTATGCCAAGAATAAAATCATGCTACCAAATTACCCAGCAAAACTGTCCGCTCTCGCATTGATATTGACTCTCGCCGCTTGCGGTGGCGGTGGTGGCGGTTCTGCGCCTGCTAATACGGGCACGACTGGCACAGGAACAACGGGTACTGGTGGCACTACAGGCACAACAGGAACCACGACTGCCACTGCGCCAGTGATCAATGGCTTCAGCGCCAATCCTGCCAGCATCAATACCGGGTCAAGTACGCAACTAAGCTGGACAGTCACTGGTGCCACCAGCCTGACGCTGAATGGTACTACGCTTACTGGCAACAGCCTCGCAATCAATCCGGCTACGACCACGACTTATACGCTGACAGCCAGTAATTCTGCCTGCAGCACAGCCTGCAATACCAGCGCTACTGTCACAGTGACTGTGAACAGCGCAGGTACAGGTGACACGGCAGGTAATGCAGTGTATGGCGATTTGCGCAAGGCTGACCTGGGTGCTGGTGCCAATCTGAATGGCAGCCTGCCTTTCCCTGCCAATAATGCCTGGAATACGGATATCTCGACTGCGCCTGTCGATCCTGCATCCGACGCACTGATTGCCAGTATAGGCCTTGGTACAGGCTTGCACCCTGATTTTGGTGCTGGCCTGTATGACGGCTCACCGATAGGCATACCCTATGTCGTTGTCGCTGGCAGCCAGCCCAAGGTCAGTGTGCAATTTACCGACTATGGCGATGAGAGCGACCCCGGCCCTTATCCCCTGCCAGCCAATGCACCGATAGAAGGGCAAAAAGCCAACGGCAGCAGCTTTGATGGCGACCGCCACATCCTCGTCATAGACCGTGATGCCAATCGTCTGTATGAAGTTGGCAATGCCTACCCACAAACAGGCGGTAGCTGGAAAGTCAGTGGGGGTGCGATATTCGACCTGACATCCAATATAGTCAGACCCGGTGGCAAACCAGGCTGGACCAGCGCCGACGCCGCGGGCTTGCCCATCTTCCCTGGCCTGGTACGCTATGAAGAAGCTGCCAGCGGCGTTATACGCCATGCCTTCCGCTTTACCGTCAGCCGCACCCGTCGCGCCTATGTGCCACCAGCGACTCACTATGCTTCATCAAACACCAGCAATACCCTGCCGCCAATGGGCATGCGCGTGCGCCTGAAAGCCAGTTACCAGATACCTGCGAATTTTTCCAATGAAAGCAAAGCCATCCTGCAAGCCATGAAAACCTATGGCATGCTGGTGGCAGATAATGGTTCCAACTGGTACATCAGCGGCGCACCAGATGCGCGCTGGAATAACGATAAACTGTTGTCAGAACTGGGCAGTGTCAAAGGCAGCAGTTTTGAAGTAATCCGCATGGATGGTCTGGTTACCCCCTGATTGCACAGACAGCCTTATTTGGGAAGTTCATGACGGCAGCAGTAACGCCGCTTCCTTTAAAAACCTGGCCTTGACAGTGTCAGGGTAAGCTTCAAGAAAGAAGTTTTCAAAACTGGCTTCATCAATAAATGAATGACGCACTTGCGCCATCAATTCACCTAGCCGTTTGCCAGACAGTCCGGTAATGTCAGCCGCAAGCTCACCATTGAATTGTTGTTTCAATCGTTTCTTGCGGGCGTATTTTTCCAGCGCCTGATCATAAACCTGCTTGAAGTCAGGAAAGCGCAAAAAAGTCGTTTCCAGAAATTCCTGTTTTTGCTCATCACGTGCAGCCGTGCCTGCTTCTGCCCAAGGGTAGGCTGGCAGTGTGATTTCATCCTGCTCATCCAGCCACAACAAAAAGGAGTTATAAGTCGCGCGCTTGGCGTCACGTATCCTGGCCTTGTGATTACGGTTATCCAGCAGATAAATCTCGCGATTGACGTATGGCGAAGACACAACATAGCGAAAAATATCTTGCAGGTTTTTGAACTGCCCGTTCACCCGCATGTTCTCATACAGAGCGGCATCATAACCCAGCAAATCAAGCGCTTCACCAAAGTCCCTGGTGATGCACAATTCTGCAAGCAAATGATCTTTGTCATCTGGTGCACGTAATGGATACAGCAAGCCAAGATGACCAAACTTGGCACCAAATTTATGCGATATGCGGCCTATCAGATTACCAAAATCATTGTAGCCAAAATAGCGTGAAGCAAAATCAAATGAGTCAGATTCTGTTCTGATCAGATCAAGCTGGAACACGCCTTCTGCTACCGCCAGGCCTATGCTGGTGACGTCACCATTCAAGACGATTTCGGTCGCCTGCAATACTGTAGAAAATTGCGCGGAATCGTGGTCATCACCAGCTTCGATCAAAATATCGAGATCACCAAAGTCTGCCTTGTCAGCATAAGCGATGATTGCCTCGATACGGCGTTGTGGAAAATTCCGCTGCAATATAGCGACAGCTTCATGTTCCACTTCGCGATAGCGTGCAGCAGGCAAACGAACTGACTCAGCTTTTAATGCATTACCACCCATGATCTTCCTACCTGTCTCCGTGCTTCAACAAATATGTATTTGAAATCGCCTTGAATGACATGCTGCCATCAAGACGCTTGAAGACTACACCTTCCCTGGCTGTCGCCGGATTCAGTGAACCGCCCTCAGCATAATCAAGCACTTTACTCACATCGCCGCCAAAGCGTTCCAATGTCATGTTTTCCAGCCACGGCACCTCATGCACAATAGCACCCAGGGCACGCAGTCCGGCCAGTACCTCCTGACGTTCTGCCCTGCCCAGATATCTACTAGCATCAATATCAAAAATATCGAACAGATAAAAATCCTGGCCGCGCATCTTTTCAGGATTACTCTGTATGCCTTCACCTATGATCTCACCTTGCAGTGCCAGATTGCGGCCATAGGTAGTCAGTGCAGTCAGCATTTGATTTTGCTTTGCCACGCGCCACAGACTATTGGCTTCAGATTCCCTGATCCGCCAGTTTCTGCCGCACACACCAGAGACACCTGCATTGTGAAAGACCGTCATGCTGGAACCATCGAGCTTGATGGTGACTTCAAATTCTTCTTGCGCCTGAGTGCTCAGGATTTCAGTCAGGTTTTGTATACGCTCCTGATCGGTCTTGCGTATGTATTCAGGAAAAGCGCCTTCCACTTCACCAGACAGTGAGGCTGGAATGACTGGCTCCCATTTTTCTATACCCAGCATTTCACTGAAATCCATATCTTTGGCATTGCTGTGCTCAGCCAGTTCCGGGAAATTTTTCAGCGGCAGTATCATGCCCTGTGAAATCTGACCACGCAGTTTAATGGTGCGCAGCCTTATTCCGGTTTTTTCATTCCAGATGATTTTGTTTTTTTCAAGAAAAGTAAAACGTGTATCGCTCAAGGGCAGGAAGGAATCGATCTCAAAATAGACACAGGCATCACCAACCTGGAATTCATTTTTCTTGACGACCACAGACCAGCCATCCACGCTGGCGCATTCTATGGCATCTGCATCAGGGATAGGCCTGATATTGCTGACGGTTCTGATAGTGACTAATTTTCTCATAGAGATTCCTTTTTATTTTTATGTATTTTTGATTGACGGCAATTGTAAGCGAATGGAATTAAGTGGGGGATGAAAACAGGAAATAGTGGTCGAGATTGCTGGATTTGAACCAACGACCGCTCGCATATGAAGCGAATGCTCTGCCAACTGAGCTAAATCTCGTATGGTCAAGGGATGGAGGAATGACCGCCACGAATCGGCAAGGCCGAAACGGGTCTGTGTGTGGCGATCAAAGATGGTACGTCAGGCGGGATCAGTGGACTGTAATAGTGAAAGCGAAAGTGAAGGACATGCGCCCGGCGAACCAGGGCAAGGCGCAAAACACAGCGATAGCGGGGCTATCGCGAGTATTTGCAACGCCGCCATGGTCGGCGCGCGCATGGCAGGCACTTCGCTTTTCACTATTACAGTCCACTACAACCCACAACAGTCGGTGTAGAAGACCGGGGCTCTATCCTTTGAGCTACTGACACGAATTGAAATGGAGGAAGCGGTGAGATTCGAACTCACGGGCCCCATCGGGCCTACTGTTTTCAAGACAGTTGCAATAGACCACTCTGCCACGCTTCCAAAGATGGCGCCCTATAGCGGAATCGAACCGCTGGCATTTCGCTAGACAGGCGAACACTCTACCATTGAGTTAATAGGACAAAACTGGTGCCGGCTGCAGGATTTGAACCCGCGACCCACTGATTACAAATCAGTTGCTCTACCAGACTGAGCTAAACCGGCGAAAACTGGCGGAAGATGTGCGACTCGAACGCACACAGGCTCGTGAAAACCCTCCGGATTAGCAATCCGGTGCAATACCATTATGCGAATCTTCCTTTTAAAAAATACCGCGCATGTGCGTCAGCACATCTCACTGGTGAGGTAGTGAGGATCACATGATCACACGGTAAAACTGGACCCGCCTGCAGGGGTCGAACCTGCGGCCTCAACATTCGTATTGTTGCGCTCTTCCAACTGAGCTAAGGCGAGAAAAATGTTTGGCATCCCAGGCAGGACTTGAACCTGCAACCTTCGGTTTTGGAGACCGCGACTCTGCCAATTGAGCTACTGAGATAATGGCCATGCATTTCATGCTGATGAAATGCATACAAAAACTGGTACTTGCAGATGGAGTTGAACCACCAGCCTCTGCCTTATCAAGGCAACGCTCTGACCAATTGAGCTATGCAAGTAAAGATAAAATGGTGCCCCTTGCTGGTTTTGAACCAGCGACCCACCGGTTATGAGCCGGTTGCTCTCCCACTGAGCTAAAGGGACTTTATGGCTCCTCGACCTGGATTCGAACCAGGGACAGATGCATTAACAGTGCATCGCTCTGCCAGCTGAGCTATCGGGGAATTAAACTGAAATACAGCTCTCGCTGTTGAAGAAATACGTTCAAAAACATCGGTTAAAACGACTACGCTTTAATCGGTATTCTTGTTGGTCGGGATAGAGAGAATCGAACTCTCGCCGTCCGGTTAAAAGCCGGATGCTCTACCTTTGAGCTACATCCCGTGAGATGATTAAGTGTGGCATCTGACGATGCCTGGTCTTTCGCTTCATGATTTACTCCTGTTATTGAAATGAAAAAAATGGTGGAGGTGGACGGAATCGAACCGACGACATACTGCATGCAAAGCAGGCGCTCTACCAACTGAGCTACACCCCCATAATCTGTAAGGCAATTGCACGTGACATTGAAAATGCCATGTTATTTACTGCGAATAATATGGTGCGTCCCCGTGGTAACGATCCACGCTCTCCGATTTTTCAAAACGGCGCTTTCACCTGGTTAGCTTGAGACACAAAAAAATGGTGGATGGTGATGGAATTGAACCACCTACGTCTAGCGTGCTTGCGGGTTACAGCCGCACCCCTTACCGTTCGGGCAACCATCCTTAAAACTGTTGATACTGGAGTCCTTGAGCGGAATCGAACCGCCATTCGCTGATAGAAAGTCAGCTGTCCTAACCTAAGCGAACTGCCACAGTGAAAAGCAGAAGTGCCTGCCATGTGCGCGCCGACCATGGCGGCGTGGCAAATACTCGCGATAGCCCCGCTATCGCTGTGTTTTGCGCCTTGCCCTGGTTCGCCGGGCACATGTCCTTCACTTCAGCTTTTACTATGACAGTCCACTGGACGACAAAGACATCATGAAAAAAACCTCGGCAATAGTAGGCACTAATAAAGTCATTTTCATGATGGAGCGGGAGAAGAGAATCGAACTCTTACCGTAAGCTTGGAAGGCTTCAGCTCTACCTTTGAGCTACACCCGCATATAAACGTGTTTCATCTTCAATGATGAAACGAGTTTTTGTATTCAGCCTTACCCCAAAAGCAGACTTTCCTGCCCTTGGGATAAAACTGTTGAACTTCCCAAATTGTTAAAGAGCTTCCATGATCCGGTGTTGTCCGGTCACGACCGCGGTGGCGGGTTTAACTACTGTGGTTTGCCTTGTAATAAAACATGCAAACCAAAAAATCAAAAAGCCCGGAGCTTTTCAGGGCATCCGGGCTTTTCAGCGCTAGGGTCTTGGCTGGCTTTAACTGCCGCCTGTGACCTTCAGGGTTTCCCCTCGAATGCTTGTGTTGCTAAACCATGTGGCCGCAAAATTAATTGGGCTGACATCATTGAACATCTCACTATCTGTATCTTTAGTTGTGCGTGTATCTGTATCCGTACGATACGAGGCTTCATAAGTACTCCATGTGCCGCCTGCTGCACTGCCAACTTTGGCAACCGACGCCAAAGCCCGCGCTGTCTTGCGCAAGTTTTGTATCAGTTGTTGTGTCAAAGTTGTTTTCACGATCATTCCTAAATAGTGTGGTGTTGCTTGGTTGATGTACGTATCTTGCCACAGCTTTTTTATAAAAACAAGCATGGCATGAAGAATTTATTCAAATTAATGATGTTTTTGTGCGACTGATGCAAATGTGAGGCTTGTTGCTCTCTATCTACAAAAGCGCTTGCTGTCCCTCGCCGCACTATGAAAAGCTGGCCCAAATCGCGTCTCATTTATTGCTTTGACCATCATTTGGTATGGTGATTCTGATGCGTCTGATTTTCGCAAAATGTTTTGAACAGAGTTTTTCGACCTCATCTATAAATGCGGGCTGTCAGGCACCTATATTTGCATAAAGTATTCAACTACAAAAGATAATGTAGTCAAATTACTTAATATCACTGTTGTGCGCCAACAACCGGGAATAAGCTTGATTTCAACAAATTTTAGAATGAATTTCAAATTTATATGCTAAATCCTTGCTGCATAACAGCATTAATATATTTATATATTGATAGTTTTTGTATTAAAACTACTGCACAATTTTTAAGCTTATCAAAATCTCATGTGGCAAATCAATTGCGGCAGAGGTAGGTAAGCCTTGCAGCTGAGGTGGATTTTTCACCTTGGCTTGCTATCAATGGTGCCGTCAGGCAAGACGGGCGGTGAGTTTGGGGCTGTTGAGGCAGGACATAAATCAAGCTGCATGAAATTGGGGGCAATTCAAATCCTCAGGGTTTGAGTTTGCCAAGGCAAATAGTGAGGGGACAATATGAATCAAAATACAAGCAAGGAAAGTAGTAAATGCGATAGCAGAGGCGGTATCAAGGACGGTATCAGGGGCGCATTACAAAAAGCATTCTTTTGTAGTGTGGCTGGCATGACGATGATGGCTGCAAGTGCACCTGCTCATGCCTTTAATCCGCGTGACACTTCGGTGCAGATGTTTCACTGGAAGTGGACCGATATCGCCAAGGAATGCAGCAATTTCCTCGGCCCGCAAGGCTATGGTGGTGTGCAGATATCTCCACCCAGTTCAGCCAATCGTGGCAGTAACTGGTGGGATATTTACCAGCCTGTCGATTACACGAATCTGACCAGCAAGATGGGCACGGCCGCCGAACTGCAGGCCATGATCAATACCTGTCACGCTGCAGGCGTGCGTGTGTATGCCGATATCGTTGTCAATCACCTGGCAGCAGGCAGTGGCACTTCTACCGCTGGTGCAAACTGGGTAGCCGCGAGCAGTTACCCGCGCTTCAGCGCTGCTGATTTTCATCCTGCCTGCGATATCCAGGGCAGTGATTACAGCAATAACCGCAATGCGGTCACGCAGTGTCGCCTGGTCGGCCTGCCTGATCTGGATACGGGGGCCAGCTATGTGCAAGGGCAGATCAGGAATTATCTGAGCAGCCTGATAGGCATGGGTATAGATGGCTTTCGCTTTGATGCAGCCAAGCACATACGCCAGGCAGATTTGCAGACCATCGTGAATGGTGTGACGCATACCACGACATCAGGTGAACCTCTGTGGATCACGCAAGAAATCATTACCGATGGCACGGTAGATCGCAATTCTTACTTGAGCATAGGCACCATCAATGAATTCAAGTATGCAACGGCGATGAAAGAAACTTTCCGCAATCTCAATGGTGCCAGCATTTCGCAAATGCGCAGCATCATGGGCACGCCCGGTAACTGGGGTGGTACCTGGGGCTTTTTCACAGACAGCAGCAAGGCTACTGTGTTTATCAATAACTGGGACACTGAGCGCAATGGTGATTCCATGAACGCCAGTAACCGCAGCGGTGCGACCAATGATACACAGGGCAGCAAACGCTATGACCTGGCGAATATCTTCATGCTGGCCTGGCCTTATGGTGAGGCGCAAGTGCATTCCGGTTTTATCTTCACGGACACCAATGCCGACGCACCAGCCGCCAGTCCCTTTGATGCGAATGGCAATCCACTGATCAACCAGCAATGGGATTTCATCCATCGCTGGGCTGACATCGCCAATATGGTGGCTTTTCGTGCGGTGACTTCGGGCCAGGGTGTCGATAACTTTACCAGCGGCAGTGCCAACCAGATCGCCTTTAACCGTGGAAGCAAAGGCTTTGTCGCTATCAATAATGAGTTCAGTGCATGGAACCAGAGCTTCCAGACCTTGCTGCCTGCCGGTACTTACTGCAATGTCGTGCATGGTATCGCCAACGCTGGCAAAACCGCTTGTACGGCGGATGCAGTGGTGGTGGCTGCGAATGGCACGGTCACGCTCAGCATACCCGCAAATGGAGGCAACACGGTACCGGCAGTGGCTTTGCACATCAACCAGAAACTCGGTGGCGCATCGAATGACACAACCGCCCCCTCAGTACCAACTGGCCTGACGGCAACTGCCGCCAACAGTAGCAGCATCAGTCTGTGCTGGAATGCTGCTACCGACAATGCTAGTGGCAGCGGCGTGAAGGGCTATAACATTGCACGCAATGGCGGCAGCCCTGTGTTCAGTGCCAGCACCAGCTTTGTTGATGGCGGTTTGTCGCCAGCCACCACGTATAGCTACACCGTTGCAGCGGTCGATAATGCTAATAATGTGTCAGCCAATAGCATTACGGCCAGTGCAAAAACGCTGGCGGGCGCTTGTCAGGTACAGGTGAATTTCCAGGTGACCAATAACACTACCGTGGTCGGGCAGGACGTATACCTCACCGGCAGCGGAGCAGAACTGGGGAACTGGAATACCGCAAGCGCCACCAAATTGTCAGGCAATCTCTGGCCCTTGTGGACAGTGTCGCGCAACCTGAATGCCAGTACGACTTATGAATACAAATACCTGACCCAGGGCGTCAAACCTCTGGCATGGGAAGTGGGGGCAAACCGTGTCATTAATGTACCTGCCTGCGGCAGCGCGCCAGTGACTGTACCGGCCAGCACTTTTCGCCAGTAAGTTATATCAGGTAGCAATTTTGTCCGGTAGAAAAGAACCTGGACCAAGGTGAGTATGAGGATCAATGACAAATGCTTGTCATTGATCGTATTATTTTTGCAGCGCGTCTATCTGCTTTTGCAGGGATTGATCAACAGTGAACCCCGGATAGCTGGCGCGGAATTTACGCCACTCTTCCAGTGCTTCCTTGTTACGGTGGTTCTTCAATAGCTGTTCAATTTTCTCCAGCCAGTCATAGACACCTGGATGTGCTTCAGGTGCCAGTGCGGCTGACAGCGGCGGTGCAGCTGCCACCGGCGGTGGCGCCATGACTATGCGTGGCGCTGACGGTGCGGCAGGGAATGGTACTGCCGCAGGCATATCAGCTTTTTTATCTGCCGATGCTGTCATTACTGGCTTTTCTGCCATGGCTGCTGATGACCGGGATTCTGTTTCACTGGTTTTCTCCAGCATGCCTGTAGCCTCTGCTTTGGCGGCACTGGCATTCGCCGCTGGTGCACGCATTTTTGCGTTACCGGTATATTGGCTATCTGCTACCACTTTTTCTTCAGCGCTGACCACTTGCGCGGGTGCCGCAGCAGACATGTCTTGCCTGCGTATTGCCGACCCTGTGATTGTCACCCTCGCCGGTTCAGGTGCTGCGGCCACCATGGGGGCTGGAGCCGGAGCGGATTTTGAAGCAGATATTGGAGCAGGCGGCGATTCGGCTTGCTGCTCAGCTGGCTTGAATTCACTGCGCGGTTTTGCGGCACTGGCGCGTCTGGCGTCATCGGCCACTTGGCTTTCTTTGGCTTTGCTGGCTTCCATGACAGGTGACGCTGCATTGCTCGTGCTTGCTACCGGTGCCGCTGGTGCGGCAACTTCTGCGGCGACCTTTGCCCTTTTCGTCAAGTCTGCTTGTGCCAGTTGTGGCAATGCTGACTTGTCGTTTTCTTGTGTCGCAGGTGCGGCAGGTGCCGTAGGTAGCGCCCGTGCATTCGATGCAGACGCAGTCACAGGTTCTGTTGGATAGGATTCCTGATGCTGCTGCATGACCACGGGTATGGCAAACAGTATGCTGGCAGCCAGACTCAGTGGCAGTTTCCAGCGCCATAAAAATGATGGCGGTTTCCCGCTGCCTTCAGGGCCTATGGCATCATTGGCTGCGGGTGGCACCATGGCTGGTGCTGTCCTTGTTGCTAATGAGACCGCAAGAGCACGTTCTGCCTCAGCGATGATCGCCGCATCCAGCTCTGCCGACGGTTGTGCTTGCGGCAAATCTTGCAGCAGGCTGGCGAGTTCGCCCTTGCCTTGCAGGAAATCCTCAAATTCAGCTTCGTGCATATCGTCATTCCTGGATGTCATGCTGGCTCCCCCTGTGTCTGGGTATGCAATTCGGCACGCAATTTTTGCATGGCATAACGTAATCTGCTTTTGACGGTCTCCGTAGATACGGCGGTAATGGTGGCAATTTCTTCCAGGCTCAGGCCATTGAATTGCTGCAAGACCAGCGCTTCTTTCTGTTCGCTGGGTAAACTCCTGATGGCTTCATGCAAACGCTCGGTCTGCTGTTTTTTTTCCAGCCGGGTTTCTGGCGACCTGGTCAGCGGCGTCGATTCCTGTGTGCTTTCCAGCGTGTGTTCATACTGGTCAGGGTCGGCGTCAAGCAGGCTTTCTCGCTGGCGCAGTATGTCGATCAAACGGTTGCGGGCGATCTGGTACAAATAGGTTTTGAAACTGGCAAGCGCTGTGTATTGCGACCGTGCCGCATGCAGCGCAGCCCAGCTGTCCTGCACGATTTCATCTACCCATTCCTGACGTGGCGAACGCCAGTCTATAAAGCGGTACAAACCCAGGCGATGACGCTGATACAACTCTTTGAAGGCGAGCAGGTCGCCATCGCAATAGAGCAACATCAGTGCCTCGTCTGTTTGTGGTTCGGTTATCATGGCCGCTAGTTTAACGGAAAATCCCGTCTCACCAGCATAATTTCCATGCACTGTCAGGGTAAAACTGTCATGCATCCAGGCCACTTCCGGCGCTTTTCTGACAATCAGCAAATTGCCAAAAAAACGCCCTGATAGTGCTTTAGCTGATGCTAAGGCGCGATGCGTATTGCCAGCGGAGTTGTCCACGTCTTGTCAGTATCGTTATAGTACAGATAGGCAGATGAGGCAGGCCCGGTATAGCTGCCTGGCACTGTTGCCACCAGATCTACCGCCAGTTTTTTCACTTCGCCCGGTTTCATGTCACGGAAATACAGTATCACTTCACGGGCACGGGTTTCATAGAAGTCTATCTGTCCTTTCTCGCGCATTTCTTTCAACTGCCAGTTCTGGAAAGTCAGCCCTCCCGGCAAGCCCAGGCGTACCAGGCTCATGGGCTGGCCGGTTTGCGTCTTGTTGCTGATGACCGCATTCAACCTGACGGTCTCACCCATTTTCAGATCTGCTTTAGCAAGGCTGGTGTTCAGGTTAATGACGGCGGTATTGGATGATGCTGGTTCATTGCTGCGGTATTCAATCGCCATCGAATACGGCAAGGCAGATCCGCTGCTGGTTTTGAGCGTGATATTGTGCTTGCCAGGTATCAGCAAGTTTTCAAAATCATTAAACAACAAAGGTTCACGCCTGCCAGCTTCATAGCTCTTCTCGCTGACCACGACACCATCAACCAGCAGGCTGACTTTGCCAGCCGTGGGTGCAACCCTGGTCGCCTCATCAAAAGCGATCATTGCCTTCAAAGCCAGCACAGTGGCCTGCGTCGCACCCCATTGACCAAAGCCGCTGCGGTTAGCCTGCAACCAGGTGATACCTTTGCGTGCCTGTTCCAGGTGGCCATCTGCTTTGAGCATGGCCAGTATCGCCAGCGAGGTGGTTTCTATATGCAGATTGCTGCCGCCGCTGCGGGTGATGGAATGATCTGCATTTGTCCAGGAACCATTGGCATTTTGCATGCCCACCAATTTATCCACTGCTGCGCGCCTTGCCTTGTCTGATACCGCCGTTTTTGCGGATGGTGCCAGCATGGTGCCGCTGGCAAGTGCCAGTTGATACGCATCTTGCGTGGTTTCCGCCAGCTTGACGGATTTGCCTATTTCTTTATCCAGCCCGGTTTCACCAGCGCTGACCAGGGCCCAGGTGATATAGGCGTCAGTCACTTCTGGTGCAGCACGGCCAAAGCTGTCGAGCGCCTTGGCATCACGCTGGTAACCACCATTGCCATCACGTCTGGCTTTGAGCCAGTTTGCAGTACGCGCCAGCATGGTGGTATCGACGGAACCATAGATATTTTTCATATCCGCAAATTCCAGCAAGCCATAGGCAGTCAGCGCTTCATGGCCGGGGTCACCACCAAACCATTCATAGCCTTTTTTCGGTGATTCAAAGCCAGCCAGTTTCTTGTAGCCGCTATCGAGTAATTTGCCGGTACGTTCCAGCAAGGCGCTGTCGGCCACATCATGCTGCTTCAGGTATTGCATGATCATTACGTTAGGGTAATTGGTCGATGAGGTTTGTTCAAAACAGCCAGACGGTTCACGCAACATGCCTTCCAGGCCAGATACCATGGTAGCGAGTGGCGACGTATATACCTTGATCGAAGTCTGCACGCTACCCTTGTTGGCTTTGCTGAGATCGATGTCATGCGTGACCTGCCCCTTGATCTGTCCTGACTTCTCCAGCAATTGCGGAAAGCCAGGGGCTACCACTGGTATGCTGCGCAAGACTTCATCTTTCAAACCCGATGCAGTCGCTGACAACTGCACCTGAGACAAACCCTGTGTGCCTGTGATCTCAAGCGGGATGAACATGCTCTTGCGCTGGCCAGCAGCGATAGCACCCACTTTGTTATTACTGTCACTGGCTTTCAGGAGTTTGCCAAAATTGCTGTTGAGCGTGACATTGACAGCCTGCTCGCCTTCATTGCTCAGGGTGACGGGAATCAGCGGTTTGTCACCGGCAGAAATTTCGAGTGGCAGTTTGGCCGACAAAGAAAATGGCAAGGAAGATTTAAGGATATTTTCACTATGCCCTGCCTGCCCGCCACCGACACCTTCTGCGGTGACGCGGAAAGACGTGACGGCATCCGACAAGGCCAGCTTCAAGGTGGCCTTGCCCTGCTTGTCGGTTTTTACTGATGGAGCCCACATCACGGTATCGCGGTAATCATCACGCGGCCCGGCATAATCAGGTGTATAGGCAGGAACCGGAAAGACCCGCACCGCTGCCCAACTTGGCGCCAGCTCTGCCATAGGCGCTGCCATTTTTGCATCGGCACGGGCAAAGTCCTTGTCAGCCATGGGTTCTGCCGGAAAATATCTGGCTTCCATCTGTACCGGAGCCGCGGCCACAATGCGGCCCACAGCCAATTCTTCTTTCATTTTTGCGATGGCAGGTTTTTGCGGTGCCATAGCTGCTGCAGGTGCTACGGCGGCAGCCAGTTTTTTCAATTCTGGTGCTGCTACTGGAGCAGGCACAGGCATGGGTGCTGCCATTGGCAGAACCAATGGTGCTGCCGCATTCATCTCCCGCCGCCGGATATTGCTGCCAGTGACTGTCACCCTTTCCAAGGGGGTCAGCACCTGTACCCAGTCAAAGCGTCTGTAGCCGCGCGTACCCATCAGCATATCCAGTGCCAGCGCACTTTTGTCTTCACCCAGGTCGGTATAAAAATTAGGCTCTTCTATCTTGCCGGGTAATTCACTTTCCAGCAAAAGACGCGACAGCATATTAGCGCTCTTGTCATCGGCAAACGACAACACCGTGTCATCGACAACCGACAGGGCCAGTTCTGCTGGCACGGCTTTGCCGCTGGCATCTTTGGTTGTGATGTTCAGGGCGACTTCGCCGCGCGGTACATAGGCTTTCTTGTCTTGCTCTACCTTGATCTCAAGCCGGTTACGGCGATTGCGGAACACCAGGCGTTCTGCCAGCGGGTCCAGATTCTGGTTAAACAAGGTAACGCGGGCGATGCCTGCAGTAGCAGTCGTGGCCGGGTCTTTGGCTTGTAAATACATGACAGCCGGTTTGGCCGGGCCAGCTTCCATGCTGCCTGCATCAAATAATTTATCGCGCACGGTGGCCGCGACCACGACCTTTTGCGTGGTGCTGCATTGCACGGCTATACGCAAGGCTTTTTCCTGACCATCCAGATCATCATAGCTGCGCATGACACAGCCCGCTTCTTCTGCCAATGGCAAAGCATAATGCTCAGTCACGCTGCTGGGTTTGCTTATTTCTGCATGATAACGGCGACCCGTAGCTGGCGTAAACGCGACACGGCCCAGGCCATTTTTATAGGTATTGAATCTGGCAACCGTATTACCCAGATCATCCACCAGCTTGCCCTCGGCATCTGCCGGTTTTCCCAACCTGGTTTTGGCTTCAAAATAGAGACGGGCAGGCAAACCCGCCACCATCTTGCCACCTTCAGGGAAGAAAGACAGTGCCAGCTTGTTTTGCAGGATGGGTATGGATTTTGAAATCGATTCAGTGACGCCGCCATCTTCTACCAGTATCGTCAACAAGCCATCGCCAGTGCTGATGTTCTTCGGTAAATCAAATTTCACCAGTGCCTCACCCGTGGCATCTGTCGTGACATTCACGCGGGGTAATTCCACGCCATCGACAGTCGCAACTGCGACCAGGCGCTTGCCCGACATTATCTCGCCAGTAGGGCGTTTGACGGCGATCGTGGCACTGACCTGTTCACCCGCACCATAGGATTTCTTGACGAATTCCAGGGTTTTCTTCATGCGTGGAGCTTCAAATGCAGAGACGATGATGGCGCGTTCCAGGGTTTTTCCGTCACTGCTGGTGATACGTATCTTGTATTCACCACCTTGCGCCTCGGGTGGCAATTCAAAATCATTGGCTGCACTACCCGCCTCGACACGCAAGCGTTTCTTGCTCACGCTGGTGCCTTTGGGCGAGATCAGTTCCACCGTTGCCGCTTGCATTTCGCTGCCAGTCAAATTGCGGGCTTTCAAGTCCCAGCTCTTGAACCAGATAGTTTCACCGGGTTTGTAGAGTGGCTTATCTACCTGTATATACAGGTTGCGGCTCTCATGGGTGTCGAAATAACTATTGATCAGGGCTGGCAATTCCTCAGCGCGCACTTGTTTGATCCTGGTCGATGCAGCTGGGGCAGGCTCAGCCGCAACCGGGCCAAGCACTGGTTTTTGCCCATCCTGAGAGGCAATCGTTTTGTTCTTCTTGTTGCCAGTTTGTCGGGAAGCTGTTGTGTCAGACTGCGGGCTTATCATCACATCGCCGGTGGCAGCCACGGTCTCTGCGACATCGCCAAACTGACAACCGCCCAGCATCAGTAAGAGCAAGGGGCACAAAATAGGTGCTTTAAAGTAGTGGCCAGATTTTTTCATTATTGACAATTTCCTGTATTTTTAGTGTGAAAGGGGGCCTGGGGAACCCCCATGGAAGTGCGGCATGACATCAGGTATTTGTGGTGCGCTATATTTGCGGCGCTTTTAATTCGGGTCAGGTACGAAACCGCCAGGGAAGGGATTGGCATCCTGATAGCGGTTGCGCGGGATAATGCCGCGTGCTACCAGATGCGCGTAGGTGTCATACTGAATACTGATGATTTCGTCAGGCTGCTGGCTGGCACGGCGAAAATCGGTGTTCCGCACGCTGCTGTCTATACGTTCGCCATGGCCTGTACCTATCCTCGCATCCATGGATTTTTCAGCCATGTCAGACTTGCTTTTTGCCAGGTTGCCGGTTGCTTCAACAGGAGGCAAGGCAGAAGCAGCGGGGGCAACGGGTGCTGGTGCAGGTGCGGCAGATTCACTCCGGCGTGAATACCAGGGTTCCACAGGGAGAGGCTCCCTATACTCTCTGAGCTCCCTGAACAGGGCAACGCCGATGACGCCGACATTGTCAGGTCTGCCTGTGCGTGCCGCATACGAATCAGGCAACTGGGCGAAATAGAAAGCTGCCACTTCATCCATATTCTTGCGCCAGCCCTTGATTTCTACTGGCTGCCTGCTCGCCAATACATAGCCCGATTGCTGTGGCGATGCTGTGGCACCCGTCAATACATTGACACCATCGACAGACAAGACCGACAAAATACGCCCGCCAGTCTTGTTGGTGATTTCTACCGCATAACGCTCACCGGGCTTGCCCGCTACATAATTATTGCCCTGATGACGCCATATGGGCAGCCTTTCACCCGTGCTCTGGTTGATGATGCTGACGCCAGCAAGCTGCCCCGCATGTGCGAATGTGCCCAACGTGGCCATCGCTCCTATTGCCAGGGCTGTCAGTAAAGATGTCCATTTATTCATTTTGTTCTCCATAAAAAGCGCGTTCATACTCATTAAACGGAGCAGCAAAACAAAAGGGGTTAAGATTTTTAAAAAATAATTGAATAGATGGCTGCGTTCTTATGATCCAGTGTCACATTTTCAATTTTTAGGGATAATATGAAGCTATCGCGAGCTTAAGTGGCCTAAGTCATTTGAGTTGCTCGCAGCAATCATCCCAGGAAAAACCATGAACACAGAAAACACCAGCGAGTCAGCCAGCACACCTGACAGCCCTACAGCAGATGCACAGTATCTCGATGCAGTAGAAGTGCGCGTCCTTGGCGTACTGGCAGAAAAAGAAGCCGCCACCCCCGACAATTACCCCCTGTCACTCAATACCCTGGTGAATGCCTGTAACCAGCTTACGAGCCGCGACCCCGTCATGTCGGTCACCGAGTCTGAAGTGCTGGAAGCCATAGACAGGCTGGCCACCAAGAAACTGGTCAATGCCATCCACCAGGCCGGTGCCCGCGTCGCCAAGTATGAGCACCGCATGCGCATCAAATGGATGCTGGATCAGCCCAAAGTAGCGGTATTGACCATACTCATGCTGCGCGGCTTCCAGACCGCAGGCGAAATCCGCGCCCGCGCTGGCCGCCTGCATGAATTTGCCAGTGTCGCCGATGTAGAGAAATGCCTGGACTACCTGATGGACAAATACCCGCCACTGGTCGCCCGTTTGAACCTGACACCAGGCACCAAGGAGCCGCGTTACGCGCATCTGCTGTCCTGTGATGAAGCCAGCCTGGATCAGGCCGAAGCTTCCAATCTTGCCAGCGGTGGTGGTGCTTCAAAAAATGACAGGGTCAGCCAACTGGAGGCAGAAGTCGCGCAACTGAAGCAGCAAGTCAGCGATTTGAGTGCGCAGTTTGCAGAGTTCAAGAAGCAGTTTGAATAGGTAGTTATAAGACCAAAAAGCTCACCACAGAGACACGGAGCAAGGAAAGGCTGCTTGCAAGCAGCCTTCGTTACGCAGGCGAACGACATGTCGTTCCAACTCCCTGCTACACCACAGAGGGGCACAGAGGAAAAATTTTCTGTTGAATGAATTTTCTCTGATGATCAGTTTGAGTAGCAAGAGGCGGTATGAACTCTGAATTACCCGAGGCAACATGATTTCAAAACAGTATGTCAGCCGCGTCAGCCTGCGCAGGGATATCGTCGAATCTTTTGATCGTTACCCCTTCTCTTTGCCCGCGATAAAAAACTTCGAATATGTCGATCTGCATCCCAAGATCACTTACTTTGTCGGCGAAAATGGCTCCGGTAAATCTACCTTGCTCGAAGCGATCGCGGTTTCTTTGGGCTTTAATGCCGAGGGTGGTACCAAGAACTTCAGCTTTGGTACAAGGCGTTCGCATTCAGTATTGGATGAGTATTTGCGTATTGCCAAAGGCATACGCAAGCCGCGTGATGGTTTCTTTTTGCGGGCTGAGAGCTTCTTCAATGTGGCTACTGAAATTGAAAAACTGGATGAGGAACCTAGCTTTGGTCCTCCTATTATCAATTCCTATGGGGGGATTTCTTTGCACGAACAGTCGCATGGCGAATCCTTTCTGAAGCTGATGACAGAACGCTTTGGCGGTCAGGGCCTGTACATACTCGATGAACCTGAGGCTGCGCTGTCACCACAAAGGCAACTCGCGGTCTTGTCTCGCATCCATGATCTGATAGAGGATAATTCCCAATTCATCATCGCTACCCATTCACCGATACTCATGGCTTATCCTGATGCCTTCATCTACCAATGCAGTAAAGACGGTATCTCTGAAATTGCGTATGAAGAAACCGAGCACTACAAGGTCACGCGGGATTTTCTGGCGAATCCCAAGCGTATGATGGATATGTTAATGGAGCGTTAAGCTTTGAATCAGGTGGATTTCTGAAAGACCAAAAAACTCACCACAGGGGCACCGAGGGAAGAAAGGCTGCTGGCAAGCAGCCTTCGTTACGCAGGCGAACGGCATGCCGTTCGATTTCCCTGCTACACCACAGAGGATACACAGAGAAAATTCTTTGATGAACTCTCTGTACAGCCCCAGTGTCTCTGGTTTGATAGATATTGCCCTTGATTCGATTACTTGTGATTAAGCATGGCAATCACAACGACGACTGCGATGGCCAGCAACACCGCCCCTGCAATCTTCCACGCTGAATACGGACGCTCACCCTGCACCTGGCCAGTCTGGCCGTTCACCAGAAAGCGGTAAGTTTTGTCGCCATATTTATAAGACGACAGCCAGATAGGCAGCAGGATGTGTTTGAAACTGATATTCGAATAGCGTGGCTGCATCGCGATGATGCGCTGGTGGTCGCCACCGATATCACGGCAGATGGCATTGCGGATTTCGCCTTCCATCTTGCCCTGGGCATCGACAAAGCCCGGCTCCAGGCCCACCTGATAAGCCTCTACCGTAAAGCCTGATACATAATCGTCACGGTAACCCTGCAATTTTTCCAGACGCCAAGGCGCGAGATTTTCTGCATACGAAGTTGGCAGTGTCTTTGAACCTACGACCAGCACATCATCAAACGACACTTGCACTGCGCCCACTGCCGGGTACCAGTTGGTACGCGTCACCTGGCGGCTCTTGGTCTCACCGTTTTCAGTATAGTTTTCTGTTACCGTGTAATCGACGCCACGCTGGCCCTGATAGGTAGTGTCGCTATCTGCATCATACGTCCAGTAAGGGGTATAGATGCCCTTGAGGCCACGTTCTGCCCTGTAAGCCTGCTTCAGCGCATTTGGCGCGAACCACAAGCCGGTAATCCAGTTGGCAAACTTGCTGCGCGCCTCTGATTCCTTGATATCAAACGGGGCAATCGCCTTGGGCCTGATCTTGCGTGCAGAATAAGCATTGGCTGCGATCAGCGGTACTGCGCAAAACGGGCAACGGTCAGACACCAGATTGGCTGCCAGTTGCGACTCTGCCCCGCAGCCTGTGCATTTCACATGCTGGCTGGCGAGCATGGGTTCATTGCCTGCCTGTTCTGCCAGGTAAGCCTGATAATCCAGCTCTTCCACTGCTGCGACCGTGGCTTCCTTGTCTTCAGGGATTTCATTCTTGGCGCCGCAATACGGGCATTGCAGGGCGTGCTGACCAGGCGCGTATTCAAGCTTGGCACCGCAAGATTTGCAGGGATAGTTTTTTGTCGTCACAGGTGATGATTCCAGAACAAAATAGAAGGCGTCGCCACCATCAGGCGCGACGCCACATCAGAGGAGGATTTATTGCGGTGGCAGCGGTGGAGGCATGGCCGCAAACAAGCCAGACAAATCAGCCTGTTCACCCGCCTTGCCCCAGGCCGCCATGCCCTGACGCCATACCAGGCTGTCACGCGTTAAACTGCCATTGCCCACGTGCGATTGCAATATGCCCAGATCAAACGGCCCGGTCTGTGCACCGTTTTGCGCAACAAAATAAGATACCGCTGTCGGCAAAGGTGGTGGCATACCGCCGCCTGCCGCTGGTGCAGATGCAGGAGCGGCAGCAGGCGCTGCTGCCGGTTGTGGATTATTCCCAAACATCGTGCCCATGCTCTGGCTCAGCATGCCACCAACGCCTACACCCATCATGGCACCAGCCATGCCCGGGTTTTGCGCCGCATCACGCAAGGCCTGCGCACCCTGGTACTGGGCGAACTGGTTCATATTGCCGATCACGCGCATCGCACCCTGCTGGTCGATGGCTTTTTCCACTTCTTCCGGCAAGCCTATGTCCTGCACCTGTACTTCGCACAGTTCCAGACCATATTGCACAAAGTCAGCAGCAATTTTTTCCTGTATGCGCTTGCCCACTTCAGTGACTTTGGCTTCCAGGTCGATGACAGGCACGCCAATTTCAGGCATCACTTCCTTGATGCGCATGCCTATCTTGCCGCGCAGGTTTTCTTCTATATCCGCTGTCGTAAAATCAGCCTTGGTGCCGACCAGCTCAGACAGCATGGCCTTGGCATCCACGATGCGTATGCCATAGATACCAAAGGCAGTCACACGCACTACGCCAAATTCAGGGTCACGCATGGTGGCAGGCCCGGCCGTACCCCACTTCATATTGGTAAAGCGGGTAGTCTTGAAGAAATAGACTTCCGCCTTGAAAGGGCTGTTAAAGCCATACTTCCAGCCCTTGAGCGTACTCAGCAAAGGCATGTTCTCGGTCGATAGTTCATACATGCCCGGCGTGAATACATCCGCCACCTGCCCCTTGCCCATCTGGCCCTCATTGACCATGATAGCAATCTGCCCTTCGCGCACCGTCAGCTTGGCACCCATCTTGATCTCATTCTGATAGCGCTCAAAGCGATGCACCATCACATCGGGACTGTCATCCAGCCATTCGACAATATCGATAAATTCATTGCTGAGCTTATTCCACAGACCCATAGTGTTCTCCAAAAAACAAAATTCTTGCAGGATGCTGGCAGGCAATTCTATTGATAGCGGCCAACAGCTATTCGGCGGATACCAGTATATCCGGCGTAGGCGAAGTATTGCTGAATTGGTACATTATCACAAGGGTAGGGAAGGGAAATTGTGATGTAAGCATTTGTAAATGTTAGTTGTTTGAAATGCATGCATGAAACATTTCACAAAATGATCGCAAGACATATCATTTTGACCAGGATATGATGAGGATATTGGTATATTTTCCCCTTTTGGTGAATGTAGAAAGTATTGGCAATGACAGAGAAATCCAACAATTGGACTCGTGAACAACTTCTGATTGCCTTCAATTTATATTGCCAGCTTCCTTTCGGCAAATTTCATAGCCGACATCCAGAAATAATCGCCTTTGCCAGCTTGATAGGCAGAACTCCTTCAGCACTCGCCATGAAGCTGGTCAATATAGCAAGTCTTGATCCTGTCATCACAGATTCGGGACGTAGTGGCTTGACTGGCGCGTCTAAGTTGGATCGTGCCATGTGGGAGGAAATGCAAGCTGATTGGAATCGCTTTGCTGTCACTAGTCAAACTGCAGTTGATGCGTTGCTGGCCCTAAATAGAGTAAACGTTGAGGACGCCGATATTGAGGACGAGGCAGCAATTTCAGATGTGCAAATTGATTATTCAAGTGATAGCAAACGAATAGAGAGTGAGGTACGCATAGGGCAGCACTTTTTTCGTCGCGCCGTTTTAAGCGCTTATGCTAGCCGCTGCTGTATTACTGGCTTGGCTCATCCAAGTCTATTGGTCGCGAGTCATATCATTCCCTGGCGTTCAGATAGGGCTAATCGACTCAATCCAAGTAATGGGCTATGTCTGTCTATGCTGCATGACAAGGCTTTTGACAAAGGTTTGCTTACGGTAGATACAGAATACAAAATAAAGATTTCACCAGCCGCAAACAAGCTTGCAGATAACCCATTTGCTTCAGAATGGATATTAGGTTTGGATGGAAAGCAAATCGCTATGCCCGAAAAATTCAGTCCTTCAATGGAATTTCTTGTTTGGCATAACAAGCATGTCTTTCAGCATAACTGAGTGAACAAAGAAATTTTTGGTGTGAAAATGAATATCTGCTTTTCTTATTTATATCGCGATGCCGGAAATTTCAAAAATTTCGGTGAAGCCAACTTCACTAATCCAAATGAGTTTTCGTTGGAGAATTTAAGTGCCAGAATCAAATTGGCGTTGCTTGATGAGACGTACTTCGATGCTTATATGGTCGGATTGCCAGAGTTATTTTTTGAAGACTATGACGATGAGCTTGATCATGACTGGCATGAGTTTGAATTATTGGATTATGTCCAAGGTAATTCAGAATTGGTCATATTAAGTTCTATAGATGACTTTATTTTACGTTTGGAAAACAATAAGCTAACCTAGAGAGACCATTTAAGTTTTATTTATGTAATTGTGATCTATTCGCCTCAACAATTTTGCCCACCGCCGCCAAGGTCTTTTTTGAGACAGGCAAATCCCGTGCAGTATTCTTGAAATCAGCAGCAGTAATTAACTCCAACATCTCATCAATAATATTCTGCGCTTCTTTTTCTTTCATTCCACCGTCTTGCGCAACTTTCAAGATATGTGCCCGCGTTGGTGACTTTCCTTCGCCAGCGACATCCATAAAATGTTCGCCGCGATAACCGGCACAATAAGTCAAATCATAGGGTGGTGCGAGTTCCCATTCATTATTCCTGTTGAGCAGGTAGGACTGGTTTTTTGCGTGGTCGTCGCGGTTGTTCATCAATACGTTAAAAACGCAACGTTGTAAGGCTTTTTTTAATTCTCGCGCATCCCTAGTCAGCCTGCGGGTTGCTCGCATGAATTCGCTATAACCTAAAGAGGGTATCTGGAAGTGAACGTGCAACATGCCTGCCAGTGAGTGTACGTGAACGCGCTGCTCATTATCGCGGTCAAAACGTTTAGTGCCGAATGCTGTCATACCGTCTGGTAATTCAAAGAATTGCGTTTCACCCATGCCGAGGCCGCATTTGCGCGCCAGCCGGGCATACAGTTCTTCCAGTGCACAGCTATCGCTGGCATCGTCTTTTGCCGGAAATTTAATGAGCCAGGATTCTGCATCTGGCATGTATTCAGTGCTCATTTTCCCTGTCGCAGGCTGGTAGTAAACCAGTGCCTTCGGTCGTGCACCGCCGGGTGAGCCACCTGCCTTGGCAAGCTCGTCCAATACTTCATAGCTGTCATCTGTGAGTATTGCCTGAACCTCTTTCGCCAGATCGATCAGGGCAAGATCGCTGACTGCCAGATGGGTTTCGCTGCCGGGTTCATAGGTCAATGCTCCCATGGTGTTGTCGCCAAGATAGGAGAGCATGTCCAGCACGGAGACAGTGTCGGTATCTATGCCTTTGGCTTTCATGCGGCGGCTCATCAACTGCAAGCCCCAACTGTCAGGCAAGGAGTCGTAGATTAATCCTGGCACACGCATGATGGGCAGGTAATCTGTCTGTTTGTCGGGGTAGGCAGATGACCGCAGTGGCAAGCGTATGGGAGATAGTTCCAGACCACTTGCGAGTGCTGCTGGCGAATACTGGAACAAGATATCGCGGCCATCATCGGCCAGTGTGCCCAGCCAAAGCGACTCGCCTTGCGCCTTGTAATTGACCTTGAGCTCTTTCATGATGGGCTCTTCGGTTTGCGATACGCGCGTTGCCTGGCTTGCACTGCAGACTTTGCCCGCATCTCTTCTATGGTATTGGTTTGCGGCACCAGAACTGTCTGCAAATCTGGCGTGGCATTCAGTGATTCAAGTATGCGGACAAAATTGGCCAGAGTGCATTTGCCAGTGCGTTCAAAGCTGCTGACAGTTTGGGCAGAGATGCCTGTGCGTTGCGCCAATTCTTCTACACTGATATTCAACAGCAAGCGCCGTTCGCGTGCACGTACGCCGAGCTTGAGGCAAATCTCATCAGGCAAGAGTAAGGAGAAATCCATTGATTTTATACAGATTAGGCTTAGATAATCTAACTTTCCAATAGAATTATACTGGTTATGATCTTGATATAGGCTTATTTTTTGAGCAGATTGCCATTTAAAATGTTGCTTTTTTATTAACCCCCATCCTCGTTATGACAAGAATGAGGGTATTTGTAGCATGGGATTCTGGGAGTTAACTTACCCTGCCTGATCCACCCTCTCTAATCTCCTCTCACATGTACCCCAGCTCCTCAACTTATGTCCCTTCACTGCATAAAAGAAAATCATCAGATAACAAGGCAGCATGACCCAGTAGGCGGTTTGGGAGTTGCCTGCGTCTGAGAATTTACCGTACAGCATGGGCAGCAGTGCGCCGCCGGCGATGCCCATGATGAGCAGGGCGGAACCGGCTGCGGTGTATTTGCCCAGGCCTTGCAGGGCCAGTGGCCAGATGGATGGCCAGACCAGGGCGTTGGCCAGGCCCAGCATGGCGAGGAACATGACGGTATTCGGTACCACTGGCACGCCTGCCCAGCCGACTATTGCCTGGGCAATACTGGTGTCGGTGGCGGAGCTGGTGGCGACGCCAACGGTGAACAGCAGGCCGCTCACTGCCGAGAACAGCAGGGCAGTTTTTTGTGTCATCAGTTTGGGGATGGTGGTGGCACCGAGGATATAGCCTATGACCATGAAGCTCATGGTGTATGAGGTCAGTACGGTGTAGTTGTGCACACCGAGGTTGCGGCCATACAGGCCTATGGTGTCACCGGCGATGACTTCAACACCGACATAGGCAAACAGCGACAATGCGCCCAGTACCAGTTGCGGGTATTGCAGCACGCCCCATCTGGTGACTTCGGGCTGGTTTTTTTCTTCTTCTGCCCGCAATTCCGGCAGTGAAGAAAAATGCACAATAAGCATGACCACCAGCAAGCCAGCCGCCATGATGGCATAGGGATAGACCAGGCGCGATGACAGTTCAGAGCGCAAGGCCAGACGGCCAGCATGATCAAGTGCGGCCAGTGCAGTGTCAGAATATTTTTCTATACCGGACAAGATCAATGCAGAAAACACCAGTGGCACAACGATACCCGCGCCCTTGTTGAACAGGCCCATGATACTGATACGCATGGCAGCGCTCTCGCGTGAACCTATACAGACGATGTAAGGGTTGATGGCGGTTTGCATCAGCGTCATGCCGGTTGCCAGTGTGAACAGGGCCAGCAAAAAGAAGGCGTAGTAGCTGGTCTTTGCGGCGGGGATAAACAGTAATGCACCCACTGCCATGATGCCCAGGCCCAGTGTCATGCCGTTCTTGTAGCCGGTACGGCTGAGTATGGCGGCAGATGGCAGGGCCATGACGGTGTAGGCGATATAAAATGCAAATGTCACCCATAGCGCCTGGAAGTTATTGAGGTCGCAGACTATTTTTAAAAACGGGATCAGCGAGCCATTGAGCCAGGTGGCAAAGCCCAGGATAAAAAACAAGAGGCTGATAAAGAACATGGCAACGACCACATCCTTTGTTGATCCCGTTGCTTGATCATTGTTGTTCATGAGGTGTTCCAGACATATTTTAAATGGTCACTTGAGCTGACGAACTATCATCGTTCTTGCCGGGACATCGGGCAAAAAAGCCTCCCCCACAGAGTAATCAGGGGAGGCTTTGTGCTACTGGCCTGAATTGCTCCTGGCCATCATCGTGCAGATCAGAACTTGGCCCTGACACCTACGCTGTAACGTGCGCCGTTTTCATACACGCCAACTGGCAGGCCATCCGTGGTGTTGGTGCGTATCACAGAATTGGTCAGGTTGACGGCTGTCGCAAACAGGCTGATCTTTGGTGTGATGTCCCAGTTGGCTGTAGCGTCCCACTGGCCATAGGCGCTGGTAACATCCTGGCCGCCTTCATCCAGGCCACCGTAAGATTTGGAACGGTAGTTATACGACAGGCGGAGACTGATGCCGTTCTTCTCGTAATAACCGCTGGCATTCAACTGATTGCGTGAGTTGCCGATGACATTCAGTTTTTGTCCACCAGCAATGGAGCCAGCTTTTGCATCAGTGAAGGTGTAGTTCACGATGGCACCAAAACCATTACCAAAAGCTTGTTGCCATTGCAGTTCCAGACCATTGATGACCGCGCCATTGTCGGCATTATGCGGACGTGTTACCGGGCGCGTTACGCCACCGACATTTTCTTGTGCGGTCGAGGTGTAAATGAAGGTATCCAGGCGTTTGGTGAACAATGTTGCAGACAACATCGATGCATCAGCAAAATACCATTCTGCACCTATCTCTGCCTGGTCAGCATGGTAAGGCTTGAGCAAAGGATTACCTGCGGTGGCTGCATTGGTGGTGCCGCTGACTTCGGTACTGGCGCTGAGGTCGCTGTAGGTGTTACGTGCCATGACGCGGGCTATGGCACCGCGTATGATCAGGTCTTTGCGCAAGTCATATACGACGTTCAGGCTGGGCAAAGCATCGTTGTAAGTACGTGTCGTGCTGCCGATGACATAATTGCCTTTGCCGGTCAGGTCCTGGTAGGCTTCAGATGTCTGTTCAGTCTTGACCAGGCGTACACCGAAGTCACCGCGCCATTTGTCTGCAGCAAAATCAGCCTTGACATAAGCTGCCGTAATCTTCTCTTGTATCTTGTAGTACTCGCCCTTGGCTTCGTTATAGACCATGCCTTTGTCGTACATGGCAAAGCCCTTGCTGGCGGCCAGTGCATCGTTAACCCATGCATATTGGGTCAATGAACCAGAGGTTGCTGCAGCCTGGCTCAGCAGTGGTGATGGGCCAGTGGACAGATCAGCCAGACTCAAAGATTGCCAGCCGGTGCTGCCAGGGCCTACCGTGCCTATGGTGCGGTGATTTTGCACGGTGTTGTCGCGGTATTTCAGGCCCAGCTTGATGTCCTTGATGAAAGAGCCAGTCAGATCCCATGTCAGGTCACCCTGTACATAGTTTTCTTTGCTTTCCATCTTGCGTATCCAGTCACGTGCATTTTGCAGCGTGAGCTTGGTTGGGTCGAGTGGGCTCATGTCGAGGTAAGACACTTCATAAGTATCTGGCGCGATATTCACAGTTGCACGGGTATTGCCAGTAAACCAGAAATTGCGGTCATGCTTGCTGCCGCCTTCGGCAGAGGTGGAACCTAACTGGCCATGCAGTTTCCAGCCATCGCCTTCATAATTGCCTTCCAGATCAAGTATCTTGGATTTGATATAGGCTTCGCGGTAGATAGGCTCAAACGAAACGCCAGTTGTCGGACCGACTGTGCCGCCGACTACTGCCTTGGTGCCGTCAGAGGTCGTGATGAAACGCGGGTTGGTGATACGGATAACATTATTGCCATCTGCCAGGCCACCTATTTGCCACAGGTAGTTCTGGTTATTATTATCCATGTTCATGTCTGAATTGATGTAATTCAGGGAGATATCGCTGTCACGGTTAGGCTTGATCTGCAAGGTCACATTGCCAGTCGTGCGTTCACGGTCCTGGCGGAAAATCGCAGAACCACCGCCCCAGGATGCATAAGCATTTGGTGTGACTACATTATTTTGATCGACGATGGTGTACTTGGTGGAATCAGTAAAATTCTCCAGACCATCGCGACGCATCGTGCGCTTTTGCTTGCTCAGGGACAGCAAGACACCCAGCGTGTTTTCATCATTCTTCCAGTTCACCAGGCCAGAGATTTGCGGGTCGGTTTTCTTGGGCAGATCAGAATAAGTTGCCTCCAGCGAGAATTGTGCTGTCAAAGGTGTTTTGAATTGCAAAGGCTTGCGCGTCTTGACATTGACCAAACCGCCTATGCTGCCCTCATCCAGATCAGCAGATGGGCTTTTGTAAACATCAAGACTGCCTACCAGTTCAGAAGGCAGGATGTCATAGTTGAAGCCACGGCTTTGTGAATCGTTTTTCCACCAGTAAGCAGAAGCGACTGACTGACCATTCAACTGCGTCATGTTCAGGCTTTTGTCGGTACCGCGTACAAAAATGTCGCGGCCTTCACCCCAGGTACGGTCAACAGAAATGCCAGGCACGCGCTGCAACGAATCAGCGACGTTTTTGTCAGGGAATTTGCCGAGGTCTTCTGAATTGACTGTATCCACAATATTTTGCGAATCGCGTTTGCCAGCCAGATTTTTTTTCAGTGTATCGCGTATGCCGCGCACTTCTACGACTTGTGAGCCTGGTGCAGCTTCTGCTGTTTCATCAGCAGCATAGACGATATTAAACGCGGTGGTGCTGACGATCAGGGCAATCAGTTGCGGTAACAGCTTCTTCTTGAATACGGGGGTGTTCATGCAAATCTCCTTCAGTTGGTTTTACTCGTTGGTATCACATCTTCTTCTTTTGGCGCAGCAATTTTGACCTCGTTCTGAATTGCTTTAATCAAGGCAAAAAATCTTTACTATTTTCTTTATTCTCGTAATTTTCACTTGCGCATCAAGCGCTAAAAAAAGCCGACGCCGCGCTGGGCGTCGGCAAATCAATCATACGACTTGGGGGAGGTATGATCTTAACGCTTGAACTGCTTAAACTCTCATCGTTTAAACTTACTTGCACTTGCAACACTGTTTTGTATTCTTGCGGCTGCTTCCTTGCCGGTGACCGTGCCATTCAATAGATCGGCATTCACATTCCATAATTCCTGCTCCATGCTCGGTTGGCCACGGTTCAATATCTGTGCATTGACGCGTATGCTCGATTCACACACTGTCCGCCATTCCATCATCTGTTTTCCTATGGGGTCGCGCACGGCGATCAGATGATTCGACAAAGAGAAAAATCCGGTGACGCGATTGGTATACAGGTCAGCAAATTCTTGTGAGCCCAGCCATTCGAGAAACTTGTAGGCATCTTCTTTATTGCGGGATTTTTTATTGATGCCTATGCCTATATCCATATGATCGAGGATGTAGCACTTGTCACCAGTTGCACGCACGGGGGGCGCAAACACGCCAAAATCCAGACCCTGCACCTGATTGAAATAAGAGATATCCCATGAACCAACTGGATAAACCGCCGCCTTGCCAGAAGCGAATTGATGCTGACTGTCGCTATAGGTTTGCGTGCTGGCCGTACTGGGCAGATACGAGCCCAGTTTGGCCGCATAATCAAAGGCGGCGACATACTGAGCATCAGTAAATTTTGCCTTGCCAGCGATAAGCGCCTTGCGGCCTGCTTCACCATGCCAGTAGTTGGGGCCTATGCTGGTGAACAGGGTTTGTGTGGCTTCCCATTTTTCTGCTGTGCCCAAGGCGAGTGGAACATAGCTGCCATTCTTTTTTACCGCATCCAGTACTGTCAAAAATTCAGCCTGGGTTTTTGGTGCCTGCAGATTGAGTTTCTTGAAGATTTTTTTGTTGTACAAGAAGCCGTGGATGACAGAAGCCACCGGCATGCAAAAAGTCGCTTTCGCATCATCGGTTTGCCATGCCAGCAAGGCGGTCGCTTCAAAATGTTCCATGCCCGGTTTGCCATCCAGTTTTTCGAGATAGCCTTTGTTATACAAAGACTGCGATACATCAAACGGACGGCAGGCTACCAGGTCACCCGCTGTGCCATTGGCAAAATGTGCTTGCAGGCTGCTGTCGTATTCTGTCGGCGTAGTTGGTGCAAAGCGTATGTCTATGCCGGGGTGACGTTTGGCGAATGCCGGTATCAGGACTGTTTCCCACAAGGCCTTGTCATCCACGCGCCAGCTTTCCAGGACAAGCGTGCCAGCATTGGCAGTGCTCATCATGGCGGTGGCGCATAACATGGCGATGTGGGGGATGCGGTTCAAAAGAGATCCTGTTAAGAATATTTATTCGGTAATACACTTTTAAATCCCCTCCCCTTCAAGGGAGAGGGTTAGGGTGGGGATGGGTTTCGGTTGATTGACCTGAAGTCAAATTGCGTTAGAAACCCATCCCCATCCCAACCTTCCCCTTGAAGGGGAAGGAGCTCCAACAGTCCCAACCACTCCACCGCGCCGCTTGGAGGCGGCTTGGAAATTTGTGGCGCAAAGCATGCTTTGCGAATTCCCACAAATCTCCCCTTGAAGGGGAAGGGGTTAAAACAATTCCGGTTGATTCATTGCGTCGCTAACAAATCAATCGATATAAATAAATTACTTGAAACCGATACTAGCAATGCGATGAATGTAATGCCACTTGCATATCTGTTTAGTGCGTCTTTCCATAAGTGATTGATTTATTGGGAGTTTGTGTGAACTGGTCAGGTGAACAGCTTACAAATCCTTACCCGGTTTTTGCGCTGGCATTGCCGTTCGCTAGGGTGTGGATGATTTACAGATGTGTGAATTCCTAAGTTGGTAAAACTTAACTTAAGAATTCCTTACAAAACTTTACAAAAGTCCAGATGCAGGTGTTGCGATTCGCGCAGAGGGAGGTCAGCTTGTCGTCGAACGAAAAGCAAAAGCAAGCAGGAGAGAAAGAGATCTTGAAATGCGAGTGAAATGCCAGGTCAGGCATTACCCTCGCTGGGCAGGGTAATGATGGCCTTCAAACCGCCATCAGTATGGTTTTCGAGCACCAGTGTACCGCCATGGGCTTCGATGACGCTACGGGCTATACCCAGCCCCAGACCCATGCCGCTTTCATTCTGGCTGCGGCCATGCACCAGACGTACATAGGGATCAAACAGGCTGGGCAGAGCATCTTCTGGTACGCCTGGGCCGTGGTCGCGTACTTCTATGATGACGCTATCAGCAACAGCACGCACGCTGATTTCTGCACGCTCGCCATAGTAGAGGGCATTGTCGAGCAGATTGCCTATTGCACGTTTCAGCGCCAGTGGTTTGCCATGTACTGTCACACCTGAATCGGTGAATGCCACATTATGTTTGGCCAGATGCGCACTGCGCACCAGTCTGCGTATCAGCGGGTCCAGCCTGACTTCAGTAGGGTTTTCATGAATGTCGCTATCTTTCACGCATTGCAAAGCTCCCTTGACCATCATGTCGAGGTCATCCAGGTCTTCTTCAAATTCACCACGCAAGACATCATCGTCGAGTAATTCTGAGCGCAGCTTGAGGCGTGTGATAGGCGTGCGCAGATCGTGTGAGATGGAGATGAACAGGCGTTCGCGGTCTTCGATATAGCTTTGTATGCGCTGGCGCATGGCGCTGAAGGCGCGTGCGGTGTTGATGAATTCCTTGCTGCCTGTTTCTGGCAAGTCTGGCACCTGCTCACCCTTGCCAAAGGCTGCTGCCGCATCTGACAAGGCCGCCAGTGGCCGCGTGATCCAGCGTACCACCATGATGGAGAGCAGCAATACCGAAGCCAGTGACAGGCCCTGCAAGACCAGGCGGTCAAAAGACAGAGGATCATTGCCCTTCAAGAAATAAGGGTTGGGCATGAGGGCCGCCAGATATAACCAGTTGCCTGGTTCCAGCTCGGTCTGTATTACCAATACTGGCGCAGGTTCAGGTTTGATCAGCAGGATATGCTGCACCCAGCTCTCAGGCAGGTCGGTGATACGCGTGCCGTCGACAGAGGTCGTCAGTTGATCTGGCCAGGCGAAAGCCAGTTTGAATTCGGGATATTGCGGCAAGTCAGACTTGAGGGTATTGCCAACCTTGCCAAGCACTGTATGGGCCAGCGCCTGTGATTCTATTTCTGTGATCGGTACATAGGCATTATTTGCCTGTACAAAAAAACGCGTGCCCCCCATCTCGCGGAATTGCTGTATCAGCACGGTACGGTAATTAGGCGGCAGGCTGCGAAAAAATCGTATCGCACTTGACGCACTGTGCGCCAGGTATTGTGCTGCCGTGGTGGCTTCTATCTCGGCCTTCGCACGTTGTTGAGTGGTCCAGATGGCACTGCCTACCAGTTGCGTCAGCAGCACGCCGCACACCATGACCAGCGATAGACGGCCCAGTAGCGATTGTGGCAGCCAGCGCCTCAGCACGATGGCAGGTTCAGGCACTGGCCGCGCTCACGTCAGCAGAGAATACATAACCGGCCCCGCGCACGGTCTTGATCAGGGTAGGCTGTTTACTGTCATCCTTGAGTAGCAGGCGCAGGCGGCTGATCTGTACGTCGAGTGAGCGATCCAGTGGGCCAGCATCGCGGCCACGGGTTTCTTCTGACAGCACATTGCGGTCGAGTACATCGCCCGGGTGTTCGACAAAATACTTCAGCAATTGATAATCGAGCCCCGTCAGTGCCACCAGTTCACCGGTGTTGTCGGTGACCTTACGTTCTATCAGGTCCAGCGTGAAGCCCAGGAAGCGGTAATAGCGCGGCGCTGACGCCACATCGGCAATTGCCGTACGGCGTAGTATGGCCTTGATACGTGCCAGCAGTTCGCGGGGATTATAGGGCTTGGCGATGTAGTCGTCGGCACCCAGCTCCAGCCCGACGATGCGGTCAGTGTCATCTGAACTTGCAGTCAGCATGATGATGGGGATATTTGATTTTTGCCGCACCACCTTGCACAGGGCAAAGCCATCGGTATCGGGCAACATGACATCAAGTATCACCAGTGACAACTGATTCATCTGGCTATTGAATTCAGCGACGAAGCTCTCGCCATTGTGCGAGAGGATGACTTCATACTGATTTTTCTCCAGATAGGTTTTCAGTAATACCCGGGTTTTCTGGTCATCATCAACGATCAGTATTTTGCGCGTCATCTTTGTCTGCCTCACATCTTATGGAGTTTATTTTTTGTTATTGCCAAATGTCTTGTACATCGCCACCAGCCTGGCCTGGGTGTCTGCAGTGCTGACTGTGGTATCGATAAAGTAGCGGTGTATCACTGCGATGATGGCATCCTTGCTGGTTTCATCGGTAGCCATGCGGTGTACCAGGCTGGGCGCTTGCGTCGCTGCGCCCTGGGCAAAGACATTCCAGGATGCACGCGCACAGCTGTCCATACGCGCCGGATCAGCATCACGCCTTACCGATACCGAGCCCTTGACGGCATTGTAGTCAGCCTGCACCGCTGGCGTGGCGACCAGGCGGGCCAGTTTTTCCTGCGCCGTGATGCGTGAATAATCATTGGTGAACATCGAAAAGGTATCGACGCTATACATATGGTATTTGCCTGTACCCGGCATGGCTGTGCAGGAGAAGGCCTCGTCGGTGACAAAACCGCCGTCATTGAGCTCACCCTTGACCCAGTCGCCGGTGATCATCATTGCCGCTTCATTTTTTGAAAACTGCTTCACCACTTCTGTCCACGGACGTTCATCGACAGGATTATTCATCCAGCTTTTCATCTGGCGCAAACGTTCCAGTGCATGGCTGAAGCGTTTGTCCATGACAGCCTGGGCATTTTGTTTGACGAATAATTCGCGATGGTATTCAGGCCCGCCCTCGGCCAGTATCAGGTTTTCAAACAAAGTGGCGACTTGCCAAGGTTCGCTACTTTGTGCCAGTGGTATCAGGCCTGCAGCTTTCAGCCTGGCTGCAACCGTGACCAGCTCATCCCAGTTATCTGGTGGTGACAGCTTCAGCGTGCTGAATATTTTCTTGTTATAAAACAGGGTGTTGATGCGATGTATGCCTAGCGGCGCCGCCACCACATGCTTGCGGTGCTGTATCAGGTTTTGTATGGTCGGGAAGAAACTGGTATTCCATTTATTGGCCGCCGCAACCTTGTCCAGCTCCAGCAAGAAGCCCAGGTCTGCCCATTCGCGTATCGAGACACCAATAATTTGCGTGACCTCGGGCGCATCATTCGCCAACACGCGGCTCTTCAATACTTTGCCCGCCCCTATGCCTGCACCGCCGGGTATGCCAGCATCGCGCCAGGTGATGCCTTCATCCGCCATGCGCGCCACCAGCAGGCTGGCTGCCTTGCGTTCGCTGGCAGAAGTCCACCAGTGCAAGACTTGCAGCGTGCTGTCGGATTGTGGTGAGGCTGCATGAACTTTGACTGTGCAAAACGCCACGCACAAAACCCCAAGCGCCGCCGCCCTGGCAAAGCGCCAGGCTGGTGGTGATGCAGCGAGATGATGGACGGGCGAAATCAAAAGAGCTTTTCTGGGCAGGTTATTGCAGCAGGGAAATCAGGTTTTCAGGCTTGATCAGGAAGATCGAACCGGATGCATATTACCAAAGGGGGCTGCTTTCTGGTAGGCATTGTTCTTTTGTGTTCAAGTAGAAATTGTAGGTTGGGCTACGCTTTATCAGCCCAACACTGGGCATAAACAAACGTATACGTCATTTAAACGTTGAGTGTTGGGCTGGTAAACCGTAGCCCAACCTACGAACTGGGACAATTTTGCGTAAGCCCTTTCTTTGTGTACTCAGTGCCCTGTAGAGTCGTTGTTTTCAAGAGATAAAACAATGGAAATTGTAGGTTAGGCCGGGCCTCGCTAGGCTACGGGGTATCAGCCCAACCTACACTAGTCGTAGGCCTTCTATATTTCTTTAAGAGTGACCAGCATCGTATTTTGATCAATCCCTTTTCCTCACGACCACCCTCTCCAGCAAATCAAACCCCCATTGCGTCAACAAAGCCAGAGCCGCGGCAGGCAAGGCACCTGCCAGCAGCATCTGATTATCATTCAAGGCCAGGCCTATGGTGATGCGTTCACCGTAACCACCGGCACCGATGAAGGCGGCGATGGTTGCCGTACCTACGCTCATGACTGCTGCGGTTTTAACGCCTGCCAGTATCATCGGCAAGGCCAGAGGCAAGTCTATATTCAACAAGCGGTCTCGCGATGACAGCCCCAAGGCTTGCGCTGCCAGGCGTAAACCGGTTGGCACTTGCACCAGACCTACACAGGTATTGCGGACTATGGGCAGCAGGGCATATAGCGACAGGGTAATCAGGGCTGGGACAAAACCTATCCGGCCCAGCAGTGGGATCAACATCGCCAGCAAGGCCAGTGAGGGGATGGTTTGTAAAATGCCGACAGTCGCCATGACAACTGCACGCAAGCGTGGGGCAAAGGCGGCGATGATGCCCAACGGGATACCCACTAAACAGGCTAACGCAACTGACAGCAATACCAGCGTCAGATGCTGCCAGGTCAGCTTCAAAAAATCTTCACCAAATAATTTGGACATGAAGCCTGCGCGTTCAACATTTGCCGGTGACTTTGCCACAAATTGCTGCGCCGCCTGCGCAAAGCTCAGGCCATCAATTTCCACTGCCGCATTCATCGCTATCATTTGCGCATTGTCTATCTTGCCCTCCAGTTTCTGTATGGCTGCCCAGGCTTGCGGGAAGCGGGCGGGGACATCCAGTCTGTACAGCAAAACGGCGTCATAACGCGGGAAGTAATTTGTATCATCCACCAATACGCGCAAGCCCAGTTGTTTGATCTTGGCATCGGTGGAATAAATATCGATGACATCTACCTGTTTTGCAGTCAGGGCTTCATAAGCGATGCCATGATCCAGCCCACTGGCTTGTTGCGGCAAGCGATAACGTTTGACCAAGCCCGGCCAGCCATCGGCGCGGCCCAGAAATTCATGCGATAGTCCAAAGCGTAAATCAGTTTTTGCCGCCAGATCAGTCAGTGATTTTATGTCAGGAGCATCAGGCCGCATCGCCAATGCGTAGGTATTATTAAAGCCCAAAGGCACAGATACGCCCAGGCCCTGTTTAGCCAGTTCTGTCTGCATCTCCTGCATGCTGATTGCGTTTTCATGCTTGAGTATCTCGGTATTGATGGTACCCATATACTCTGGATAGACATCAATGCTGCCATTCTTGAGTGCATTGAAGACAATGGCAGTATTGCCCAGCCCTTGCTGATGTAGGGCAGGATTATGTGCTGCCGCAGTTTGCGTCAGGATTTCTCCCAGCACATAGGATTCAGTAAAGCGCTTGGAGCCAACTTTGAGTGTATCGGCGGCTTGTGCCTGTACTGCAAAACTGCTTAGTAATAACAGTTTCAAGGCTAAAGACAAAAGGTATTGCAGCCTGCACCAGATCAGCATGGGTTTGTGCTCCGCTAAATTGTGATCGAAACTGCGATTGACGGTACCGTATTCTACATGCCGTTTGCAAATGTCCAATTCCGCCTTGATTCTGGCGGAACTGCCGCTATTCCTGTGTCTGACTCAGACCTACACTGCAAGCTCCAGATAAATCAGGAGTCGCCATGTCAAGCGCAGGAACTACGCACATACCAATTGCAGTAAGCACATTTAGCACTAAACAGGATATGCATGCCGATGACCCACTTAGTGATTTCAGCGCACGCGAGATCACGCTTAATGAAGTCAGCAAGCGTGTCTATGTTGCAGGATCTGGGCCTGCCGTTATCGTCATGACAGAGATGCCGGGCATCAGCCCGCATGTGGCACGCTTTGCGCGCTGGGTGCGTGATGCTGGTTTTACGGTGTATATGCCCTCTTTGTTCGGGCGAGATGGCGTCGTGGTATCAGCAGAAGAGGGAGCGGCTGTATTTCAGAAAGCCTGCGTCAGTGCAGAGTTCCGCGCCTTTGCAGGTAAAGGCTCCAGCCCGGTAACGCTATGGCTGAGGGCGCTGGCAAGACTTGCACATGAAAATTCTGGTGGCCCTGGTGTGGGGGCGATAGGTATGTGCTTTACCGGTAATTTTGCTTTATCGATGATGCTGGAGCCTGCCGTACTTGCGCCAGTGGTATCGCAGCCATCCTTGCCTATGGATGATCCGGCAGGTACAGGTATAGATGCTGCCGACTTGCAAGCTGTACGCCAGCGTCTTGAAGCAGAAGGCCTGACTGTCATGGCTTATCGCTTTGCGGGCGACGCATTTTGCCGTGCCCAGCGCTTTGCGGCATTTTCAGAAGCCTTGGGTGAGCGCTTCGTCAGCAAGGTATTGCCTGACAGCGCTGCCAATCAGGATACTGCTCCCTTCTTCAAACGATACGTAACAACGCCGCATAGCGTGGTGACCGCGCACCTGATCGATGAGACAGGTCAGCCAACCATCGCTGCGCGGAATGAAATGCTGGCTTTCTTTGCCCATCGCTTGAAGCAAGCCTAAGAAAGAATGTGCAAAAAAAAATGCCTGGATCAATATCCAGGCATTGGCATTAACACTTTAAAGGAGTTTACTTCTTGAACGCGGTCACCGCAGCACGGCCAACGGCTGGATCATCTGTGAAGAAGCCATCGATACCGGCTTTCAAATAAGCCGTGATCTCAGCGATAGAGTCACCACGCTGCGTCAGTGAGGCAGGGTCACCGAGACGCATGCTAGGTGGCAGGAAAGGATTTTCCGGGCGCAATGTCCAGGTATGTACTTTCAAGCCAGCAGCATGCGCATCAGCAACAAAGCTGGTCGCCGCGCCCAGTTCATTTTTCGCATCACGCGGGATGATGACTTCCTTGTACGGTGATACTGCATCGGCATATTGCGCGATTTCTTTCAAACCTGCTGGTGTGACGAGGTCGGCATAAGTGCGGTTGCTGCCAGCAGCGATGAAGTCATACGGTGCATTGCGCGGTACGCCATTGACTGGCGGGTTCAGTGGATTATCGACCAATTGCACCAGACGTATGTCTGTCATGCCACGCAATTCTTTCAGGTTCGCCACTTCAAAAGACTGGATGAAGACCGCGGCATTTTTGCCCTTGTAGCCATTCGCCACCAAAACATCAACCAGGCGCTTTTCCAGCGGCAGGCCTATGGATTTGAAATAGGTCGGGTGTTTGGTTTCAGGGTAAATGCCAATGACGCGATTTTTTTCTTTTGCCTGCTGCTTGACCAGGTCTATCACTTCTTGCAGTGTCGGTATTTCAAACTGACCATCATAAGTCGTATTGGCAGGGCGGTTTGCCGGTATGCGTTCCTTGGCGCGTATGGTCTTCAGTTCCGCCAGCGTAAAATCTTCCGTGAACCAGCCAGTGACAGGTATACCGTCTATGGTCTTGGTAGTTTTGCGGGTAGCGAATTGCGGCAGAGTCGATACATTGGTCGTGCCGGTGATGTCATTTTCATGACGGGCCACCAATACACCATCCTTGGTGGCTACGAGGTCAGGCTCAACAATATCGGCACCGTCATCTATCGCTCTTTGATAAGAGGCCAGCGTATGTTCAGGGCGCAGTGCAGATGCACCACGGTGGCCGGTAACTGTTGGCAATGGTGGCCAGGACAGGCCGGGATTCAGAAAATCAGTTTCATTGCTACCACCGCAGGCGCTCAGGCTCATGCCTGCAAATGCCGCGCATAGCAAGCGAGCTGTATATCGGGATAAATGTTTCATCAAAGTAGTCCTCGGTATTCATTTCAAAATTCGGCCAGTACGATTGACCAGATATGCCGCGCCACCACCATGTTGGCGTTGGCAGAAATGTAAGGCTAAAGAGTTACGATATGATGACTTGAAGAAACTTCTTACAAACTGTTTCACCTCTGCTTGTTGAGGGCAAGACAAAAAAAAGCCAGCCCGAACTGGCTGGCCTTTCACGCATATTACTTGTGCTGGACTTGCATGTGCTACATATTACGCAGCTTGCAGGCTAGGATAATCCGTATAGCCTTTTGCACCCGGTGTATAGAAAGTCGCTGCATCAGGTGCATTCAAAGCCGCACCTTGCTTGATACGTGCAGGCAGGTCAGGGTTGGCCAGGAAACTGGTACCAAAAGCTACCGCATCCAGTGTGGCGTTACTGATCGCTTGCGCTGCTTCTTCAGCGTTGTAACCCATATTGCCGATCAACACACCTTTGTAGTTGGCGCGTGCAACGGTCATTACATCACCAGTCTGTGCCTGGAAGAAGTCAGAACGCATCAGGTGCAAATATGCCAGATTGAATTCATTCAGACGTGTCGTCAGATAAGAAATCAGGGCCAGTGGGTCGCTGTCCTTCATGCTGTTATAGCTGTTAATTGGGGACAGACGCAGGCCAACTTTATCAGCGCCAATTGCAGCACTGACTGCAGTCAATACTTCAAACAAAAAGCGTGCGCGGTTTTCTATCGAGCCACCATAGCTGTCTGTGCGCTTGTTGGCACTGTCACGCAGGAACTGATCAATCAGGTAGCCATTCGCACCATGCACTTCTACGCCATCAAAGCCGGCAGCAATCGCATTTTTTGCGCCTTGTGCATAAGCGGCAACCAAGGCCGGAATTTCATCCAGACGCAATTCGCGTGGCACTGCATTTGGGATTTTACCGTCTGGTGTATGCACTTCGCTGTCAATCGCGATAGCGCTAGGGCCGACGTTTTCAACACCATTGTTGAATGCCGGAACAGCAGCACGGCCAGCGTGCCAGATCTGCATGAAAATCTTGCCGCCCTTTGCGTGCACGGCGTCAGTCACGACTTTCCATGCAGCGATTTGTTCTGCATTGTAGATGCCTGGTTCAGCATAAAAAGCGGAGGTATTTTCAGCCACCATCGTGCACTCAGTCACGATCAGGCCTGCGGTGGCGCGTTGACTATAGTATTCCGCCATCAGAGCGTTGGGCATATGACCAGCATCAGCACGTGCACGTGTCAGCGGGGCCATCAGGATGCGGTTAGCGAGGGATACAGAACCGGTTTGCAGAGGATTGAATAACATTTCTTAATTCCTTTATTGGGCGTGTTGGGGCAGCAAAAAAACTTGAGGGCGAACTTATGAAAAAACTTATTGGGTAAGCAAATCCAGAACTCTATGTGTAGCCAACCCAGGGTACTTCAAGATAAAAATTAGACTGGTCGTCTAGAAAAAACTTATAAGAATAAATGTTTTATTACTATTGTTTGCTAAGAGGAATATGTTTCTTGTTTCAGGCTCAAAACTTTACAGCTTGAGCATCTTGCGGGTGGCTAACATGGCACTCTCCAGCGCACTCATGTCACGCCGCATCTTGGTCAGCAAGCCTGCACCCAGCCACATCTGGTACAGGGTCAGTGCGCATGCATCAGCATCCAGGTCTGCAGGTAGCGAACCGTCGATGATACCTTCACGCATGCAATCGGCCAGCTTGGCAATGATACTGTCCGTACCACGCTGCAAGGTGACTCGCATGGCTTCAGACAAGTCAGACACCTCGCCACCGAGTTTGGTCGCCAGGCACTGGCACTGCACGCCCTCACCCGGGCGCTCCGGTAACCAACCCTGCCAGTAACGCATGAGGCGTTTGGCTGCCGGTATATCCTGATTTTTCAACACCACATCAACTGCTGCCAGGTAGCCGGCAAAATAATCTTCGAGCAAGGCTTCGCCAAATAATTCCTTGGACTTGAAATAATGATAAAACGAGCCCTTGGGTACTGCCGCCGCCTTCAACACCTCATTCAGGCCGACCACAGAAAAGCCCTTGCCCAGGATAATGGGCTTGGCTGTATCCAGGATGTGTTGCCTGACATCGGTGCGCGGAGTGTTCATAGCTTGAATTCTAAAACAAATTAGACCAGTCGTCTAGTGATTTTTTGTAGCAAAATGTGTCGAGAAGGCGACGAGAGCAGGTAAATGAGATTAGTCAATTTTTGAACGTGGATGTCATAAGCCACACATATTGAGTTACTTAATTATTTGACAACAAGCGCCGCTGGGCTCCAGCCTGCGTTGGAGCGACGATTTTGAGAGTTAGGGGAATACCAAAATCGTCCTCGTTTTGAGAGCAAGAGTTCAAGGCCCATGCAAAGCAACTAGCCCCTGCCACATCGCTCCAGCGTAAGCTGGAGCCTAGTGGCTTTTGTTGATTACCATAAATTTTTTCTGGTAAACACCAGACGTTCATTAAAACAGAAGTTGCTGAGCCTCAACCTATCACCCGCCAAAAAACTCCGCATGTATCGCCTGCAAAGCCAGCTTCCTGTCCTCTTGCTGTACCAGCATATATGCGGCCACCTCGCTGGCACCCGCAGCCGCGAGGCAGACATGTACGCCAGCCGCAATCGCTGCCGACAAGGCACGGCTGGCGATTGCGCCGCCCACGTCAGACGCTTCAAGTACGCCATCGCCAACCACTGCGACAATCGCCACATCCGCGTTGCGTGACACTTCCACTACACCGGCCAGGTGATGCTCTACCAGTGCCGCATAGCCAGCATCCAGATGATCACGGGATACCAGGATATTGATGGCAGTCTGCGCCGTCAGCACGCTCTTGATATTGATGCCGTTTGCATCCAGGGTATTGGTCACCTGCGCCAGGATGCCGGGCTTGAAGCCTACACCAGGGCCATGCAGTTTCAGTATCGCCACGTCTTCTGTCGAGGTGACGCTCTTCACCACATCACGCGTCACCTTGCGTTGTGCATTGATGACGGTATAGGGCAAGAGACCACGTTCAGGGCGAGTGATGTTCAAGATACGGATAGGGATATTCTGGTCGAACAAAGGCTCTACCGTGCGCGGATGCAATATCTTGGCACCGAAGTAAGACAGCTCTGCCGCTTCCAGATAATTCAATTGCGTTATTGTATGCGGTGCGCTCACTGTACCTGGGTCGGCACTGAGAAAACCATCCACGTCCTTCCATACATCCAGTGATTCTGCACCTATGCAGCACGCGATGGATGCGGCTGAGTAATCTGAGCCGCCGCGGCCAAACAGGGTCGCCTTGCCATCACGATTTACCCCATAAAAGCCCGGCACGACGATGACTTCATTGCCTTGCAAGGCTTTCGAGACAGTCGGGGCGCTCGCATCAAAATCACAGGCGGCATTGCCAAATACGCCATCGGTGACCAGACCTATGTCTTCTGGCAAGGCTTCGCGTGCGCGTATGCCATGGCTGAGCAAGACTTCGGTCAGCAACAGGCTGGACAGACGTTCACCGTAGCTGAGAATGGCATCATTGACGAAGGTGGGCACATCACCTATGCAGTGTATGCCGGTCAGATAACGGTCAAGCTGATCAAGGCGTGCTGACAAGGCTTTTTCTATACGTGCGCGGTTGGTGGCATCGCTGATATTGGCTTCCAGTATCTGCTTTTTCAGGGCGCGCAGGTTTTGTGTGTAATCCCGGCTTTCGGCCAGGGCGGCTGCGGTTCCTGCCCCTTCCCTTGCGGCTTGCACGCAAGCGATGAGGGCATTGGTAATGCCATAAAAGGCAGATACCACCAGCACCAGCGGCTGTTGGTAAGTTTGCACGACATTGACAACGCGGTTGATATCTTCAGGCTGGCGCAGATTGGAGCCACCAAATTTAACGACGATTTTTTTCATTGCAATTTCCAGGACAGGGATAGCGTGTTGATCACAGTCATCCCGCAAAGTGCGAAATGGCATATATCGAAACAACAAGGGTAATGCAGCAGGCCGTGCAGGTCAACGCGGCATCCATCTTCATCCAGCAAGCAGGCAGTAAAAAGCAGCAGTATTCCAGCATTTGATCTGGCACTGCTGCCCTTATAGTCGCATCATCGCCGTGACTGCGCATGTCGAATCCTGTACCCCACTTGCGCCCGTGCACTCATGCACTATTTGCCCCCTTGCCAGACATCATGAAAAAATGCCACAGCCCTGATCATCCTTATTGCACACACTGGGTGGCAGAGGGTGAGTCTGCATGTGCGGCGGGTCATGCACAAGCTGCTAATCCCTTGCGGCGTGAATTACTGCATGCATCTGCTGGCAAGCTGACAAAAAAAACAGATGCGCATGCACCAGCCAGCATGCATGTGCATTTTAGCGGCTATGACCCGCGTGCCGCCGGTGGCCGCCAGACCCTCAGGCTGGAATTACGCGGCATCTTGCCGGCAAATGTCACCATCATCGAAGTGCAATTACGTTGCGAGCTTATTGCCGCAGACGCAACCAGGCAACGCCTATTGCGTACTGCCTCTGGACTATGGCAACCCTTGCTGATCAGTTTTTCATCGAAAAACAAGGAGCACGGGCAATACCCGATTGAAATCAGCTTGTCGCACGAGCAAGAACCCATGGCCAGACGCAAATGGCTGTGCACCAGCGTCATCTTCGTGCCGCGTGCAGATGCCAGCCTGACAGAAATACACAGCGTTTTTCTGGCTGCGCAAAAAAATGTCAGGGTCATTGCAGAAGATGGGGCGATTGCCACACTCAGCGGGCTGGGCCAGTCTCACGGCTACGCGCAGGGCAATATGAATATAGAAATCAATGCCAGGGACGCCTCGGTGGCGAAGCTAGACATGCTGCCACCTGCAGGCAAATATGAAATCGCCATGGGGACAATAGCCTGGGATGAGGAGCTCATTGAAGTTGCGGCAGATGCAGGTGCATCAACCGCCACACCCAGGCCTGAACAAATACCGGCGCCGACGTCAGCATCGGACCGGGGAGCAGCAGTCAAGCCGGTAACTAGCAAGTCAGCAACAAAGTGCGCAATTCTGACTACCAGTCATCATCAGCCATACAATAATATCCGGCTCTTCGCCCTCGAAGAATACGTGCTTGGCCGCATGGAAGAAGAAGCACAGGCCGATATCCAGCTTAGCCACAATGCCAATAACCCGGCAGAAAATGCCAGACTGACACGCCGCATCAGCGCCAGCCATGCCATCATCCGCAGAAAAGGGATGGGCGCAGAAATCACTGACGTATCTCGATATGGCACTTTGCTGGATGGCATGGCGATGGAAAAAGACCAGGCCTATGCTTTGCGCGCAGGCATGCAGATCGAGTTTTGTGCCAGTGTCAGGGGTATAGTCAAACTGCAGGTCATGGCAGTACTGCCGCATGCCATTATTCTCAGCGACCTGGATGTCAAGACAGGGAGCGGCCTGCTATACCTGCTCAAACCTGAAACAAGACCGATG
Organism: Undibacterium sp. TC9W; assembly: GCF_049339865.1. Classification (NCBI taxonomy): domain Bacteria; kingdom Pseudomonadati; phylum Pseudomonadota; class Betaproteobacteria; order Burkholderiales; family Oxalobacteraceae; genus Undibacterium; species Undibacterium sp. TC9W. The sequence goes on along the minus strand of NZ_JBMPPJ010000003.1, from coordinate 276,415 downwards.
ACATCGCCACCAAATATGCCTGAAGGATTGCCAAGGATATTTCATTTTCAGGATGGGTTCTGGATCAGGGATATGCTTACTGGCGAGGAAAACAGGCTCGAAAACAGGCTTGATACTAATGCAGACTTAAAGTTGCTTCCTCCAGTGCCATTGTCAAATTCCTATCCGGGAAGGGTAAATGCCCGATAGTGCTACTGAGTGAAACTGGCCTGAATGACAATATCATTGAAAATTTTTGTTAATCCGGCCAATTTGCAGGAAGGTTGACTTGGCGGCATTTACTTAGTGGGGCTGTGTGGAAACAGCATGCTTTTTCCATACAAATCACGATCTGGCCCTAAAACCCCCTTCTGTTCCCGTCTTTCAAATCTACCCCCGGTGCTACCATTTTTGCTCAGGTGCATGATGTTCCCTCGCCCAAGCACCGCGCAGCGATTGAAGGAGTTCTCATGTTCAGCATCTTTGCCAGTTCCAAACTCAAGTGTCCCCAGTGCGACCATCACAATATACAAGATGCAATTTATTGCACGCATTGTGGCTTCATGCTGAGCAGCCCACGGCACGAGACGATATTGCGCCACAATCGCTGGCTGCCAAAAGAGAATGAGGTCGCCATGTATTTTGGCGTGCGTCCACTCAGCAGCATCACAAAACAAGAATTGCATATTCCGGTCAGCGCGCGTGCCTATATATTGCAAGAGGGCCAGCTTGTCGAATTGCTGGCGGGCGACTATATTGGGCAAGACATCAGCAGCCAGCTCATGGGTTTGCAGACCGACAAAGCAGCAGAAATCTTGCTGACACGCCTCAACCCTTTTGCCCTGCTGTTCAGTTTTGAAGATCTGCATACCGCAGAGTTTCTACCAATTGCGGCCAAATTTGTCATCAGCGTCAAGATTGCTGACGTATCTGCGTTTGCCAAGCATTTCATGACTGCGCCTGGCATCATCACCTGCCAGCAATTGCAACAATTGCTGGAACCCATGGTGCGTCAGATTGCGCTTGAATTCCTGGGCGCACAATCCTTAAGGGACTTGCAAGACAATGCCCACCTGCGCCAGCAACTCGATGAGCGTTTGCTCTCGACACTGAATTTGTCGATTGCGGAATATGGTTTCGTCGCGACCCAAGCTGTTACCCGCGAAGTGCGGCATGACAAGCTGACCGATGACAGGGAAAAACTCAGTGAAAAAATAGGCAGCATGCATCTGGTTATCGATGGTCAGCGCGCCAAGCTGGAACAAAGCAAACTTATCGATGCACTCTATACCAATAGTGAATGGCAAAAGATCGCCAGACAGGAAGAGCAAATCCGCCTGCGTTACCGCCATGAAGAAATGCGCCAGCAATTTGGCAAAGACCTGGGCTGGCTGTACATACAAGGCCAGGCAGAGGACGCAAAAAAACGCCTGAGCCGTGCCAAGTTGCGCCAGGATGAAAACGAGCGCCTGCAAACCATACGCGCCCGCGAGCTGGAATTGTATGGCCGCATTGCCGATGCCACAACCCGCAAACATGCGCTGGAACGCGGTGCCGCAGAGACCATCAAAGAACTGGAACACGGTCTCAAGCAGAAATCCGAACATCGCCAGAACGAAGCAGACCAGTGGCTGCATATACGCACCATGGCACGTATCAAGATGCGTTCAGAATCAGAAATCACCCAGTTGCAGGGTAAGGAAGCTGCGCAACTGATGCAGCAAAAAATCCAGCATCAGTTAAAAAGATTCCAGCTCGAACACGAGTTTGCGCAAGCCAGCCTGACCGCAGATCAGGAACAACAAAAAGCCCAGACAGAATTATTGCGCCACAAGCAAAACCAGTTGGCGCGCCGTGAGCAGGAACTGGAAGATGAAGAACAAAAAAGCCGCCTGATACTGATCAGCATAGAAGCAGAAGCCAGAGCCAGAGAGTTTCAGCGCATACAGGCCTGGGAAGAGGAACTGCAACAGCAACGCACGCGTGCACTGCAACGTGAAGACAGCATCAGCGATGTGGATACTGCATTCAAACTCAGCCAGGTACAAGAAAAAATCAATGGCATCAAGCGCAACGACAGTCAGGCTGATGCCATGGTCCAGCATGAAAAACTGCTGACTACCTTGAAAGCCCACGCCCAGTTTGAACAGCAGACACAGCAGCAACAGCATCAGGCCAGGCTGGCAGAGGTAGAAGTAGAAACCCTGCGCCAGCAACTCAGGCAGCAAGAAGATGAACGTCGCTGGAAAAAAGAACTGCAACAGGCAGAAGCCGAACGCGCTGACAAATTCGCCAGACTCAGTCTGGAGCGTGAACAGCGCCAGGCTGAACAGGCGCATGATGCCCTGCTGGCCCGCATCGCCATAGAGCGCATGAATGCCATCGCCAACTTCAGCGAAACCGGCAAGATTGCCACTGCCGATCCAGCCAATGCCCTTGCACTGGCCGAGATCGTCAAGGTGCAGGCACAAGCCAGCCTGACGGCTGAACAAATCCTCGCCATGCAGGCAGGTAGCTCAGAACATGCTGCCAATGCCATGAGTGCCCTGGCCAGTGCGCAGCAAGGCATGAGCTGGGAGCAGGCCGTCAAGATGTTGCAAGAGCGCATACAGGACGAACGCGGGCAAAGAGAAGCTGAACAGCAAAGACGCCATGAGATAGATCTCAGCATGGCGCAAAACCTCGGCAGCCGTGTAGCACAGTCGGGCCAGGCCGGCAGAAAATAAGCATTAAGGAATGTAGTCAAGCACAGCACAAATTGATCTTAAGCCTTATACCCCTAGCCCTATACCTATCTGAAGAACGCAACCCCTGACAATGCAAACGCCACTACAAAAAATCCGTGAATTGCGCGCATTGCTGGATGAACGCCTGCTCACAGAAGACGAATTCAAGCAACGCAAAGACGCTATTCTCGATAATGAGCTTGCCCCTGCTATTTCCAGACACTCCAGCAAAGTCGCGCAAGAAACTGCACAAGGCACTGACCTGGGTTTTCTGGCGGGGCAAGAAGTCGGTGGAGTTTCCAAACGCTATAGACTGGAAAAACTCCTGGGACAGGGTGGCATGGGCCAGGTGTGGCAGGCCAGTGACCTGGCAACCCAGGCTGAGCTTGGTCACAGCGAGACAGTTGCGCTAAAGATCTTGCCGTCACAACTAACCCAGAGTGCCCTGCATGCACGCCTGCTGGTGGAAGAAGCCTCGCTGGTGCGCAGGCTCGCGCACGAGCATATCGTCAGGGTATATGACTGGGCACGCGACCCGGCCACTAACAGCTATTTCATCATCATGGAATATCTGGACGGGCACGATCTGGAAAACTACCTCATCAAGCACACCCGCTGTACCCTCAAGCAAGTGCTGGACATGCTCAGCCCCGTGGCCGATGCACTCGATTATGCCTGGGCCAAACATAAACTCGTACACCGTGATCTGAAACCCAGTAACCTCTTGCTGACCACAGCAGGTGATATCAAGCTACTTGATTTCGGCATCTCGGCACGTTTGCGCAGCCATACCCAGGCAGGCTTGATTTCTACCAGCATGACGCCATCGCGTTCACCCTATGCAGGTACCGCAGGTTATCGCGCGCCAGAAGCTGGCAGCCACCAGCACAGCCCCGGTCTGGATGTGTATGCCGTTGCTGTCATGATTTACCAGATGCTGGAAGCGGCGATGCCTTTTGGCGAATATCGCCACCCTCAGCAGCAACCCATACAGCCAGCCGCACTGAACGCCGCCCAATGGCAAGTCTTGCAAAGCGGCTTTGCCATCCAGCCAGACCAGCGCCCTGCCAGCGTCCGTGCGCTACTACAAACTCTGCAGGCCGCGGCCAAACCGCTCACCAATGCAACGCCAGTCAAGGTATCTGGGACTATCAGGCCACAGGCAGAAATCAAGGAATCACTGATAGAAGGCGCCGCCCGCCAGCGGGCAGAGCAAAGACGGCAACGCAAGGAACTGGAAAAACAAAGGCGCGAGCAAGCCAGTGCAGCCTTGCGTGCCCTCATAGAGAGACAAAACCGTCTTCATGCCATAGAAGATGCCCAACGCCGCCAGAAAGATGAGCAGCTAAGACAATACAAAGAACAGCAAGAGCAAAAGCGCTTACAGGAAGAGGCAATGGCAGCGGTAGCGGCAGGCCCTCATGCAGATGCCGCTACCGACACCACCATCACCTGGGAAGAAGCACAACGCTATCTGGCCGCAATCAGCCGCAATACTGGTACTGATAACGGGCAAATGCCAGGCATGACAGCCTGAACGCAAAAAGGCCCATACCGCTTATAACGGCAAAGGCCCCCGCAGCAATTCTATGCAATCGCTAGTTCTTGACTGCAGCGAGAATCGCTTCTGCAACCGCTTTAGGCTGGGACAACATCGGCACATGGCTGGTTGGCAGCGTGGTTGTCACGGCATTGATCTTTTTTGCAAACGCCGCTTGCAAGCCTGGATCTATCATGCGGTCCTTGCTGGCGACGATGTAATAATTTGGCTTGCTTTTCCATGCAGCGAATGTCACTGGTTCGCCAAACACCTTGGCTGGCAACAGGCCTTGGGTAGTGGCCAGCACCGCCGTTTTTTCTTTTGGCACATCTTGCGCAAAGTTGGTCGCAAATGATTCCGGTGATAATTCCAGATTACCATTCGCATCAGGTTTCAGGGTCGCGATGCCTGGAGGTACAGGGTAATCTTTACCCAGCGCGCCCAGTGTTTCACCTTCAGATGGTGCAAAGGCGGCCACATACACCAGCGCCTTGATCTTGTCGCTGACACCAGCCTGTGTAATCACCGCGCCACCCCAAGAGTGACCTACCAATACTACCTTGCCAGTCTGTGCATCAACTACACGCTGTACGGCAGCGACATCATCCGCCAACGAAGACAAGGGGTTTTGCACAGCGACGACTTTCACGCCTTTCGCTTGCAGAAATGGCGTAACCTGGTTCCAGCTTGAGCCATCGGCGAAGGCGCCGTGGACCAGGACTACCGTGGTGTCATTGCCTGAGGCAGCCAATGCATGGCCCGGCAAGGCAGCAGCAGAGGAAAGGGCAACAGACAAGATCAATGCGGTTTTGCTTATGTTTTTCATGATGAGCTTTCAAAGAAAATTTAAAAACAGATAAATTAGTTAGCGCGCTAAGTATTTGAATGGCATTTCCTGTCTTTTGCGCTTTGCCATGCCGATAATAATAGCGCGCTAATAATTAGCGCGCAAGTTAATTTTAAATATTTTTATTGCGGCTTGCTTTCAATTTAACTATCGAGATGGCTACTCAGCTTGTTCAGGCCTGCCATGAGTTGCTGGAAATCAGACAACTGCAGGTCGCAGGCAGCGGCAATCTTCTGGCTGATACGTACTCCGGCGGCGCGCAGTTTATTACCTTCGTCCGTCAGCGTCAGTACCCGGTTACGCTCGTCTTTTGGGTCGCGGTTACGCCGCAGATAACCCTCTGCCTCCAGCCGTTTGACCACAGGCGTGATAGAACCAGAATCCTGTCCCAGGCGGTTAGCCAGATCGCGTATCCCAAGGCCTTCTTCTTCCCACAACACCACCATGACCAGGTATTGCGGATAAGTCAGATTCAACTCAGCCAGCAGCGGCTTGTACAACTGCGTCATCTTCAAGGACGTGGAGTACAGGTTGAAACACAGATGGTCTGCGAGCAGGGGTGGTTTGCGGGTGGTCATTTGGTAAAAGCTTCTTTGAAGGAGCTTAGCGTAACGTAATTTTGGACATGTCGCAAATGCTAAGGACGGTAGCAGTTTGTAGGTTGGGCTACGATTTACAAGCCCAACAATCGGCGTTTAATAAATGCATACATTATTTGCGGCTGAGTGTTGGGCTGATAACCCGTAGCCCAACCTACGATGTTAATAGGCCCAACCCAACCTACAATCCCTCAACCAACTCCCGCATCTGCACATGCAATTCATCCTCCCACTCCACCTTCAACTGCTGCTTGGCCCGCAGATAATGATCGGTGAACACATCGAGGTACATCTCCAGTGCCTGCGCCGCCGCAGGCTCTCCCGCCAGCCCCAGGCACAGAGCCGCGACTTCAGACGTACACAAATGATCATCCCGTCGTGAACGGCGCAAACGGTAACGTGAGAGTTGTTCCGGCAGCAGGCTCAGCACCGGGAACTGCACCAGGTAAGGGCTTTTCTTGAATATCTTGCGTGCTTCTGGCCAGGTTGCATCCAGCAGAATAAACAGCGGGCGTTTGTGTCTATTCTGCTCAGTATCTACCGGCGGTAATTCTGTAATCACCCGCTCTGGCGCTACAAACTCACCGGGAAAAACTACATACGGCTGCCATTGCGGGTCCGCCAGCACAGTCAGTAAAGCCGGATCAACTTCAGTACGTGCCCAACCAAAAGCCATGGTATCGGGCACCACGTCGGCAATCAGCCAGCCGGTGTTGCTGGGTTTCAGGGTTTCATGCTCAGCCATCACCAGGCATACGCCAGCACGAGTTGGTACGATGGGCCGTAATTCGCACAGGCAATGGCTGAGTATCAGCCTGCAAGCACCACAACGCTCTCCCTTGGGCCCGCCACGCGCCAGAAACGGTCTGGTACTGCGCTCAAGACGGGATGAGCGCAAACGGGACACAGCATGTGGCGGATGTAACAATGGTGAGGGCTTCATCTGGGATGCGAATCAGGGTAGGCAGGCATGGCACCATGCGTGTTTGACAAACAGGCAGGCGGTATTCTGGAATACTAAAGGATAGCGCAACACGCGCTGATAGCCAGCGAACCAGCCAGCCAAATGAAAAAGGTGCAAGCCCAAAAGACTGCACCTTGCTACATCTGCATGAAAGAGATCAGCGGTAAAACGCCTCAACCACACCCTTGACCTTGATCATCAAAGGATTGCCCTTGCGGTCACGTGCTTTGCCCGCTGCAACGCTGACCCAGCCTTCGCTGATGCAATATTCTTCAACATCGTTGCGCTCTTTACCATTGAGCTTGATGCCGACATCGTGTTGAAACACTTCAGCGACATGATAAGGGCTACGGGGATCAACCGACAGGCGGTCCGGTAATGGGGGGTATTGTATAGTATCGTTCATAGCCGCAATTATCCCTTAGAACGGCAGGGGATTCAATGGCCTGGCAGCATGACTCTGTTACCTGCATCCGCTAATATGATAAAGGCAATTTTACGAAGCTGTCTTTACTTCAGCAGTTTTGCTTTGCCAGACCGTGTTCATTTCATCGATAGTGCATGTTGATAGTAAAAACAAATTGATTCAATAAATTAAATTAAGTTTACCTATGGCATTTCCATCTCTACAATCAATCAGGTAGCAAAACTCATCTCACCTTCGTGATGAATGAGTTTGAACGTCACCCAAAGGAGATAATGATGTCAAACGATGCAAAATGCCCATTCTCAGGTAGCGCCGGTGCTACTGCTCGCTTAACTGCCGTGGCCAGTGCGCCAGGCAATGCGGGCTGGTGGCCAAATCAACTGAATCTCAAAATTCTGCACCAGCACTCTCCTTCATCCAATCCCATGGAAAAGGATTTCAATTACGCCAAAGCCTTCAAGACTCTCGATCTCGACGCAGTGATACAGGACTTGCATGCTCTGATGACAGACTCCCAGGACTGGTGGCCGGCAGACTACGGTCACTACGGCCCTTTCTTCATACGCATGGCCTGGCATAGCGCAGGCACCTATCGCACTGCCGATGGTCGCGGTGGCGCAGGTGCAGGTGCACAACGTTTTGCACCACTCAATAGCTGGCCAGACAATGGCAACCTCGACAAGGCGCGCCGCCTGCTTTGGCCTATCAAACAAAAATATGGCAACAAACTGTCATGGGCTGATCTGATGATTTTGGCTGGTAACGTCGCGCTTGATTCCATGGGCTTCAAGACCTTCGGCTTTGCCGGTGGCCGCCCCGACGTGTGGGAACCGCAAGAAGATATCTACTGGGGTTCAGAAGGCAAATGGCTGGATGACCAGCGCTATACCGGCGACCGTGAACTGGAAAAATCCCTCGCCGCCGTACAGATGGGCCTGATCTATGTCAATCCGGAAGGCCCGAATGGCAAGCCAGATCCGCTGGCATCAGCCCGCGATATCCGCGAAACCTTTGCCCGCATGGCTATGAACGATGAAGAAACCGTGGCCCTCGTCGCAGGCGGCCACACCTTCGGCAAAGCTCACGGCGCAGGTGACCCAGCCCATGTCGGCGCAGAACCAGAAGGCAGCAGTATAGAAGAACAAGGCCTGGGCTGGACCAACAGCTTTGGTACAGGTGTAGGCGTGCACACCACCACCAGCGGCATAGAAGGCGCATGGACGCCTACGCCCACAAAATGGGACAACAGCTATTTCGAAACCCTGTTCGGCTACGAATGGCAACTGACCAAAAGCCCGGCCGGTGCCCATCAATGGACGCCGACAGACCCAGCCGCCAAGACCACAGTGCCAGACGCGCATGACCCGTCACTGCGCCACGCCCCCATGATGACTACGGCAGACCTGGCCCTGCGTGTAGACCCGGCGTATGAAAAAATCTCCCGCCGCTTCCTGCAAAACCCGCAAGAACTGGCAGACGCCTTCGCCCGCGCCTGGTTCAAACTGACGCACCGCGACATGGGCCCTGTTGCCCGTTACCTTGGGCCGCTGGTACCAAAAGAAGAACTGATCTGGCAAGACCCTGTTCCGGCTGTCGATCATGCGCTGGTGGATGATAAAGATATCGCCAGCCTCAAGGCCAAACTGCTGGCATCCGGCCTGTCTGTATCGCAGCTGGTGAACACCGCCTGGGCATCCGCCTCCACCTTCCGTGGTAGTGATAAGCGCGGCGGTGCCAACGGCGCACGCATACGCCTGGCACCACAAAAAGACTGGGAAGCCAACCAGCCAGCAGAACTCGCCAAGGTACTGGCTAAACTCGAAGCCATACAGGCGGAGTTCAATGCCGCGCAATCTGGCGGTAAAAAAATCTCGCTGGCTGATTTGATCGTATTAGGCGGCAGCGCCGGCATTGAGGCCGCAGCCAAAAAAGCCGGGCAAGACATTAGCGTGCCATTCACACCAGGCCGCACGGATGCCAGCCAGGAGCAGACCGACGTTGAATCCTTCGCCGTACTCGAACCCTTGGCAGACGGTTTCCGCAATTACCTGCGCAAAGGTCTCGAAGAGTCAGCAGCAGCCCTGCTCATCGACAAGGCCCAATTGCTGAATTTGAGCGCACCAGAAATGACAGCCCTGGTCGGCGGTCTTCGCGCACTCGATGCCAAACCTGTACTCAGCAAACATACCGAGACACTCAACAATGACTTCTTCGTCAATCTGCTGGACATGAGAACCAAATGGCAAAAGTCCGGCACTGACGGCCAGCTCGAAGGCAGAGATAGAAAAACCGGTGAATTGAAATGGACAGCCAGTGTGGTCGATCTCGTCTTTGGCTCCAACTCGCAGTTGCGGGCACTGGCAGAAGTTTATGCAAGTAGCGACGCGCAGCAAGTCTTTGTGCGCGATTTTGTGAGGGCGTGGGTTAAGGTTATGAATGCGGACAGGTTTGATTTGGTATAAATCAGTATCATCCATGCTCCCGCAGGCCATGGTTTAATGGTGAATAGTTCCCTCCCCCTTCAAAGGGGGAGGGTTCAGTTAATCAAAGCTAACTGTTTGCAATAGAACGCCATCCCCATTAGTGACCTCACTATAAATTTTGTTCACAGAGCAATCCGCCAGGGTAAATAGAAGCCATTTCAATTAAAACGTCTAAGCCGCTATTACTGAAATTCAATCACTAATCTCATGAATAAAACATGGATTGTTTCACCAATCCATATCTACCATACTGCCATTTCCTATCCCCTTTCACAGGAAAACCGAAATGTCAGCAACTACAAACGAATTCAAAGACCAGGTCATCGTCATCACTGGCGGCTCCTCCGGCATAGGCCTGGCTAGCGCCCAGTCCTTTATCAACGCCGGTGCAAAAAGCGTGTATATCACTGGCCGCTCAACAGCCAAGCTCGAACAAGCGCGCGAAATCCTCGGCAGCAAGGCAATCCCGGTGACGGCAGATGCTGCCAGTACCAGTGACCTGCAAGCCCTGCATGACAAAATTGCCGCTAGCGGTGAGCAGATTGACGTCCTGTTTGCCAATGCCGGCATCGCCATCCACAACCAGTTTGGCAACACCACCGAAGTGGAATTTGCCACTACCTTCGACACTAATGTCAAAGGCCTGTTCTTTACCGTGCAAAGCCTGCTGCCCTTGATGAAGCCAGCTTCTTCTATTGTCCTGAATGCCTCCATCGCTGCCAGCAAGGGCATGCCCAATCTGAGTCTCTACAATGCCTCAAAAGCAGCAGTGCGTTCATTTGCGCGTAGCTGGGCGAATGACCTCAAGGACAGGAAGATACGCGTGAATGTCGTCAGCCCCGGTGTCACCAGGACGCCAATCATGGAAAATGGCCTGAACATGAAAGAAGCAGATATCGCCAACTTCTCGGCTTATCTGGTCGATGCCGCACCGGCAGGTCGCATGGCCAGACCCGAAGAAATCGCGGCTGCCGTACTGTTTCTTGCATCAGCAACAGCCAGCTATGTGAATGGTGTGGAACTGGTAGCAGACGGCGGGCTGATCCAGGTTTGATGCCTGCGCGGATATGCAGGTAAGATAGTGGCTCTTACACTCCCAGATCAACATCATGGTTACCTGCTATCTGCGTTACATTATCGATCCTGCCAAACTCAAAGAGTTTGAACATTACGGCAAACTCTGGATACCGCTGGTAAACAAGTTTGGCGGCCAGCACCACGGTTATTTCCTGCCTTCTGAGGGTGCGAATAATGTGGCGCTGGCACTGTTTACCTTCCCCAGCCTGGCGGCGTATGAACAATACCGCATACAGATGATGGATGATGCCGAATGCCAGGCGGCATTCAAATATGCTGAAGAACACAAGTGCATCGTCAGCTATGAGAGAAGTTTTTTCAGGCCGGTGATGAGCTAATTGGGGCTTAGTCCAAATTTCCCATCAGGTTTGCCATGAAGACGACCAGAACGATGGGCAGCCAGGTAAGCAGCATTAACACCGCAGCACTGATCGCGGTGAATTTACCGCGTTTTTCTGGAGGCACTTCAAGCAAGACCGGCGCGCCCAGATACAGCAGGTAAATGCTGTATATACTTGCCAGGAAATTGATCGCGGCCATCGCGATCAGATTTTCTGTGACTCTGTCATTGCGAAAGAAAGGCAGTAAGTGCAGCGACCTGACGATCAGCAGCGGCACTATGCTAAAGATGCTCAGCTTCAATGCCTGCGGCAGACTAGACAGGCCGCCAAGCCTACGGCTCAGGCCTTGCATGATGCGGGCAATGATATAGATGAATACGAGGCCCATGCCATAGGATCGAACAGTAGTCACGATGAGCATGCGCAGGTAATCACGTGACAGGGGTTCAATCTCTGTTGCGGTACCAAAATGCCTGAGCAGCAAAGCAGATATCAGACCCAGCACAAGAAAGAAAGCCGTCACGGGTACAACAGTCAGCACGAATACATGCTGGCTGCTGCGGCTATCCTTTGCAATTCTTTGCCACTCTTGTCTGGGCTCTGTCAATACATAGTAGACGCTGCGTGCCAGGTTCATTTTTTTTCCTGATCAAGTCCGGGAAGTATGCTCACTTGGTTTTTTCCACATCCAGAAAGCGCCAGTCACCGCGCAAGATGGGATGAGTCTTGTAACCCTTGACCCAGGGTTGTATGAGCCAGTTGCGCACGCGCCAGAGTTCCATGCTGTGCACGGTGTCGGCTTCAAGGATGCGTTCCATGGTGTTGAATAATTTCAGGCGTTCTGGCCCATTGGGCATCAGGCGTACCTTGTCATAAGCCGCATCGAATGCATCAGACTTGTAGCAACCATGATTGCCGCGGTAAGCATTCTTGCCATAATATAGTTCCATGAAATCCATGCCGTCTGGGATGTCGGCGATATAACCCATGCCAAACATCATGAGCTTGCACTGGTAAGCCGATTTCAGGTTATCAGCAAAACCGGCAACCGGAAATTCTGCGCGTATGCCTATCTTGTCGAGAGAACGCTTCCAGACTTCCATGCGGGCATAGTCCTTGGTCTTGGGGGCAGAATGGATGCGCAGCTTCAGTGGCGAACCGTCGGGCATGGTACGGAAACCATCTTCACCGCGCTTGTAGCCAAATTTGTCGAGCAGCTTGTTGGCGAGTTTGGGGTCGTAGGCATTGCTGTTGCGATAGCTGGTGTCATGCCCGGTCACATCTGGCGGCACCATGGACTGGGCCTTGATGGCTTGCCCGAACCAGACCTGGTCTATCTCTTCCTGATGATTGAAGGACAGGGCAATCGCACGGCGCAGTGCAATTTTGTCCTTGCTGTAACCACCAACCGTCGGGTCCTGGAAATTGAAGAAGGTACGGGTCACGCCGGGATCAACAGTGCGGTAAAGCCGCAAACCCTTGGCGGCAAATTCTGGCTTGAGTTTGCCCCGGTCCAACAATTTGACTGAGGCTGCCGGTACCAGCATTTCAAAGTCGAGCTGGCCAGAATCAAAGGCCAGCCAGCGCGACTGCTCTTCTTCGATGATGGCAATCTCGACCCGCCCGACCTGGGGCATTTGCTTGCCCTTCATGTCCTTGATGATTTGCTTGTCCCAGTCCGTGCCTGTGCCTTGAAAGTCCCAGACAAAACCCCGGTATTCAGGATTGGCTTCGAGTATGATTTTACTGCGTGGTACATATTGCTTGAGCATATAGGCACCTGTGCCTACGGGGTGCTGGTTGACGGCTTCGCCATAATGCTCAACCACTTCACGTGCTACCGCGCCACCCAGGGGCTTGGCGAGATAGTAAATCAGGCCGGGGTGTTGCGCCTTCATGCGCAAAATCAAGGTATAGGGGTCTGGTGTTTCAAGTCCGGTAATTGCTTTGTCATAGTCAAACTTGCCAGTTTTTTTGGCGGCAGCAATCAGTTCATCCAGACCGACGATCTTGCCTTCAAGTATGCTGGCGTGCACCGAGCGATTATTTGGATCAACCAGGCGCTTGAAGGTATAGGCGTAGTCACTGGCCTGCAATTCGCGGCGCTGCCCCTTGAATGCCGGATCAGGAGAAAAATAAATCCCCTTCTTCAGACGGAAGGTCAGGGTCTTGCCGTCGTCACTGATGGCGGGCATGGCCTCTATGGTATTGGGTACCAGTTTGGCCGGACGCGCCAGATAATCGTAAGTGACCAGACCTTCAAAAATCGCATCAGACACCCAGTTGGAATAGGCGCTATTGGTACGCATGGCATCAAAGCCATCATCGGCAGCTTCAAAGGACAGATGCAAGACCTTGTTCGGATCAGCCGCCGCCATTGCAGGCAGGCTCAGGCTGCAGAGCAATGCCGTCAGCACAGCAGTCAGGGAAGATTTCATCTCAGGACAGGGAAAAGAATAAAGCCAGCAGCATAACAGCTAAAGTCTGCAGTTAACACCAGCAACTAACACTCACGTTTAACGCATGGACAAACCATATTTGCGCATAATCCTTTCCATCTCACCGCTTTCTTGCAAAAACTGTATTGCGGCATTGATCTGCTCCAGCTTCCAGGCAGATTTATGCGACAGCGCGCACTGGGTATGGACGACAGAGAAAGGCGTTTTGGATACCTTGTACAGGCTGCGCTTTTCAGGGAAGTTCTTGAAATATCCTTCAATCTCGCCATCCGAGCTGACCATGGCATCGGCACCGCCAATGGCCAGCAGACGGAACATGCCAGGCACATCAGTCAGGTCAACGCGCTTGATTTTTCCCTCAGTAAGCTGGCTGGCGATTTGCGGATAATGGTAACCAAGTTGCAACACGACTTTTTTGCCTTCCAGTTGCTGGGGCACCATCTCAATGCTGGTCTTGTCAGCCATGACCACCACTCTTTCAACCTGGGGAAAGGTAGCTACCGTCCAGCTGACTTCCTTGGGCAAGTCAAACCAGCCGGGGCTGGAATAACACATGATGTCAGCATCACCCTGTATGACCACGCTCTCTATGCGCCTGCGGGAATAGGCAGCATAACTGACTTGTGTTGAGAGTTTTTTTGCCAACTGGTCAGTAAAGTCTTTTTGCAGGCCACCAATCAGTACGTGATTCTTGTCAAAGATATTGAGGGGGTAATCAAGATTTTCATAGACAGCCACACGCAGCAGCGTTTCTGCCGCTTGCACTTGCTGAGGGCAAACCCCGCATAGGGTCAACCCGGCCAGCCCAGCCAGCCCAGCCAGCCCGCAAATAGCGTTGCCAAAAATTGTGCGCCGCCTTTTCATCATTGCACCCAGCCCAGTTAATACGGCCATAACATTATGATTACCTGCGTCATGACTACCTGCGGGCAAACCCGCGTGCGCCCTGCAAACCACCGGTATGAACAGCCACTACCCTGGCATTTTGAGCGAGATATCCATCATGCCACAACTGGCGCAAGGCATACATCATTTTGCCTGTATATACGGGTTCAAGGGGAATCGCTGTCTCTTGCTGGAATTCATGGCAAAAATCGGTCAGTCCGGCAGAAACCTTACCGTAGCCACCATGATGATATCCAGTCAGTAATTCATAGTTCTGGTAATCAGGGTAGCCAGCCTGATCCAGCAGACGGCTGATGTCTGCACGCAGGTAATCACCGTGACTGATGGCGGCGATACCCAGCACTCTGGATCGCCCGCCCAGGCCAGCCAGCACACCCGCCAGTGTCGCACCAGTGCCACAGGCCAGTACCAGATAATCAGGGATAAAGGGCAGCTCGGCGACCAGTTCGGCCACGCCACGCAAGGCCTGGGGGGCACTGCCGCCCTCCGGCAACCACAATGTGCGCTGATCAGGCACAACAATATGGCTGCGCCAGGCTGTGTCATCTGCCCTTAATTGACGGTAGGCCTCACGGTTTACAAACTGAACCTGCATGCCCAGCGCTACGACATCATCAAGCATGGCGCTGTGCATGCCGCTCGCCCCCCGGATCAGGGCAGTCGCGGGCAAGCCCAGCGCATGCGCCGCATGGGCCAGTGCATGGATATGGTTCGACCAGATCCCCCCCATGGAAACCACATGGGTACTTTGCCCCTGCAAGGCTTGCAAAGGATATTTCAATTTGCGAAACTTGTTGCCCGAGACCTGAGGATGCAACATATCGTCGCGTTTCATCCACAAATCCATGCCAGGAAAAAGCCGGGAGCTGACTTGCTGGCAGGGAGAAACCTGGTTCGTGAATAACATGCTTGGCAGAAACGCGGGAGACAATGGTAAAGTGCCATTGTAGCGCCTCGCGCTAGTCCCAGTCCTGGCCGGAGAGTACATGCCCACAGATTTTAATCAGCCTTTATTAGAAGCAAGACAACAAATTGATCAATTGATCAAGCAAATCAAGAACGAAGGCCATCAGGACAATCTCTTGCCCACGCTAGAAACCGTGCTGACACAACTCGACAGCATGGCCAGGACCGACCACCTGACTGGCGCCCTGAACCGCCGCACCCTGGCGGCGATGCTGGATAGTGAACTGGCACGCTCCTTCCGTACCGGCCATACCTTTACGCTGGCAGCCATCGCCGTCGATGGACTTGAGCAAATACTGGAGCAGCATGGCCAGGCCGTGGCACGCCAGGTTTTGCAGCAAGTCGCCAAAGAAGCGCTAACCATGCTGCGCACCCTGGATTCCTTTGGCCGTGTTGCTGCCAATGAGTTTGCGATCGTCATGCCAACGACGTGGCTGGAAGCCAGCCTCAAGGCCATCGCCCGCCTGAAGTTGCGCATCGCCGGAGTAGATTGGGAAGCCATCTCCCCTGGCCTGAAAGTGACTTTTGCCACTGGCCTGACGACCAATGCCCACAAGGACAGTGCCGACAGCATGCTCAAGCGCGTTAATAGCGCCCTGCAGACAGCCCGTAGCAAGGGCGCCAACAGCATCGTGGAAATTGAGCCCCCTTTGCCTGATTACGACCCGAATGCTGAAGATTAAGGGAACTTTTCAGGGAACTTGTTAAGGTCTTTGCAGACCAAGTAGTGCCAGCAGGCACCAAACCGATGTAACTGTCTGAGCTTGGCTGGCCCTAAGCACACAAAAAATATTCGGGGAACATCATGAGAACACCACAGTTGCGACAGGCCCTGCCTGCACTTTCCATCATGCTGGGCGCAATCCTGACCAGCATCGCCACACCAGCACTGGCCTTGAGCAGCAACATCACCAGCGCCAGCAGCACGGTCACTGACGACAAGGCTGACGCTGCCAGGTTGCGTGCCGAGTACATCCGTAAAAACTATGCCAAATTCGAATACCGCATCCCCATGCGCGACGGCAAGCTCCTGTTCACATCTGTGTATGTACCGAACGATGCCAGCGCCAGCAAGCGCTACCCCATCCTGATGAGCCGCACACCTTATTCGGTCGGGCCTTATGGCAGCGATCAATATAAAACCATGCTGGGGCCAACTGCCGAGTATGAGAAAGATGGCTTTATCTTTGTCTATCAGGATGTGCGTGGCACCTACATGTCGGAAGGCGAGTTCGTCAACATGCGCCCGCACATAGACGACAAAAAATCCAGAACCGATGTCGATGAAAGCAGCGATACCTATGACAGCATAGAATGGATGATCAAGCATCTGCCACACAATAATGGCAAGGTCGGCCAGTGGGGTAATTCCTACCCTGGTTTTTATACATCGGCTGGTGCCATTGACAGCCACCCGGCATTAAAAGCGGTCTCACCACAGGCACCGATAGCGGACTGGTTCCGTGGTGATGACATGCACAGGAATGGCGCTTTCAATCTGCAAATGGCCTTTGGCTTTTTCCACAGTTTTGGCCAGCCACGTCCACAACCCACCACAGGTGCAGGCTGGAAGAATTTTAATTTTGGCACACCGGATGGTTACCAGTTCTTCCTGGACCTGGGTTCGGTCGCCAATGCGAATAGCCGTTACTTCAAGAACGGCATCCCTTTCTGGAACGATATCACGGCACATCCAAATTACGACAGCTTCTGGCAAAGCCGCAATATTCTGCCGCATCTGAAGAACATCAAGGCCGCTGTCCTGACTGTGGGTGGCTGGTATGACACAGAAGATTTATATGGCCCGCTCAATACCTACAAGGCCATAGAAAAACAAAACCCTGGCATACAAAACACCATCGTCATTGGCCCATGGACGCATGGCGGCTGGTTCCGTAGTGATGGCGACAAAGTCGGCGATGCCAACTTTGGCTACAAGACGGTGCAAACTTATCAGCCGGTGGAATTTGCCTTCTTCAAGCATTATCTGAAAACCGGCGACAAGCCCACGCTGGCCGAAGCCTGGATGTTTGAAACCGGCGCCAACCGCTGGCGCGGTTTTGATGCCTGGCCACCGAAAGAAAGCAAGGACAAGGCCCTGTACTTCCAGGCGAATGGCAAGCTGAGTTTTAGCGCACCGGTAAATCAGGATGCGCAATTTGTAGAATACATCAGCGACCCGGCCAAACCTGTGCCCTATACCACCGAGATAGAAACGCGCTGGAGCAAGCAATACATAGCAGCCGACCAGCGCTTTGCCACCAGCCGCCCGGATGTAGTGAGCTGGCAAAGTGAAGTGCTGGAAAAAGACGTGACACTGGCCGGCCCGCTAAGTGCAGATTTGTTTGTGAGCGTCACTGGCAGCGATGCTGACTTTGTCGTCAAGCTCATTGATGTCAATCCCGCCAACCTGGAAATTGATGCGCAAACCAATCGTGGCAACCAGCAAACCCTGGTACGCGGCGAACCTTTCCGCGCCCGCTTCCGCGATGGCTTCGAAACAGCCAAGCCTATGGTACCGAACCAGATGACGAAGGTGAAGTTTGCCATCAATGATGTCTTTCACACCTTCCAGCGCGGCCACCGCATCATGGTGCAGGTGCAATCCAGCTGGTTCCCCTTCATAGACCGTAACCCACAATCCTTTGTGCCTAACATCTATGAAGCCAAGGACAGTGATTTCATCAAGGCTACACATAAAGTTTATTTTGGTAGCCAGCAACCAAGTGCCCTCCATGTCAAGGTCTTGCCAGCACTGGATGAATAAAAAAATGCCGCTGACCCATATAGAGTCAGCGGCATTTTTTAAGGTCAATCTTTAAGCTGTTTTTTGAGCTGGCTGGAACACCACAAGCCAGGTCGCCAGTACCACACCTGCGCAGCCTATGACGGTATTCATGGTGATATGTTCATTGAGGAACAGATAGCCCCACAGCAAGGCAAACAGCGGAATCAGGAAAGTCACCGTCAAAGCCTTGGTTGGCCCCAGGTCCGCCATCAGGCGGAAGTAAATCAGGTAAGCCACTGCACTGCATAACAAAGCAAGTGCCACGGCCACCATTGCAATAGTTGCCGTGATTTCACCCTGCACTGGTGCCAGCGGCAGGAAAGGCATCAATACAAATGCGGCACCTACTTGCGAACCCGTTGCCATTTGCATGGGTGTGATGCCTGTCAGTTTTTTCTTCGTATAGATACCGACTATCGCATAACACAATGTTGCACCTACGCAGGCCAGCACTGCCAGCACCAGCTTGCTGTTGAATTCCACCGGCCCCAGTCGCACCAGGAAGGCCACGCCGAGCACGCCTATCGCCATGCCAGCCATCTTGCGCAAGGTCAGCCGCTCACCCAGGAATGCCGCACCCATCACCGCCCCCCAAAGCGGGCTGGTGGCATTCACGATGGCCGAGTAACCGGCAGGGATGCTCAGTGCAGCATAGGAATAAAGGGCAAACGGCAAGGCCGAATTAATCGTGCCGAGGATTAAAAATGACTTCCAGTTTGTACGAAAATTCATCGCCCGATTGGTCACATACATCAGCGTCAACAAGGCGATACCTGCCAACCCCACCCTGACCTCAGCGCTCCACAATACCCCGACCACGGGCGCCAGTACCCGCATGAACAGGAAGGACGCACCCCAGATCGCTGCCAGGGAAATCAAACGTAATAAATCAGCACTGCGCATTAAGCACTCCATGAGTATCCAGACCAGGACAGCAGCTTAACAAACTAAGTAAAAAGCTGCTGGCAGCTTTCGGACATGGGAGAAATAAGTACTGAAACTGAATAGCTGGCTTTGAATGATGCTACATGCTTACTAATGTTTTACTTTGCCAGACCCATGTTCACATTGGGGATACCGACGGTATTCGGATAAAGCTTGTGTACCAATTCTGTTGTATAGGCAAACCTGTCTACAGGATTTGACATGGACCATTGCGTAGTATTAGTTTTCCTGCCGATATCTACTTGAGCAGTGGCAAAAAAATCACCAACATAATAGGCCTTGCCAGGCTTGAATACCAGATTGCGTATCGGGTTACGGAAACTTCTGACGTCCCTGACATTACCGTCTGCATCTGTGTACACAATTTCATCGATATCGCAGGTCGATGGTTTTATCTTGATGACATGCACAGGATTTTCAAGATAAAAACGCAGCAGGTACTTACTGCCATCCTGACACTTGAGATTTAGCCCCATGCTGATATATCCATCTGCCGAAATCAGCATTTTTTCAGTCTTGATCTGAAAACTGCCATAGATAAAACTGTCCGTTTCGGTCAGTTTTTCATCCGGCTTCAGGCGCGGAGTGTAATTGGCACAGGCGACCAGGGACAATGCGGGTAATAGCAGCGCGAGGGTGGTTTTTATTTTCATGAGAGAGATAAAAGTACGGGATACATAATGGCAACAAACGATACAGGGTTTCATGCTGGCTTGCAAAAAATCTTGGCAGGGTGATTTGAACTGACTTGATACATTCCGGTACTGACGGGGATTTTGCAGATGATAAGCTTGCAAAACTTTTCTACACGCTATACAGAAAGTTTTCCATGGCAACTGCAAACCCCACTTCCCTGATGATAGCTGCCGCTGTGGGTGCCTTCATCGTCTGGCGTATCATCTCGCGCATACGGCGCATGGTGGGCAGGCAGAAATACTCTGGTGTGCGTGCCATGATAACAGTGGGTATTTTCCCTGTCCTGATAGCGCTGGTGGCTTTGGGCGCCATGAAACATGAGGGCAACCTGCTGTTCATGCTGGCAGGCCTGATCGTTGGCAGTGGCCTGGGCATGTATGGCTTGCGCCTGACCAAATTTGATAACAGCCCTGCCGGGAAATTCTATACGCCAAATGCCCACCTGGGCATAGCGCTGTCATTGTTGATGATAGGCCGCATCGCCTGGCGCATGGGCAGCATTTATTTCACTACGCAATCTTTCGCTGCGCCACCTGGTGACTTTTCCAGCAGCCCGCTGACTCTGTTCCTGTTTGGCATGCTGGCTGCGTATTACATCAGTTATGCAGCTGGCCTGTTGCGCTGGTCGCATGGTTTGCAAAAACCAGCGGCAGTGGCAACGCCAATCGCTGCCGATGTCATTGAAAGCACTGATCAAACAGGTTGAACGCTGGTATTAGCCAACTAAGGGCAAGCCAAAAAACTGCGCAGTATTTTTTCGGATTTGCTGTGCCAGTGTCACGGGCGATATCCGCAAGATAGCAGCGACTGCTTCCAGCACAACCGGTAAATGCATGGGCTCATTGCGGTTATCCTGCGGGCGCACCGGCAGATTACGCGGCATTAGAAACGGCGCATCTGTTTCTATCATGAGCTTGTCTTTGGGCAGAAATTTGACCGCCTTGCGCAAATCATCCCCACGCCTTTCATCACAGATCCAGCCGGTAATACCGATGTGGCAATCGAGGTCAAGATAGGCACGCAACTCTTCAGTATTGCCAGTGAAGCAGTGCACTACTGCACCTTTGAGTTGTGGACGGTATTGCCTCAACAGGGCAAAGAAATCCTCGTGTGCATCACGTTCATGCAGGAACACTGGTTTTTGCAAACCTACGGCCAATTGCAATTGCGCTTCAAAACAGGCGCGTTGCTGTACTTCCGTCGAGAACATACGGTTATAGTCGAGACCGCATTCGCCAACGGCCACCACAGTGTCGCTGGCCGCAAGTTTTTCTATGGCTTTTGCACATTGCGCATTCCAGTTCTTTGCTTCATGCGGATGCACGCCTGCGGTGCTACTTAAATAGCCGGGATAAGTTTGTGTCAGCGCGTGTGCATCATGGCTGGCACGCTCGGATGTGCCGGTGACAATGATGTGTTCTAAGCCGGCCTGCTTTGCGCGTGAAATTACGGCATCAAGGTCATTGTGAAAACGATGGTTGCTGAGGTTCGCACCGATATCTATCAGTGCAGGTTTTTGTAGCATGGTATAAATTTCCTGTTATTTTTATTATTTGGATTACTAGCCGCTCAGTAAATAATACAGATAAAACTGAGGGTATTCAGAAGCAGAAACTGCAAGGGAATAGTCTGGATATGTCCAAATCTTATTTTTAAAAAGATGACGCTGGTTTCAACGTCAGCGCCATCTTAATGCGACTTGAATGAAAACATCAAGCGTTTCGTTTTTTGATTGTGGTTTTTTGCAAATCAGAAGCTCTTACTGCGCGATGGAATGGTTGGGATGGAGATAGGGTTCCAGCGTCAATTCATTGAGGTGAATTGACCGAAACCCATCCCCACCCTAGCCCTCCCCTTGAAGGGGAGGGAACTTGGCTATCTTCTTTTGTTGAGGAAATTGATTCAAACTGCTGCGTAACCAAGGAAGGCAACAATCCCAAATTCGCTTTAATAGCTATCCACCTACATTGGTTTGAAGCGCCATGCATAAGCCTGACTGACCTTGAGCTTTTCCTGCAAACCCCGCAACTCCACCGTGTACTTGCCCAGCTCATCCCTGTGTGCACGGGTAATCGCATCAGCGCGCACCACAGTGCCGCGATGCACTTGCCAGAAGATGTCCGGGTCAAGACCATCCATGATTTCTTTCAAGGGCTTGCGCACATGGGCTTCATCATCGGCACAGACTACACGCGTGTATTTTTCATCTGAACTGAAGAACAGGATTTTTTCTACCGGGAACATCTTGATGGTGTCACCCACGCTGGCACTGATCCAGCGTATACGTTCTGCGGTCGTATTCTTCAGACGCTTGTCGAGTTCAGACATGAGCTGGCTGACATCTGCCACCGGTTGTTTGCTGGCGATGCGCTCTTTTAATCTGGTGACTGCTTCATGCAACCTGATTTCAGACACAGGCTTGAGCAGATAATCAACGGCACCAGCGGCAAAGGCATCCAGTGCATGGCTGTCATAAGCTGTGGTGAAGACGGCATGGCAGCGCCCTTTTACGGCATGGGCCACATCGAGGCCCGTCATGCCTGGCATGCGTATGTCCAGAAAAGCGATATCCGGTTCTTCCTGGTGTATGGCTTCCAGCGCTTCGGCACCGTGTTCGCATTCAGCCAGTATCTCCAGCTCTGGCCAGACTTTATTGAGCATGCGGCGTAATTCTTTACGTGGTAAATCTTCGTCGTCGGCGATGATGGCTGTGGTCATGTCTTTACTTTCTTTATTTCTATCAGGCTTCCAGAGGCAGCAATATGGTCGCGGCAACACCGCCTTCAGCTCTTGCTTTCAACACCAGGCTGGCGCGTATTCCATAGGTGGATTCCAGCCTTTCGTGGATATTTGCCAGGCCTATGCCAGTGCCAGAACTGCTGCCTGCAAAGCCAACGCCATTGTCAGCAACTGTCAGTTCCAGCATGTCTTCGCCATCACGATTGATTTTCTTCGCATGGACTGCAATATGCACCGCACCTACCTTGGGTTCCACACCATGTTTGACGGCATTCTCGACCAGCGAAATCAGCATCAGTGGAGGCAATGCGGCATCTGTCACTTCACTATCAACGCTATAACTGAGGCGCGGTATGCGTGCCTGCATCAGACCCAGGTAAGCGCTGGCAGCTTCCAGTTGTTGCCTGAGCCTGGCCTGGACAGAACTGCCGTCATTGCGCATTTGCGGTATGGTGGCACGCAAATAATCGACGAGATGATCAACGATAGCAGTGGCTCTTTCAGGTTCCGTGAGGATGGCAGAACGTACACCAGCCAGGGTATTGAACAGGAAGTGCGGTTCCACCTGCGCTGCCAGTACCGACAAGCGCAATTCAGCTTCACGGCGTGCCTCTTGGGCGAGGCTGAGTTCACGCTGGCGCATGACTTCCAGCAGGCGTTTTTTCTGGCGGAAGAAATACCAGAGATCAACTGCACCTGCAGTATAGGTGACGAGCCCAAACACCAGCATGAAGGAAAAACCTTGTAGCAACATTTTCAAGGCAGGTGAATGCTCAATCTTGCTGATGCTCTTGTCCTTATCACTCTCCTCAACGCGGCGCACCGTAATACCTGCCGCCGGCTTGTCGGCTTTAGGTGTTGACGCACTGGTGGCGGTGATGCTGCCGCCGACGGCAAACTCCATATTTTCAGCGCCATAAGCCAGGTATTTAGTGGCGTAGTTAGTCCCGGAAATAATGCCATAACTGATACCTGCGCCAACCAGCAATGCCGTGATCAGCAATATGGCTTCTTTCTTGCTGGCATAAGCCTGGTTCCTGACCCATACTGCCATTGCAGGGCCAATCAGATGCAGGGCCGTGCCACCGATGGTCAGGGGAACAAAAGCCACTGCCAGTTTGCGCAGATCTGTATCTGCTACCAGACCTGTCGCGATGACCAGCAAGTCAACAATGATGAACAAACCTATCCAGGCCTGCGCCCGGTAACGGAACCAGGTACGCGAAAATACAGGGTAATTGCGGGCGCGGGTCAGCCAGGTCTCGCTCCTTGCCGTCACTTCGGATGGCAATAACTGTTCTGAAGTATGTAAAGCTGTGCGCATAGGATTGGTGGCTGGCATGGCGTTTCCTTATATGGTTGTAGCTAGTCTAAGGAAAGTCGTAAAGAGAAAGGAAGAATGCGATAAAACTGGCTGGCAGTCGATGAAACGCGATTTTGCAGCGACGAATTATTCCGTCGCCGTTTCGCCGCCAGCCTCTGGGGCCGCTTCCGCTGCACCTGCTCTTTGCTGTTTGGCAATACGTATGATGGTATTGCGTATGGAAGTCAATACGGCGACAGAATTGAAAGGCTTGACGATGAAGCCATGGACACCACGCTCCTGCGCCGCCTGCAATACAGTCGCATCGATTTTTGATGACACCAGGAATAATAATGCCTTGGGCAAGTCTGCCCTGATCTTATCGAGCAAGGCCAGGCCTTCTTCATCGGTTTCGCCGATATCGACACAAACGATCTGCGGCTTGAGCTTGATCACGCGGGCCAGACTGGCGGGTGCCAGGTTGGCATCCCCCACCACATCATGCCCGCCGTTCAGCAGAACAGAAGACAGTAAATTGCGGGCAACAGCATTGGCATCCAGAATGACGGCTTTTAGCATGGCTAGATGTAGAAAAATATTCAATTTGCATATTAATGCAAAACTTTAAGTTCATGTAAAAAAGCGGCAGATCTGTCGCATCTGCCGCTTTTTCATTTTTTTTGCCGCCTTACTCTCTCGTGCTATCAGGCTTGGCATTCTTGACATACATCTCCAGCCAGCGGTCTTGTTCCCACAGCATGTGCAATATCGATTCGCGGGCGCGGTAGCTATGGCTTTCATTTGGCAGCATCGACAGCCTGGTAGCGCCGCCCAGTCCCTGTATAGCCTGGTACATACGTTCACTTTGCATGGGAAAGGTGCCAGAATTATTGTCTTGTTCACCATGGATGAACAGGATAGGGTCCTTGAACTGGTTGGCGAAATTGAAAGGCGACATTTCCTGATAGACCTTGTTGGCTTTCCAGTAATTCCTGTCTTCAGACTGAAAGCCGAAAGGCGTCAGGCTGCGGTTATAAGCACCCGAACGGGCAATCCCCGCGCGGAAAAAGCGGGTGTGCGCGAGCAGGTTGGCCGTCATGAAAGCACCATAGCTATGACCACCGATAGCGATACGGTTGCGGTCTCCCACGCCCAGACGCACCACTTCATCAACAGCGGCTTCGGCATCCATCTTCAGTTGCTCAAGATAGGTATCGTTTGGTTCTTTCTTGCCTTCACCGATGATGGGCATGGTAGGGCCATCCAGCACGACATAGCCACGGGCCAGCATGGGCAGCGGGCCATTATAGGAAATGCGGTTGAACTTGTAGGGTGAACCGAGCACCTGGCCAGCCGCTTCTGCCGATTTGAATTCACGCGGGTAAGCCCACATCAGCACAGGGCGCGGACCATCGCGCTTGGGGTCATATCCAGGTGGCAAATATAGCGTGGCGGTCAGATCTACCCCATCTTCACGTTCATAACGGATTTGCTGTTTCTTGATGCCCTTGAACTGGGGCATGGGATGCGGGAATTGCGTCAACACGCGCGGTGCCGCACTGGCCTGCAAGTCATAGAAATAGAAGTTTGGCCTTTCTTCGACTGACTCACGGCTGGTAATAAAGCTGTTGCCCTTGTCATTCAGCAAAGCCAGTATCTCTTCATAATACGGGGCTTGTGAGCGCCACAGACGGGTGATCTGTTTATTGGTCAGGTCAAATTTATCGAGGAAGGGACGGTCACCCTCGGCACTGGCACCGGTGCCGGTGAAAAAGATGGCCTTGCCGTCTGGACTGATGCGCAGGACCAGACGACCCTGGGCATTCTGGGTCATGACCGGGTTGCCAGGATTGCTGTACTGGTCTTCTGACTTGCGGGCAAACATGAGCTCAGGCTTGCTGTCCGGCACGCCTGGCTGTATGCGCCAGGTGCGGGTATCGCGGGTCTTGCCCCAGTTCTCGGTGACCACAGCAAGATAATCATTGCCCCACTGCACATTGCCAAAACGCCAGCCCAGATCCATGATTTTTTGTGCTGGAACATCGAACGGGGCCGCTTGCTGGAACAGGGCGTCATGGATCTTGCTATTCATTTCAGGGTCGCCACCCGCCTGCGCTTCCAGCCAGTACAGAGTCGCAGGTTTGTCGGTGCGCCAGCCAAAATCACGCGGGCCAGCCTGCACGGCATCATTGCCTGTAGGGATGCGTTCACGTAGCGGGCGCTCAGCCACGGTCTTGACTTTTTTGCCCTGGATATCCCAGAGTTCTATCAACTGGCCAAAACGATCTACCGGCAACATGGTGGAGTAGGGGCGGCGCAATTGCGTGGTCAGTATCAGTTTGCCATCCGGTGAAGCCAAGGATTTGATCAGCGTCATGGGGCGTGAGATACGACGCAACTCACCATTCAGGTTGACGATGCCGAGTTGAGTCTGCAGATACCAGTCCAGGGTGTCGCTATCACGCGCTGTCCTCAGCATGTCGGGGTAAATGCGGTTTTGCAGCGCCTTGCCGCCCTTGGTCTCTTGCATATTCGGCCCGGCGGGTACTGCAGGCAAGGGTGGCAATTCCTTTTGATGCAGGGGAGTCAGCCTGACCAGTATTTTTTCTGAACCTTCTATCCATGAAAAACCGGGGCCGGTTACGGCATTCAGTTTGTCGGCCATCAGGCGGCGAGCCGTGCCTTTTTTGATATCCAGCAACCACAATTCGACACCGCCATCTACCCACAGGCTGAAAGCCAGCCACTGTTCATCAGGCGACCAGGCGGTTTCGGCTATCTTGAGCTTGGCTGGCAAGCCTTTGACTTCACGCGCTTTGCCGGTAGCGACATCCAGCAAACTCATGCCATTGCCAAAATCAAAATGGCTGGCGGCGCGGGTACGTGGATTGATGCGCAAACCTGCGAGGCGCAGCTCTGGCTGCGAGACATCGGCAATACTGGGCAGGCCAGGCAGGGTCAGCAGCAATGCTGTCTTGCGTTGCGGCCCCAGGCGGAACAATGGCCCCCTCGGTGCATCGACGACAGCCTGTAATTCTGCCGGTGGCAGCTGGTAGCCGGATTCTGCTACATTGCCAGCCTGGATCTGGTAACTTGCCGACGCTGACAGAGCGAGTGCAGCGGCGGCGAACAAGGGTTTGATACGTATCATTAACAGAGCATCCCGATGTACAACTTGACAATAATTTCAGGGCTAATTTGATAATTTTTTGTGCCCCATAAAAAACTAACGCCCCTTATTTGCAACTAAGGGGCGGAGTTTTTTATTGCATTGTAAGCGCTTTACAGGCTTTTTACAGCTTAGTTAAGGTCTCATGATGGCATATCACTTATTTTGCGCCGGGTGCAAAGCCGTTGCCAGTAATGTCGAGTTCGGTCACTTCGCCATAATTGGCAGCTATGCTGCGTATGCTCTCTGCCTTGCCTATCAAGACCATTTGCAGCTTGTCACGCGGGAAGTGTTTATCGACCAGTTGTTTGGCTTTCTCAACATTAAGGCCATCCACATCACGCATGAAGTGATCAATTTGTTCACGCCCTACCTTGGCAACAAACATGTCAGCCAACAAGCCAGAGAGTTGCTGGTTGGTTTCAAAACGTGGCGGGAACTGCCCTTTGACATAGGCCTTGGCTGATTCCAGGGTCGCTGCATCGATGCCCTTGTCCCACAGGCGCTGGTAAGTCTTGGCTGCCAGTGCCAGTGCGGCCTCTGTCTTGGGAGTGGCAGTAAAGCTGGAAACAGCAAAGCTACCTGTTTCAGCCAGCGGGCTGAAACTACTGCCCGCGCCATAGGTCAGGCCAGAATTGACACGCAATTCATCATTGAGCCAGGATGTAAAACGCCCACCCAAAATGGTATTGATGACTTGCAGCGGTACATAGTCAGGGTCATTGCGTGCTATGCCCTTGCCACCGAACAGGAAGGTGGTTTCAACCGCGTCTGATTTGTTGACCAGCCAGACGCGGGCCTTGTCTGCCTCGACCTTGCCGTTGGCGACAGTTGCAGGCATGGCAGCGGTGGATTTCCATGCACCGAACAAGCTGGCCAACTGGGCGCGCATGACGCTGGGCTTGAAATCACCGACGATGACCAGAGCGGCATTTTCTGGCCTGTAATAACTTGCATGGAATTTTTTGGCATCCTGAACCTGCAGCGCTGTCACGCTGTTGACCGTGCCGGTGACTGGATTGGCATAGGCGCCATTACCGAACAACATGCTGCGGTAATAGGTTTGCACGACATTGCGCGGGCTTTCTTTGGCTTGCTTCAGACCATCTACAGTGCGTGAACGCAGCTTGCCAAATTCTTCTGCTTCAAATGAGGGGTGCAATACCGCGTCAGCAAAGATGGGCAAAAGTACATCCATATCGGCGCTGGCAAAATCCGCGTTCAGGGAAGTGGCTTCTGTCGAGGTGCTGCTGGCTATGCGTCCACCGCGAAAATCAAAGGTCTGGTCCAGGGTCTTTTTATCAAACTTACTGCTGCCTAACAGCAAGGCATCGCCAGTCAGGTTGGCCAGACCTGCTTTGTCAGCATCACTGACGGCACCAGCCTTGAGGACGGCACGCACGGCAATCAGGGGCACATCGTGGCGCTCCATCAGATATACGGTCAGGCCATTAGGCAGTTTGGTGGTCTCAAAAGCGGGCAGGCGGAATTCGGCAGCCTGGCTATTTGCAGCCAGCAAGCTCAGGCTGGCCAGCCCGACCAAACTGCAGGCCAGAGTTTTCTTACTGATCATTTTCTGAGTCATCTTCTTATTCCTCCACAGCGGCGAGTACGCCTACTGTTCTTTGTGATTTTTTAAAGTATTTGGCAGCAACGTTCTGGATATCGGCAGGAGTCAATTTGCGATAGGCATCCGGTGCGTCAAACAATTTTTTGTAATCGCCGAAGAACATTTCATATTCACCCAACTGGGCAGCCTTGCCATTGATGGTTTCCTGGGTGCGATAGAAATTCAGGAGTTTCTGGTTTTTTACTTTTTGCAATTCATCTGCCGTGACACCATCCTTGACCAGCTTGTCTATTTCGGCCAGCAAGGCAGCCTCAATCTTGGCGGCAGGTACCTTGTTGGCAGCAACGGCAAAGAAATTGAACAGGCCGGGGTCAAAATTCTTGCCATGATCGGCACCAACCTGGGTTGCCAGACGCTGATCCACCAGGGCCTGATACATGCGTGAAGTCTTGCCATCGGTGAGTATGCTGGCGATGACACTCAGGGCATAGTAGTCAGGGTTGCTGGTCGCTGGCATCTTGTAAGAGACCATGAGATTGGCCGCAGTCGCAGACTCCTTGCGCACGAAGACCCGGCGTTCGCCTTTTTGTTCAGGCTCTACCGTACGCACGACAGGTGGCAGGGCGCGCTGTGGCACATTGGCAAAATACTGTTCGGCCAGGCGTTTTACTTCTGCTGCCTTGACATCACCAACGATGACGGCCACCGCATTATTCGGGGAATAATAGACATTGAAATAACGCTGCAAATCATCTTGCGTCCAGGCCTTGATGTCGGACTCATGACCGATAGTAGGAATGGAATAAGGATGGGCGCGGAAGGCCGAAGCATAGACTTCCCCCCACAGGGCACGCAGGTTCGAGTTCTCCAGGCCAGTGCTGCGTTCGGACAAAACCACGCCGCGCTCGCTCTCAACCATCTTTGGGTCTATGCTGAGATTGGCGATACGATCGCTTTCGAGATCAAAAATGGTCGGCAGGGCGGTGGCCGGGAACCAGTCCTGGTACACCGTCAAATCATTACTGGTATAGGCATTATTGGCGCCGCCATTGGCTTCCATGGTGCGGTCAAATTGCTTGGGGCCGAATTTTTTCGAGCCATTGAACATCATGTGTTCAAAGAAATGTGAGAGGCCGGTGATACCCGGTACTTCATTACGCGAACCGACTTTCCAGTAGGTGTACATGTTCGCATTGGGTATCGTGCTGTTTTCCAGTACCAGGAACTTCATGCCATTTGGCAGGGTAAAGGTTTTCACCTGCTCAGCCGTGACAGCCTGGGCCGTACCCGCCATCATGCCCAGATAAAGACCACCGACGGCAGCCATGGTTTTCCACTTCATTGCATTTTCTCCCTTGTATGCTTATTTGTCTATTTAATGATTGCAGATATTGATCCAGCAGTTATGACAGAGAATACCGTCGCTAGTTCTGGTCAAAAATATTATGGATATATAAAGACAGATGAATCTATACCTTAACTTGTCTTGAGGGCAAGCAAAATCGTTGCACAAATCGTTGCAAATAATCACGATTGCACTATGCAACTTATTCACTGCGTTATTCACTGCGGCAAGATTGTCTTAATCCGTCATATCATTCATAACATTGCAGGCATTCCTGCGCAGAAAAATGCAAGGTTCGAAACGATGATATCCACTCCTTCTCCGGCCCGCTTTGGTTTGCGGGCAAAAATGCTGTTTGCCGTGCTGGCCATGGTGCTGGCTGGTTTTGCCGTCACCATCAGCCTGCTGACCAGACAGGCTGGCAGCATGCAGCAGGAATCGGCCCAGCAATATGCGAAACAGCTCGCCATCAACAACGCTGGCAAGGTAGCCGAACGCATCAACCTCGCGCTGCATGCGGCACGCAGCCTGGCGCTGGAACTGGCTGCGATGCAGACCAGCGGCAAGGCAGACCGCGCCAATGCTGATCTGTTATTGAAAAGCGTGCTGGAAGGCCACCCTGAATTTACTGGCGTAGGCACGATATGGGAAGCCAATTCTTTCGATGGCAAAGACAGTGAATACGCAGGCAAAGAGGGCCATGACGCGACTGGACGCTACCTGCCTTACTGGAACCGCGGCAGCGGCAAGACCCAGGTCGAAGCGCTGACTGATTATGAAAAAGAAGGCGCAGGCGACTATTATTTGCTGGCCAAAAAAAGCGGTAATGAAGTCTTGCTCGAACCCTATATGTACAAGATCGCTGGCAAGGATGTATTCATGACCACGGTCACCGTTCCGGTCAAGGCCAAGGGCCAGGTTATAGGCGCGGTGACGGTGGATTTGCCGGTAGCGGGTTTCCAGGAAGATGTCAGCAAAATCCACCCTTATGAAACCGGCTATGCCAGCCTGATATCCAATAACGGTATCTATATCGGCGATGCCGATGCAAAAAACGTGGGACAGAATATCGGTGATGGTGCTGCTGCAAAAGCCGCCAAGGCAGCCATCAAGGCCGGCCAGACTTATAGCGATACGCTGGAGCACAGCGGCATGCAAACCACTGTAAAACGTATTTACGTACCCGTGCAGATAGGGGCAACCACGACGCCATGGTCTTTCGTCATCAGCGTGCCAGAAAACAAAATCCTGGCGGACGTGCATTACCTGCGCAATACCGCCATCCTGATCGGTATATTCAGCGTACTGGTCGTATCGGCCATCCTGACATTCGTGATTAACAGGCTGGTCATTGCGCCGCTGGGTGGCGAGCCGGATGTTGCCGTCAAGATAGCCAGGAGTGTGGCTGAAGGAGACCTGACCACGGTGGTAACATTAAAAACCGGCGACAACAGCAGCATGCTGTACGCCCTGCAGGGCATGCAACAACAACTGACGTCCATGGTCACGCATATCCGCGACAGCAGCGAGTTTGTCTCGAATGCATCAGGCGAAATCGCCATGGGCAATATCGATCTGTCGCAAAGGACAGAGAACCAGGCATCATCACTCGCACAAACTGCCAATAGCGTGGAAAGCCTGAACCAGACAGTCAGGCAAAATGCCGGCAATGCCGAGCAGGCGCGCCAGCTCGCCGTCTCGGCAGCGCAGACGGCGCAACGCGGCAGCACCCAGGTAGATAAAGTGGTCAATACCATGGCGGGCATCTCGGCTGAGTCGAAGAAGATGTTTGACATCATCGCCGCCATTGAAGGCATCGCCTTCCAGACCAATATCCTTGCGCTGAATGCGGCAGTCGAGGCGGCCAGGGCCGGTGAACAGGGCAGGGGCTTTGCAGTGGTGGCTTCAGAAGTGCGCAACCTGGCCCAGCGCAGCGCCATCGCTTCGAAAGAAATCAAATCACTGATAGAAACCTCGATTGCCAAAGTCGATCTGGGTTCCGAGGTGGTGGGTCATGCAGGCAAGACCATGACCGAGATACTGGCGTCAGTTGAAGGCCTCTCGACGATACTCAATGAAATCTCCAGTGCCTCTGCCGAACAGAGTCATGGCATCGCCCAGATCACGAATGAGATAGGTTTGATGGACCAGACTACCCAGCAAAATGCAGCACTGGTGGAAGAGTCAGCGGCGGCGGCGGCTTCACTGAAAGAGGAAGCGCAAAAATTGTGGCAGGCACTGCTGGTGTTCAAGGTGCATTAAATCACAAGCTACCGTCGGGTAAAAAACAAATGGACATCAAGACCCGTGTCTGATGTCCACTTTTCATTCTTCAACTTGTCGCTATTTCGCCGCAGTCTGCGTCTTTGCCAACACCTGCAAGGCGTCATTGAATACCTCAGGCTGATAGCCCCGTATCATGCGCTTGCCTATGATGATGACGGGGACGCCACCACTACCCAGTTCTGCATGCCTGCTGGCAGCGGCTGGGGATTTTTCTACATCCAGGTCAGCGTAGCTGATCTTGTTTTCTTTAAAATAAGCACGAGTCATATTGCAAAAACTACAGCTGGCTGTGCCATACATCACTACCTGGGTTTTTGCCTCGCTCAAATGAGCAGAATAATCGGCTTCCTGGTAAGCGGGTTTCATCCATACACTCAGGCGTGGCAAGACATAGCCTATCAGCAGGCCCACGGCGATGATGGCGACATAGGTCAGGATCGTCCTGGCTGTTTTCATACTGGCTTTCATTCAACAAGATGTGATGAACTAGATTTTCCCACAACAGTGACCAGGCTGTTACTGGTCACTGCTGTGGGACAGATATGCCAGGCCAGCGGCTCATAAGCACAGTGGCCAGGGCTTTATCCCTGAAAAATCCTTATTCCGGATACCCGTTCAGGCATTCTTCCATACAGGCAGCCCAAGCCTCAGAGCCACGTGGGCCTTGCTTGATGCATTCTTTATTGCAGAAATAGAATGGAGGAGGGTAGGCAAACGCAGCGCTGCAGCCAATTGCCAATGCAAGTGCAATTAATTTTTTCGTTGTTGATTTGAACATCGAATTCTCCTGATTTATTGAGTGATGGGGAAACAGAACAACCCCGTAACATTCGCCCCCAGATCAAATGCCGGTTTTTTAAACCTGAACAAAACCTGAATAATTCCCGTCTGCCAGCAAGTTCACAGATTTTGTCTTCCCTAGCTGGCTCATGCTTTTTTGTAAATTACTAATTCGACAAAATAATACCATCAAATATATTTGTATTAACAGTATTTAACTATTGCACCTGCACAGAAAATTTGCTTTTTTATTACTTATTTTGTTGCAAAAAGCGCCTACTTCATAGGTGAAATGTCTGCAACTCCACTAAAGTACTTGTTAAGCACCCATGGGAAATAGGCGTAGCAGTTTTTGCTGCAATGCAGCATATGTCTTTTTATATGATATTTTTGTCGTGGTAAGCTACGCGCCGAATTGACTCAATTCATATCATTTCCAGGTACGCGTTGAAAAAAATTTTGCGACCAGCTG
Source organism: Undibacterium sp. TC9W (assembly GCF_049339865.1). NCBI lineage: Bacteria > Pseudomonadati > Pseudomonadota > Betaproteobacteria > Burkholderiales > Oxalobacteraceae > Undibacterium > Undibacterium sp. TC9W. The sequence continues at coordinate 243,008 of NZ_JBMPPJ010000003.1, read as the reverse complement.
CAACTTTTATACAAAATAATTATTGGAGAGCACTTTGAACCAAATTCAAACGCCAGGTGCACACACTATTCTGGGACACCCGGATAGCTTGTTCGTCCTGTTCTTTACAGAGATGTGGGAACGGTTTTCTTATTACGGCATGCGCGCCTTGATCGTGCTGTTCCTGACCAGCAAACTCATAGATGGCGGTTGGGGATGGAGCGACGAAGAAGCTCTGTCCTTGTATGGCTGGTATACCGGTCTGGTCTATCTGACCCCTATCCTGGGTGGTTATATTGCCGACAAGATACTGGGCAGCAGGCGTTCTGTAGTACTTGGAGGTTTCATCATCGCAGCTGGTCATGCATGTCTGCTGTTTGATACGCCAACCACCTTTTACATAGGTCTCGGCCTGGTAGTTGCAGGTACGGGTTTGTTCAAACCAAATATCTCTGCCATCGTAGGCCAGTTGTATACCAAGGAAAATGAAGCCGGCCGTGACGGCGGCTATACCCTGTTCTACATGGGCGTGAACTCTGGTGCATTCTTCGGTATTTTGCTGTGCGGTTACATAGGCGAGAAAATCTCCTGGCCCATGGGCTTTGGTCTGGCCGGTGCCTTCATGTTATTGGGTGCAATCCAGTTCTATTTTGGCCAGGGTATCTTTGGTGATATCGGCCTGGCAAAGTCCCAGCAAACGACCGAAGTCGTCGCAGTTGAAGAAGCAGAACCACATATCGTAGCCGACCGTCTGTTGGCGATTTGCGTATTTTCTTTCTTCACCATCTTTTTCTGGTTCGCATTTGAACAGGCTGGTGGTTCCATGACCATTTTTGCGGATAAATTTACTGACCGCACCCTGGTCGGCACCAGCGGCATGGTGTTCAAGGTCATCAATAGCCTGATGACTATCATACCTACCGTCATTCTGTCATGGCTGTTAATCAAATTATTCGCTGGCACGGCCAAGCGTTATCTGCTGTCAAATGCGCTGTTGGTCACCTGCATAGGCGCAATCTGGGTGCTGGTAGTCTGGATGTTGCAACGTGAATTTGCGCTTGAGCAATCTGATGTTCCCGCAAGTTGGTTCGGTGTATTGAACTCTTTCTTCCTGGTGATACTGGCACCGATGTTTTCCAAAATGTGGGAAAAACACTGGAACCCTAGCGGCCCTATCAAATTCGGCGTTGGCCTGATCTTGCTGGGCCTGGGTTTTGCTGCGCTGTCATATGGTGCTGCCAGCATCCCCGCAGGCGCAAAAACTGCAGGCGTCAGCATGATTTTCCTGATCGCTGCTTACTTTTTCCATACCATGGGCGAGCTGTGCATTTCCCCGGTTGGCCTGTCTTACATTAGTAAACTGGCACCGCCACGCTTGCTGGGCCTGATGTTTGGTGTATGGTTCCTCAATACGGCGATTGCAAATAAACTGGCTGGTTACAGCGGCAGTTATATCGGAGCAATCTCGAAACAATATTCATTGTCAGTCTTCTTCCTGATCTTCACTCTGATACCGATAGGTGCAGGTATTGTCCTGATGTTGCTGAATAATTGGATGAAAAAGAAAATGCACGGCATCCACTAAGCTGTTCGCTGCATAAAAAAATCCCCGCCCAATTCATATTGCGCGGGGATTTTTTATGGCACATGAGATTTACGCCTTGAATGTAATCCAGGGCTTGAGCCTGACTGCTGCCTTAATCAGGCCTGCGGTTTCTTGCGCTTCTATGACCGGGCCTATGGGTTTATAGGCTTGCGGCGCCTCTTCTACCTTGCGTTCTTCACGCAGGGTCACACATTGCCAACTGGCGTCGGCATTGTCATGACGCAGGCGTCGGACTTCCTGCCTGCGTACGCGGCGACCTGCACCGTGGCTGCATGACCATAACCAGTCGGGATTGCCAAGCCCTTCTACCAGGTAACTGGCATCGCCCATGGAGCCGGGGATCAGGGCGAGGTCACCCTCGCGCGCCGGAGTTGCGCCTTTCCTGTGGATGTTCATGCCGTGCTCACGCAAGATGACATTGTGCGGCACATCGACAATCAGGGACGATTTGGCATCCCCCAGCACGGCTTGCAATTGCTGCCTGACCAGTTCTGCCAATACCATGCGGTTGGCCCAGGCATAGCGGGCTGCCACGCCCATGGCTTGCAGGTACTCTTCAGCCAGCGCACCACTGAGACCATACAAAGCCGACTCAGGATGCTTAAGGCCAGCAGGCCATTCTGCCCTGGCCCTGTCCATCCAGCGCTGGCCTACATAGAAACCAACATCGCGTGAGCCACTATGTATCATGACGACGATATCGTCCTTGGCCAGACCTGCACGATAAGCGAGGTGGCGGTCAAAGACGGCATCGACGATCTGCAACTCGACAAAGTGATTACCACCGCCTGGCGTACCCAGGCTGGGGTCGCGCACGATGCCATCACGATTGAACCAGGCCTCAGGTGCATAACGGCTGGCTCCACCAAATTCCTGCAAGCCTATGCTGGCAGCAAGTTCTTGTTGCAGGCGGTCGCGGTCTGCCGTGGCCCAGATGCCGCTGTCCGGCAAGCTGTCGAGAAAAGCCGATGGACCCGCATCGCTGAGTGCGGCAAAGGCCTTGGCATGGGCAGGCACATCCCGGCCATTTTCCAGCAAGACGCGTTGCAACTGACGTATCAGTGCAGGTTTGTGCTGGCTTGCCTGGGACAAATTAAAGCCTGTAGTCAACAAGCGCATGCCGCAATTGATGTCAGTGCCTATCGCTGCGGGAATCACAAAGCCAGCATCGGTGGCAACGATGGAACCTACCGGCGCAATACTGCCGGGATGGAAGTCTGGCGTAGCACAGGCCTTGCACACCGCATGATGCCCGTCCGCTGATTTGACTGCGGCAAACGCCATTAACTGTTTTACTGCCTTTTCTTCCAGAGGAAGACTATCAGGCAATAAGACAGTGGCCTGCGCATGTTCATGATGAAGTTGAAAAATGCCATTGGCATGGTCAACGCGTATGCCCTGTCTTTGCAGGGCAATTTTTAAGCGAGAAATAGAAGTCATAGCTGCTACCAAAATTTGAAGTACAGGTGCGCCTCCGGCATTTCGGGGGCATTTGTACCTCTAGCAGCAGCGCCAAGAGGAAGATTTTTAGTATAACTAAAATTGCTGCACCTGCAAACAATTTGTCAGGGGCATGTCTCTTGCCAGCATTCCCAACTTTTCAGCCAGCGGCCACCTGCTGCACCAGCACCATGGCGAATTTGCCATTGCCTGTGGACCAATCGGAATAATCGTTTTCATGCATGAAGATGAAAACATCACTCTTTGCCACACCCGCATTGGCAACGAGGTTTTCTGCAATGTGGGCATACAGATCACGCTTCATGGCATCGCTACGACCACGCCTGAGGCTGATGTCGATGACCACCAATCTGTCTGAACGCGTAACGCCGTTGAAGCTGCGGCTATAAAAAAAATCTTCGGCTTCATAGCTACTGACAAGATTGAATAATTCGTCTTGCGGCATGCCTATGCTGCTGACCAGTGCCTGGTGTATGCCTTCGACGATAGCCTGGCGTTGTTCCTGGCTGGTACTTTTGCTGACATGGGTGCGGATGAATGGCATGTGATATTTCCTGTAATTAATAGAATGGAAAGTTAAGGCAACAAAGAGCATTTTCAGACAAAGCAATTTGAAAGAAAATCGATATTCACTCGCTCATATGTGCGATAAACTCACATAATGAAACGTCGCCTGCCACCCTTGAATGCACTCCGCGCCTTTGAAGCCGCCGCCAGGCTTGGGCGCATGACTGCCGCTGCCGATGAGCTGGCGGTGACACCCGGTGCCATCAGCCGCCAGGTCCAGCAACTGGAACAAAGCCTGGGTACGGTCTTGTTTGAAGGCTCCAAGAACCGCCCGCAACTGAGTGCCATGGGCAGGCAATTGCTGCCCGCGCTGACTGCTGCTTTTGACCAGATCGATGTTGCCGTGAATGCGGTGCGCAGTGACAATAGCGGTACGCTGGATGTTTGCTGTTTCAACACTTTCACGGTGAAATGGCTGATACCACGTTTGTATGATTTCAATTCCAGGTATCCGGATATTGATGTCAGGCTCAGTTCCACTGACCGTCGCCCCTACGCCACAACAGACACTGAACATGAGCGCTATGACCTGGTGATCAGTGTCGATGAAACGGGTGAAGAATCAGATGATAGTGACAGGATCTTGCCACTGTTTCAGGAATGGCTTGGGCCAGTACTTGCACCCACGCTGGCTGCCAGCATCAGGATAGCGACAGCAAATGACCTGAACGGAAAAGCCCTATTGCATACACGCACCAGGGCAAATGCCTGGCAAATGTGGGGGCTGGCGGCTGGTTGCGCGGCACCTGCGGCAGAGGGCAGGGAATTCGAGCACTATTACTTTACCCTGGAGGCCGCCATTGCCGGTCTGGGTGTCTGCATTGCTCCCTGGCATCTGGTAATAGACGATATACGCAGCGGCAGACTGATCGCGCCACTGGGTTTCAGTGCCAGCACTTATCGCTATGTCGCCCGGCGCAGCCGTAAGCAAGATAAAAAACTGGACCTGTTTTGTCACTGGCTGCAAAGCCAGGCAGCGCTAAGCCCTTTGCCGGGTGACAAACTGGAATAAACATTATTTTTAAATAATTGCATCCAAAACCAAATCTCCTGCGTAAGAACAGTGCCCGTAAAGTTTTTTAAATTTCGACGGTCATTTTTCCTACACTTCAGGAGTTGGTCATGAGACAAGTAACATCGAAGTTCAATCAAAAAATCCTGCTCGCCCTGGTCACGGCAGGTAGCCTGGGTGGCATAGCCTCGCTGCCGGCGCAGGCTTCCAGCCACCGCGAAGCACCGTTTATTACCCGCCACCCCAAAGTCGATGCTGCCGACTTCTATATGTTCCGCAGCTATGAGGCCAACCGCGCAGCCTTTACTACCCTGATTGCCAATTACTCCCCCTTGCAAGATTCTTATGGCGGCCCGAACTATTTCTCCATGGACCCGGACGCGCTGTATGAAATCCACATCGACAATGTCGGTGATGGCAAAGAACATTTGACTTTCCAATTCCGCTTCACCAATACCAATAGCGATGCGCAGTTTACTGTTGGCGGTAAGAAAGTTTCTATCCCGCTGGTCATCAATGGCGGTGCCATTGACGGTGTGAACCCTGCTGGTTTGAATGTACGCGAAACCTATACCGTCACCATGGTGACAGGCGACCGCCGCACTGGCACCCGCCAGGCGGTGACCAATGCCACCACTGGCTCCAGCACCTTTGACAAACCAGTTGATTACATCGGTAATAAATCGATTCCTGACTACGCCAGCTATGCTGCCAAGCATGTGTTTGCCGTCAATATTCCTGGTTGTACGACACCGGGTAAAGTGTTTGTCGGCCAGCGTAAAGACCCCTTCGTGGTCAACCTGGGTGAAACTTTTGACTTGATCAACATCAAGGCTCCTGCCACTGCATTTGATCCAAATGCAGAAAAAGCTGGCCATGATGACCTCGCCATGAAGAACGTCACTGCGATAGAAATGGAAGTGCCGACCAGTTGCCTGACCAATGGCAAGGAAGCCGTGATCGGCGGCTGGACGACAGCCAGCTTGCGCCAGGGCCGTGCGATTAACCCGACCCCAAGCAGCACAGGTGCGGCATCGAAGGAAGGTGGCGCATGGACGCAGGTATCACGTCTGGGCATGCCACTGGTGAATGAAGTCGTGATTGGTCTCAAGGACAAGGATCAATTCAACCATAGCAAACCTAGTGGCGATGCACAGTTCATCAACTATGTGACCAACCCTACCCTGCCTGCATTGGTAGAAGTATTGTTTGGCAGCGCTGGTGTCAAGGCACCAACCAACTTCCCGCGTAATGATCTGGTCGCCGCTTTCCTGACAGGTATCAAGGGTGTCAATCAGCCTGCAACAGTCACACCATCTGAAATGCTGCGTCTGAATACCACAACGCCTGTCAGTGCAACGCAAAATCGCCTGGGTGTCATCGCTGGTGACAGTGCTGGTTTCCCTAATGGCCGCCGTCCAGGCGATGACGTGGTAGATATCGCCTTGCGTGTAGTCATGGGGCGCTTGTGCACACTCAGCATAGGTTGCGTACCAGCTGATGCACCAGCCGGCAGCATCGATTTCACTGATGGCGCCTATCTGGATAGCAGCTTCATTGACAATGCCTTCCCTTACCTGAAAACCCCTGTGGCTGGCGCACTGAAACGCTAAACGTTTCGGTTCATTTTGCACACCATACTCAAGGAGTAATCATGAAAGCAAGACATACCTATCTGATCGCCGGCACATTACTGACGCTCATGCTGGCAGGCTGTGGCGGCAGTTCCAGCCCCGCAACCAGTACCACGACGCCCGGTACTGGCACCGGAACAGGGACGACCACACCTACGGTCATCGATACCTTCACGCAATATGTGCTGAACCTGTTCGGAGCAGCAGATACGGCAGAACCGCAATCCATCGATGCAGCGGTAGTCACAGCGCCGGAAGCAACTGAACCTGTCAGTGTCAACTAGACAGACCGTGGTAGCCAACTGAAGTTGCGGGCTCAGGACATGTTATTTTCTGCATGTCCTGAGCCCGCCCATGAATTTTGAGATGCAAAAAAATATGCACCTGCCTCGATTTTTTTCTGCGCTGTTGATCATGTTCAGCCTTGTCAGCCTTGCCTTTGAAGCGCAGGCAACGCCATTTATTCCCAGCAATGGCAAACAGGTGCTGGAACAATTGCCATCCCGCACAGACCATGCGCAACGTGCCTTTGCCGAATTGCGCAAACGTCTGGCAGCAAACCCAAGCAACCCCGCCGTTGCAAGCGAACTGGCACAAACTTATATCAATGCTGCCCGCAATGACGGTGACCCGCGTTATCTAGGCTATGCACAGGCAGTATTGAAACCTTGGTGGAGTTTGCCAAATCCGCCCATCAGCGTGTTGGTGTTGCGTGCCACCATACTGCAAAGTACACACCAATTTCCTGAAGCCTTGCTAGACCTGAACAGTGTCTTGAAGCAGGATAGGGACAATGCCCAGGCCTGGCTAACGCGTGCCACGGTCTTGCAAGTACAGGGCCAGTTTGCCCAGGCCAAAGCCAGTTGCATGCACCTTTATCCTCTGGCACCTGAACTGGTCACACTGACCTGCCTGCATAATGTCGGCAGCCTGAATGGCGACGCTACCAACAGTTATGCAACGCTTGCTACAGCCTACAAAAAATATGAAAAAAATGCAGATAGCGATGCAGGGACAAAAATCTGGGTCACGACACTGCTGGCAGAAATGGCTGCCAGACTGGGCGATGTCAATGCAGCCGAAGCCTGGTATAAGACAGCCCTGACACTGGCATCACCAGACAGCTATCTGCTGGGTTCTTATGCCGACTTTTTACTGGATCAACAAAGACCTGCTGAAGTCGTCAAGCTGTTGAAAGAAAAAACCAGGGTCGATGCATTATTGCTGCGCTATGCGCTGGCCTTGAAAGTACAAAAATCGCCGCTTGCAGCCGGGCAAATCAGCTTGCTCGATCAGCGTTTTGAAGCCGCCATGCTGCGCGGCGACACTGTGCACCAGCGCGAGCAGGCGCGCTATGAATTACATTTAAAAAACCACCCGGCCATCGCCCTGAAACTGGCGCAACTGAATTGGGCCATACAAAAAGAAACCGCAGACTTGCGCATCTTGCTGGAAGCGGCCGCCGCACATGAGCCACAAGCTGCCGCGCCAGCGCTGGCATGGCTGAATCAAAACAAACTGCAAGACCTGGCGCTAAGACCAGTGCTCGCCAAACTGGGAGCCAAATCATGATACTCATTACCAAAAATTTACAGGCACGCAGTTTTATTGTGGCACTGGTATTCAGTTTGTTTAGTTTGATCAGTCTATCCGCCCATGCCCACAAACCCAGTGACAGTTACCTGACTCTGAGGGCAGACCAGACCGGTATCCATGGTCAATGGGATATTGCATTGCGCGACCTGGACTTTGCCATAGGCCTGGATGAAGATGGCAATGGTGAACTGACCTGGGATGAAGTGCGCAACAAACATGCCGACATCGCTGCTTATGCGCTGGCCAGACTGAAGATCAGTGCGGGTGACCAGCAATGCCCGTTGACAGCAGGCCAACAATTGATAGACCAGCATAGCGATGGTGCTTATACCGTATTGATGTTTGACAGCACCTGCATTGCTGAAAAAATCAAAGTGCAGTACCAGTTATTTTTTGATCTGGATACCCAGCACAAGGGCTTGCTTCGTTTGGTCAACGGGAAGAATGCGACGACTACCGCCATCTTCAGCCCCGAGCAGGCCAGCCAGGAATTTGTCGCGGCAGAGGTCAACAAGTGGCAGCAGTTCAGCGATTACATCTTTCATGGCATCTGGCATATCTGGATAGGTTTTGATCACATCCTGTTTTTATTGTCCTTGTTACTGCCTGCCGTACTGGTGCTGAAAGCAGGTAAGTGGCAAGCAGCCAGCAGCTTTAAAGCAGCCGCCATCGATGTCTTGAAAATAGTCACGGCATTTACGGTTGCCCATTCAATTACCCTGACACTGGCTACGCTGAATGTACTGGCGTTGCCATCACGGCTGGTGGAATCGGCGATTGCGGCATCCGTGATTTTGGCGGCGTTGAATAATCTGTTCCCGCTATTCCAGGGAAAGCGCTGGCTGGTAGCATTCACTTTTGGGCTTATTCATGGTTTTGGTTTTGCCAGCGTGTTGGCCGACCTGGGCTTGCCGCAATCGGCATTGGTGCTGGCACTGGTCGGTTTTAATCTAGGTGTGGAAATAGGGCAGTTGACCATCGTTGCAGGCTTTTTACCCCTGGCTTATTTGCTGCGCCGCCACTGGCTGTATCAGCGTGCCATCGTGCAGGTGGGTTCAGTGCTGATCATCCTGATTGCGCTGCTGTGGTTCATCGAACGCGCCTTCAACATGCGTCTGATTTCATCTTAGCGACAGACCTGTCCCCGGCTGTTTTCTATTTATACCAATATGGTTATGAGTGTAGAAGAAAACAGCATATTTCAAATATATTGCGGTGCTAGAATAAAGCTTCTGACTCTGGTTGATTGCCAGGGCTGGTGCATATAAATTCAACCGGGGATATTAATGAAAAGCAAACTGAGTCTGCTCTTGCTGGCTGCGCTGGGCGCCAATGCGGGTGCGCAGGAAAATCTGAACTATCAAAAACCGCCGCAAGCGATACTGGAGCTCGCTGACTTCCAGCGTGCCCCTGTCGTGAGCATGGATAGTCACAGAAAGATGCTGCTGCTCAGTTATCGCAATACTTATAAATCACTGAATGATCTGAGCCAGACTGAAATGCGTCTGGCCGGTTTGCGCATCAACCCGGTTACCAACATCTCCAGTACTCTAACGTATGTCAATAATCTGAAATTGCGTAAAGTCGATGCGACAGAAGAAATACAGGTCAAGGGCTTGCCAGAAAACCCGCTGATCAGCCATGTCAAATGGTCCCCGAATGAAAAGAAGATTGCCTTCACCAATACAGCAGCCAAAGGTGTAGAGCTGTGGGTCATCGATGTGGAAACAGCAACGGCAAAAAAACTGACAGAGGCCAACCTGAATGCCAATCTGGGAGCGCCGTTTGACTGGTACAGGGATAGTGAAAGTCTGCTCATCAAGGTTTTGCCCAAGAACCGCCCAGCCTTGCTGGATGCCAGCAAGGATTTGCCAAGCGGCCCTATCATCTCCACATCCAGCGGTGCGGCATCGCAGAACCGCACTTATGCTGATCTGTTGAAGAACCAGAATGACGAAAGCAATTTCGTCAACCTGACAACTTCTGAGCTGCATAAAGTCAGCCTTAATGGCAAGAGCAGTTTATTCAAGAAGGCTGATATGTTCGCTGAAGTCAGCTTTTCTCCTGACGGCAAATACCTGCAGATCAGTACCATACAAAAACCTTTCTCTTACGTGGTTCCGCTTGATCGTTTCCCTACAAAAACCATCGTCAGCGATTTGGCTGGCAAGCAGATCAAGGTCGTTGATGAATCACCTTTGCATGAAATCATCCCCAAGGGTTTTAGTGCTGTTGCAGTTGGCAAACGGCAGCTGGACTGGCGCGCAGACAAGGCAGCCAGCCTGACTTATGTACAGGCACTTGACGGTGGTGACCCGGCCAATAAGGCAGAGTTCCGTGATGAAGTATTTTCCTGGGATGCGCCTTTCGACAAGCCGGCTATCTCGCTGGTAAAAGTCGCACAGCGTTATAACGGCATCGTCTGGGGCAATGACAATCTGGCGGTTGTCAGTGACGGCTGGTATGACACACGCAATACCAAGGCCTATCTGTTCAACCCGTCCAATCCGGCAGAAGCACCACGCCTGATCTCTGACCGTAACATGCAGGATATCTATTCTGATCCTGGCCGCTTTGAAACCAAATACAACCAGTATCACCGCCGTGTGCTGGCGATAGAAGATAACAAGGCCTATCTGCTGGGCGCTGGTCATACCAAAAAAGGTCAGTTCCCTTTCATCGATGAACTCGATCTGGCCAGCCTGAAAAAGAACCGCCTGTATCAATCGACTTATACCGACAAGGTAGAAAACATCGTCTCGATAGAAGATGTCAAAAAAGGCGATGTGCTGGTGCAAATACAGTCGAAGACTGAATACCCGAATTATTACTTCCGTAATATCAAGGGCGGCAATCAACTCACACCCGTAACCCAATTCAAGAACCCATTCATGGGCTTGAAGGATGTCTCGAAAGAAGTCATCAAATACAAGCGCAAGGACGGCGTGGAATTGTCTGGCACCCTGTACCTGCCTGCCAATTACGACAAGAGCAAGAAAGACAAACTGCCTTTGCTGATCTGGGCTTACCCGGCAGAATTCAAGGACAAGAATTCTGCAGGACAAAGCAAGCATAATGAAAACCTGTTCACCTTCCCCAGCACTGCCTCATTCATTTATTGGACAGCACGCGGCTATGCAGTACTCGATGACGCGGCCTTCCCCATCATCGGCGAGGGCAAGACCGAGCCGAACGATAACTTCATCCCGCAACTGGTCGATAATGCCGAAGCGGCGATTGATGCTGTGGATGCTCTGGGTTATATAGACCGCAAGCGTGTTGCAGTTGGCGGCCATTCTTATGGTGCGTTCATGACAGCAAACCTGCTGACGCATTCAAAACTGTTTGCCTGCGGTATTGCACGCAGTGGTGCGTATAACCGTACGCTGACGCCATTTGGTTTCCAGAGTGAGCAGCGCAACTACTGGGAAAGCTCCGACGTGTATAACAAGATGTCTCCTTTCATGAGTGCCGACAAAATGAAGACCCCGCTATTGCTGGTGCATGGCGAGGCGGATAATAATCCCGGTACATTTACCCTGCAAACCGAGCGTTATTTCCAGGCCCTGAAAGGCCTGGGCGCACCGGTACGCATGGTGATACTACCGAAAGAAAGCCATAGCTATGCAGCCAGGGAAAACATCATGCATTTGCTGTGGGAACAGGATCAGTTCCTGGAGAAATGCCTGAAAAAATAAGTAAGCACTGATGACAATAAAAAACCGCCAGATTATTCTGGCGGTTTTTTTCTATCCCAATCTTGCAAATCAATTTTTGCAAATGCGAGTAAGGCTTAACGCTCTATCGCCAGCGCCACACCCATACCACCACCTATACACAAACTCGCAAGACCTTTTTTGGCATCGCGGCGTATCATTTCATGGATCAGGCTGACCAGGATGCGGGCACCTGATGCGCCGATAGGGTGGCCAATCGCAATCGCACCGCCATTGACATTGATCTTGCTGGTGTCCCAGCCCATTTCTTTATTGACGCCGATCGCCTGTGCGGCAAAGGCTTCATTGATTTCCATCAAATCCAGGTCCTGATGTGTCCAGCCTGCTTTTTTGAGGCAGAGCTGGGCGGCGGGTACCGGGCCCATTCCCATAATGGTAGGATCGACACCGGCAGAAGAGTAGGCCTTGATACGGGCCAGCACTGGCAAACCCAGTTGCTCGGCTCTTTGTGCAGTCATCATGATGACTGCAGCAGCACCATCATTGAGGCCAGATGCATTACCGGCAGTGACGGTACCATTCTTGTCAAATGCCGGACGCAAGGATGCCAGCGATTCCAGCGTGGTGCCATGCTTGATGAATTCATCCGTATCAAACACAGTTGTACCTTTTTTGCTGACCAGTTCAAATGGTATGATTTCATCCTTGAACTTGCCGGCTTTTTGCGCGGCTTCTGCCTTGTTTTGAGATGCCAGGGCAAACAGGTCTTGCTCTTCACGGGTCACGCCGTATTTCTTGGCGACGTTTTCTGCCGTGATGCCCATGTGGTATTGGTTATACACATCCCACAGGCCATCGACGATCATGGTATCGACCAGTTTGGCGTCGCCCATGCGGAAGCCATCACGTGAGCCATTCAATACATGTGGCGAAGCGCTCATGTTTTCCTGGCCACCGGCGATAATGATGTCAGCATCGCCAGCCTTGATGGCTTGTGCTGCCAGGTGGGTCGCTTTGAGGCCGCTGCCGCATACCTTGTTGATGGTGAAAGCCGGTACCATGTCTGGCAAACCAGCACGGATGACAGCCTGGCGGGCGGCATTCTGGCCTACGCCGGCGGTCAGTACCTGACCCAGGATGACTTCACTGATCAGATCGCCGCTCAGGCCGGTTTTTGCCAGCAAGGCCTTGATGACATGGGCACCCAGGTCGGAAGCAGCGGTTTTTGCCAAAGAGCCACCAAATTTGCCTACTGCAGTACGGCCTGCAGCTACGATTACCACGTCTTGCATGTGAATTCTCCTGGTTTTGTCCCTGAGTTCAGGGGATGGTCAAATAAATGCTGCTTAATTCTGTACTAAGTCCTGCATATAGAATACATGCTCTAGCTTACCACTGCTCGCGCCCGGCTGAGTTTACGGGCTTTAAAAAAGATGGTGTTTTGCCATGTGTGGTTCTTGATCCTGCTCAAAACCATGCGCTTTATATATGTGCTGCGACCCTGGCCAATACCAGTTCTGCCATAGGTGACAGGCTGCGTCTTGCCAGGCTGACCACACCAATTTCTGCCTGCATGGTTTGCCAGCCATCAGCCTTGAGCTCGATCAGCTCACCGGAACTGAGTTCTTCTGCCACTGCTGCCTTAGTACACAAGAGTATTGCGTCGCTATGCCTGGCCACATGTTTGAGTACATAGATATTGTCGCAAGTCGTCACCAGCGGCAGGTCCTGGCCAGGCTCCAGGCCAAAAGCGTTGCGCATGGCAGGCAGGAAAATATCTGCCAGATACACGCTGGCATAACTGGCGCTTTGCAAGTCTTGCAGGCTCAACTTCGCTTTCAAGGTCAGTGGGTGCTCACGGCGGCAATACAGGCCGCCTGTTTGCCGGGTCAGATGCCGGAGCTGTATATGCTTGTCCGGCGTCAGGCTGCGGGTGTCGGCGATAAAAAATTCCAGCTTTTCTGCCAACAGGTGTTCCATCAGGGTGTCGCTATTATTCACTTCGAGCACGGTACGCATGCGTGGGTAGGTGTTTGCCAGTTCAGTCAGTACGGCTGGCAAAAAACTGGCTGCAGGAAAAGGCCCGGCCCCAAAAATGATCTGGCCACTTTCACCATCGCGCAGTTGTGCCATTTCCTGTTTGAGGTTATTTGCCGCATACAGCAAATCACGGGCGCGCGTGATCAGTTGCCTGCCAGCAGCAGTGGCCGTGGCACCCGCCTGGTCCCGGTCAAACAGGCGCATGCCCAGTTCATCTTCGAGACCGGAAATGCTACGGCTCAATGCCGGCTGGCTAAGATTGAGCTTGTCAGCGGCACGGGCAAAATTGCCTTGCTCTGCCAGTACGACGACATGTTTGAGTTTTTTCAGGTTCATCAGCAGGCCATACCTTCAAGGTATCAACACGATAATTATAATGCACTGGACGTATGGACTTAAGTGCCGGACACTGCTTGGTATTACGAGCCGATCACGAGCCGGTTAAGTTTAAGGGGGTAGATATGGCAGATCAGTCAGACAATCGGTCAGGTAAAATCAGCCGCAGAAAAGTACTGGCCGCGATGGCGGGCATAGGCCTGGCAGCGGCCTTGGGCGACGTGGCCGACCGGCAGCACAGACCGCGCAGCATACCCAAGGTGCCGGGAGCAATGACAGACCAAGGTTTGCGCCAGCGGCGGCCAAATATCCTGCTGATCGTGAATGACCAGTTGCGTCACTGGCAAGACTTGCCATCTGGCCTGGGCTTGTCTGCCCATGAAATGTTGCTGGAACAAGGCACAGGCTTGATGAATTTCCATGCAAATACCACGCCTTGCTCGCCTTCACGCTCGAATATGTATTTTGGTCAGCATACCCAGCACACCCTGATGACGGCGAATGTCGATGCGCCACCTTCTTTTCCCAAACTGGCAGATGACTTGCCCAGCCTCGGACATTTGTTAAGGGCACAGGCTTATTACACTGCGTATAAAGGCAAATGGCATTTAAGCCACCTGCGAGCCGACCCTGGCCTGGTGTATGGGCCTTATCCAACGACAGAAAATGCATTGGAGCCTTATGGCTTCTCTGACTACAACACCGATGGCGATCCCCATGGTTCTACCTGGACCGGCTACCGCTATGACGGGCAAATCGCCAGCAATGCGGTGCAGTGGTTGAACACGAAAGGGCGCGCCATGCGGGGCAAGCAATCGTGGTTTCTGGCGGTGAATTTTGTGAATCCACATGATGTCATGTATGTCAGCACTGGCGATGCACAAGTGGCCAGCCGGCAGCAGCGCAACATGTTGTCGCCTTTATCGACCCCACCCACAGGCGGAGTTTACGACAAATACTGGGACCTGCCTTTGCCGGACAGTTATTACCAGGATAAATTGATCGGCAAACCCTGGGCCACCAGCTCTTACATAGAAATGTGTAACTGGCTATACGGCCATATAGACCCCAACGATGAAGCTGCCTGGCGCGCCTATCAAAGTTATTACTTCAATTGCGTGCGCGATGTCGATAGCCATGCCCTGACGGTGTTGCAGGCACTGCAAAAGCTGGGCATGGATAAGGACACCATCGTCATCTATACCTCGGACCACGGCGAAATGGCAGGTGCCCACAAGCTGCGCCAAAAGGGGCCCTTCATGTATAAGGAAAACATGCGCCTGCCCTTCATCGTGCGCCACCCTGATGTGGCGGGTGGCAAGATGACGAATGCCCTGGGTTCACATATGGACTTGGTGCCCACTATCCTTGGCATGGCTGGCGTAGATGTGCGTGCACTTGCAGAAAAATATCCTTATCTGAAGGGTGTCGATATCAGTGCCGCCATCAGCACAACTGGCGCGACCACAGAGCGCGATAAAAAAGGCATCTTGTTCAACTACGGCATCCCTCTGTATATGGACCCGGAATTTTCACGCAAGGGGGCAAAAATCGGCAAGATATATAACAAGCTGAACTCGCTTTTCATCGGTTTTGAAAGCGGCCAGTTTTTACCTAGCCTGGAAAACCCCGCTCTGTTCCGCGGCATCCATGATGGCCGTTATAAATTTGCCCGTTATTTCAAACCTGCCGATCATCACCAGCCACGTGACTGGCAAAATCTGAGAACACGTAACCAGCTTGAGCTTTATGATACGCAAACCGACCCGAACGAAATCACCAACCTGGCCGCGAACCCTGAGCAGCACAAGGATTTGCTGCTGGACTTGAATCAGAGATTGAATACATTGATCAGTACTGAAGTGGGAGATGATCTGGGCAGGGAATTACCAGGGCCTGCATTTTTATATCAACAGAGAAAAAGCTAATAAAAAGCTAATAAGTAGGGGAGACCATGCAAGAAAAAATAATACGCAAGATCCTGTATGTCAGCGGCACTGTCACCATGCTGGCGGGCCTGCAGTTTATCGCGCCCACGTTGTTCCTGCAGGCATCAGGCATGCAGGTAGGTGATGTGACTGGCCAGTTCTTTGCACGGCACTGGGGTTTGATGGCTTTTGTGTTGGGTGCACTGATTATCTATGCGGTTAAACAAACGCAGGCAAGAAAGGCGATTTTATTGGCAGCAGCAGTTGAGAAACTGGGGCTGGTGACCATGGTCGCCATCAACTGGGCAGAGCCAGCCTTGCAGGGTCTGCATATTGCCGCTTTTTTTGATGGTGCTTGCGTGGTGCTGTATTTGATTTATTTATTGGGTAAACAACCGAATCAGCAAGCGTCAACCTGAATTCCAGCTACCCATGAAAAAATCCCCTCATGCGAACATCAGGGGATTTTTTTACTGCAACTCAATTTACATTGAGTCTGAATCTGCAATTGCTAAATTACTTCTTTTTAGCAGTTGCTTTTTCAGCCGCTTGTGTGAACTGCTGGGTAGCCTTGGTCAGGTTTTCTTCCAGAGTTTGGACAGCTTGCTTGGTTGTTTTGGACAGTTGCTCGTAACCTGCGTTGATGTTGCCAACAACAGATTTCAAGGCTGTAACAGCTTGTTCGGAACCAGCTGGTGCATTTTTAGTCACTTCGTCGATCAGGGAAATCACTTTAGTATTTGTTTCAGCGATGTGCGCTTCAACTGCTTTAGTGAATTCTTGCTGAGTTGCTGTTGTGATAGTTGCCAGATGACGGCCATAAGCCAGGGCTTTTTCAGCATTTGGCTGAGCTTGCGCTGCAGACAAAGCGAAAAATTCTTGTGGGTCTTTGGCGCTCAACAGTTGTTTGGCAGTAGCAGTACCTTCTTCGAAACTTGCCTTGGCAGCATTGACGTTCAGAGCAAACAACTGCTCCAGGCCTTCAAATGCTTTTTTGTTCAGGGAAGTCAGGGAAGCGAATTGCGCTTCCAGGTTAGCTTTAGTCGTAGCGATAAATTGTTCTGGTGTATTGGTAGTCATGGCATTCTCCGGTAAATGGAATTAAGTGGCTTAACAGCGTTAATGTTCGGCAGCGCTTTCCACGAATTATTGAATGGTGCACCGCAACAAATACGATTCTACACGTAGAATTTAAAACGTCAAGCACTTTTTGTGCATCGCACCAAAATTAGCTAAATGATATTTTCAGATATACATTTGCTTTTAACGAAAATACCCGCGATGCTCATTTCGCTGCTTACTCTTTAAGCACTGATCATTCATGACTGCCACAGCAATATTGCTATTTAGAAAATTTTCTTTCCAGCATCAATAAGGCCTCCTTATTCTGTAAGCCACCCGCATAACCAGTCAATGCACCATTGCTGGCGATGACCCTGTGGCAGGGAATGATGATGGATAGGGGATTACGCCCATTCGCCGCCCCCACAGCGCGCACCGCCATGGGTCTGGCTATACCCTGTGCCAGTGCCAGATAACTGCTGGTCTGGGCGAAGGGTATGCGGCGCAAGGCTGCCCATACTTCTTGCTGAAAATCAGTACCTGCCGATAAATCCAGTGGCAAATCAAAATCCTGGCGCTGGCCGGCAAAATATTCCTGCAGTTGCTGACGTGCCTGGTTCAGGATGGGATCAGACTCATCTTCCTGCCAGCCTGCGCTGCCTTTGAAGTGTTTGTGATTTTCAAAATACACACCACTGAGGCCACGCTCACTGGCGGCTAACAGTAATTGCCCTACCGGGCTGTTGTAGTTCAGGTATTTCATGATCTTTCCTTATTGTTGACTTAATGATTGCCACAGCAATAAAGCTGCATACGCCCGCCACGGTGCCCAGGGCTGGGCGACAGCCAGTAATTGTTTTTCCGTCAGGCGCTCGCTTGCTGGTGTTGTTGGTGTCGCCGGGGTTGCCAGGATTGCGGCAGCTTTTTGCAAACCCAGGTCACCTGCCGGAAAGGCATCTGAAAAACGCAGGGCACGCATGGCAATATATTGCGCGGTCCACTCACCTATGCCTTTGACGGTCTTGAGCCTGGCTACCATCTCGTCCGAGCTGGCCGCCAACTGCCTTTGCAAGCCGCCATCAAGTGCAAACCGGGCAATGTTTTGCAAAGTGGCAGCACGGGCACCGGGTATACCTATGCCCGCCAGCTCATCTATCGACAAGCCAGCGATAGTTTGCGGGCTGGGGAAATGATGGGTAACAGCCGCAAACGGGGTAAGCACTGGCTGACCAAAGCGGGTCACCAGCCTGCCAGCCACGGTAGTAGCACCGGCCACGCTGACTTGCTGGCCCAGCACGGCACGGATGGCCAGCTCAAAACTGTTGAAGGCACCGGGCACACGCATGCCGGGCGTGCGCAGGATTTGCCCCGCCAGCAAGCTGTCTGTTTGCAAATGGCTCTGGATAACGGCGGGATTGGCTTCCAGGTCAAACTGCTGCCTGACTCTCGCCATGAGTGGCATGAGTACCGGGGCCAGTGAAGGTGAGACTTGCAGGCTGAGTTGCTGTTTGGCTGACAGGTGGGCGACTTTGAGCCAGCCTTCCAGGCCGTCCATCTGTACGCTGCGTACATAGGCCTTGCCGCCTTTTTCATCGATGACGGCTTCCAGCCCCGGCATGGCGCGCCCGCCAAAGTAAGTAATCACTGCGTCCCAGGCATAAGGCGGGCGGTAGGCCAGTTTCAGGCTGACGCCTTCACCAGCGCTATCAGCTGCGCGGCGTATCGAACCCGGTGCCATTTGATAGCGTTCTGAAAACAGGGCATTAAAGCGCCTGACGCTGCCAAAACCGGCGGCAAAGGCTATCTCGGCCATGCCCAGCTGGGTTTCTTGCAGCAGTTTTTTTGCAAACAATAAACGCTGGGTCTGTGCCAACTCGACTGGTGTCACACCAAATTCCTGCAGCATGACGCGGCGCAACTGGCGTGAAGACAGGCCAACCTGCTCAGAAAAACTTTCTATATCGGTTTCATTCAGGGCACCATCGGCAATTCTTTGCCAGATCGCATGGGCAAGATTTTGCTGTATCGCATACGGTGCCAGTTCAGGGCGGCAGCGCAGGCAGGGGCGAAAACCGGCGGCCTCAGCCGCTGCTGCGCTGCTGAAAAATTCGCAGGACGATTCACGCGGCGTCTTGACGCCACACACCGGGCGGCAATACACACCGGTGGTTTTAACGCCGGTAAAAAACACCCCATCGAAACGGCTGTCCTTGGCGGCGAGGGCACGGTAATAACATTGCTTCTGCGTCAAACCCTCACTGGCCTCAGTCAGCATCAGGCTGGTCGCATCGGGTAGCACTGCTGCCTGAGCTTTGCCCTGCATGGTAGGTATCTGCTGTTCCATAGCCGCCACTTTCTTGTGCGTAATCAATTCCGGGATAGTTAAAATTATGTACCCAATTTGCAAACTGCATTACTATCTTCAGGAATCGTTATACGCGAGTGCCAACCACTCTTCTAGCCATTTTCGGACAAACAAATCGGGAACCATGCGCCAGGCGCTGAATTTGAATCGCAATTTACACCGCATCGTCAAGACCGCGCGCAGACATCCGCGGCTGGCGACTTGCTTACTCGGGCAATTGAGCCTTCAGGCAGCTACAGCCGGGCAAACCGGCTTACAGCTTGACGCCTGTTACCAGCGCTATCTGATACTGGAGAGGCTGGGGCAGGCGCATTCCATGCAAAGCGAGCTCGAACAAGGCTTGCACATCGCTGAACAGCAGCAACTGACACGCCCTGCCGGGCTGATGTTGCTGGCCCTTGGCCGTATCTATTATACCCAGGGTGCTTATCGTGACGCCCTGATGTACTGGACGCGCTGCGTTGATCTGAGCAAGTTCAACCGCGACCAGGTAACACTGGTCGAAGCGCATATAGGGCTGGGGCAGATTTATGATGCCCTCGGTGATGGCAAAACTGCGGCGCGTTTTCATACCGATGCAGGTAGCCTGCTGGAGCAACTGAACGAGCCTTACCTGCTGTGCAAACAGATTATCAACCTGGGTGTCAATGAACTCCATACCGGTGAATTGCAGGAAGCTCAAGATTGCTTTCTGAAAGCGAAAGTATTGGCTGAGCAACATGCCATCCATGAATACCTGGCTGAGACTTACTGGTACCTGGGTCAGGTCGCCAGCAAAAATGCGCAACTGGAAGTCGCTGAAACCCATATCCGCACTGCACTGGAACTCGCTAATGCCTGCAATTATGTCTGGCTGAAAGGCGCCGTGCTGGATACGCTGGCCGACATCTTGCGAGCAGCGGGGCAATTCGATGAGGCGCTGGATGTCTATGGCAAGGCTCTGAGCTATTCAGATAAAGTCGCTTCACGCAGGCAAAAAGTACGCAGCCTGGCAGCACTGTCTGACATCCATGAACAGCAGGGCAACTGGCAACAGGCTCTGCACTTTGCCCGCCTGCATCAGCAAACCACCAGCGAGCTCAGTGAACTGGGGACGATGGACAGGTTCCATGAATTGCGGGCCTATGATTTGTCTCACAAGCCGCCGGTAGAAATTTTACTGGAACTGTCATCAAACCGCTTGCTGGAAGAAGGCCAGCAAGCTGAAGTATTGCAACTGATTACCGATACCTCGCTGGCCATCCTGAATACCGAGCTGGCAGCCATCTTCCTGATTGATGGCAATGGAGTAGGTCTGCATTGTCACGCCAGGGCTGGCAGCAGGCATGGCCTGATCAGGGCAGAAATGCCTTGCCAGAACCTGCCATTACTGATGCACATACTGCAACAGGATGAAGTGCCACTGGTTGGGCATGATATGCGTTTGCACGTGGTAGCAAATGAAATGCGTGCTTTGCTGGGGCAGGAAGAATTGCATTCGGCCTTGAAAATCTCGCTGCGCCTGCATGGTAAAAGCGTAGGCCTGATCTGTTTCGCCCATACCAGCGGCAGCAGGAACTGGTCGCGTGAAGATGTGCTGTTTGGCCGCCACCTGGGTAACCTGGTACAACAGGTGCTCAGCCATGCGGAACACGCCCAGACCCAGAAGCAACTCGAAGCCAGGGTGCTGGAGCGCACCGCCAGCCTGCAATTGCAGACCGAGCAATTACAGCAGGCACACAAGCATATCTATCGGCTCAGTGAAATAGGCAGGGAAATCACGTCCAGCCTGGACCGCGATACCATCATGGAGATCGTCTATCGCCACGTGCATGAGCTGATGGGTGCGGAAGTATTCGCCGTAGGCCTGTACCGGCCAGAGCAGGAAACCATAGAGTTCCCCTGCAATATCCTGCGTGGCCAGCGCATGTTGCCGTATATACGCGATATCAGGGACGAGGATTTATTATCAGTATGGTGTGTCACGCATCAGCAGCCCATCTTTATCAGCGATATCTATGGCGAATACCAGAATTACATCAGCGAAGCTGGCTTGCACAAGCTGACGGTAGATAGTGCCTATTTTGCCGGAATGGAAAAAGTCATTCCGGTCTCGCATATCTATGTTCCGCTGATGATCAAGGGCCGCACGATAGGCATCATTGCGATACAGAGCACGCAAAAAAATGCCTTCCAGCGCATGCATCTGGACATTGCCATGATGCTGGCAGCTTATACCGCAATAGCTGTGGAAAATGCCGAGACTTACCAGCAACTCTTAAAAGCACAACAAATCCTGGTCTCGCAAGAAAAACTGGCGGCACTGGGTTCACTGGTGGCGGGTATCGCCCATGAACTGAATACCCCCATAGGCAACAGCCTGCTGACTGCCACTACGCTGCAAGAACAGTCTGTCATTTTTTTGCGCAAGCTGACAGAAAATACCGTGAAGCGTTCTGACCTGAACCAGTTCACGGCCACTATCAATAATGCCAATGAGTTATTGCTGCGCAACCTCATGAGCGCGAGCGACCTGGTCAGCAGTTTCAAGCAAGTGTCAGTCGATCAGACCAGCCAGATGCGCCGCACATTTAATTTGCGCAAGACTACCCTGGAAGTCATACGCACCCTGCACAACCTGATACACAAGCGCGGCCATACGCTGGAAATTGATATCCCCGATGACATAGAACTCAACAGCTTTCCCGGCCCTTACGGACAGGTGCTGACCAATTTTATCAACAACGCACTGCTGCACGCTTTTGAAAACCGCGAAAATGGCAAGATGCAGTTGCGTGCCCACAAAACGCCAGACAATCAGGTGCAGGTCATCTTCAGCGACAATGGCAAGGGCATAGAAGCACAGGATTTGCGCAGGATATTTGACCCCTTTTTTACCACCAAGCTGGGCCAGGGTGGCAGCGGACTGGGACTCAGCATAGTCCACAACCTGGTGACCACCATCATGAACGGCGATATCGCAGTGGATAGTGCGCCAGGCATGGGCACGCGGCTTACCTTGAACCTGCCTCTTAATCCCTAAGTGCATGAACCCTGGCAAGACAGGCTGACTGCTGCGAGACACCATACCGTCATGGTGTTTTCGGCAGTCCACATGATTTTCTGGATTGGCATACACTAAGCAAGTTTGCTTATAAGTGAAAATCATGACAACGACACGCACCCCCGACCTGAAAACCGTGCTGCTGGCCAGCGGTATTGTGATTACCTTGTCCATGGGTGTCAGACATGGTTTTGGTTTCTGGATGCAACCCATCTCACAGCAACATGGCTGGACCAGGGAAACCTTCTCGATGGCGATGGCCATGCAAAACCTGATGTGGGGTGTGTTTGGCCCACTGGCAGGCATGGTGATAGACAAGGTAGGCACGACAAAAATGATGATACTGGGTGCATTTTTGTATGCGGCCGGGTTGTTATGGATGGCGCTGATAGACCAGCCTGTGCTGTTCATTGTCGGCACCGGGATACTGATAGGTGGTGCACTGGCTTGCACATCCTTTGGTGCAGTCAGCGGCATCATAGGCCGCACGGCACCGCTGGAAAAACGTTCCTGGGCCTTTGGTATTTCTTCTGCCGCAGGCTCCTTTGGCCAGTTCGTCATGATGCCGATAGAGCAGCAATTGATAGACCGCGCAGGCTGGCAAAATGCCTTTTATGTACTGGCTGCCCTGGTCGTTTTGTTGATGGTGCCTATGGCGATGAAGTTGCGTGAACCGGCACTTGAACAAGTCACAGGTCCGCAGCAAAGTATCAGCGAAGCGATACGTGAAGCCTTTGCCTACAAGCCATTTTTGCTGCTGGTAGCCGGTTATTTCGTTTGCGGCTTCCAGTTGGTTTTCATAGGCGTACACATGCCAGCTTATCTGAAAGACAAAGGTGTCATGGATCCCAGCGTGGCGGTATATGCGCTGGCGCTGATTGGTCTGTTTAATATTTTTGGTTCGTACTATGCCGGCAAGCTGGGCGGCATGTTCCCTAAACCTTACCTGCTGTCGGGTATCTATCTGGCGCGTAGCCTGGTCATTGCCCTGTTCTTGCTGGCACCGCTGTCACCGTATTCTGTTTATCTTTTTGCCGCGGCACTGGGCTTGTTATGGTTATCTACCGTGCCACTGACGAATGGCGTCATTGCCGGGATTTTTGGCGTGAAGTATTTGTCGATGCTGTCTGGCTTTGTGTTTTTTTCGCATCAGGTCGGCAGTTTTATCGGTGTCTGGCTGGGTGGCTACATTTACACCAAGACCGGCAGCTACAACACGGTATGGGGCATAGTCCTGGGTCTGGGTATCTTTGCCGCACTCGTGAATTTGCCTATCAGCGAAAAACCGATAGCCCGCGCGGGTGAAGCTATGGCCTGAACAAAGTCGAATAACTCATGACTAAACAATTATCACGCAGATTATTGCGGCTACTGTGGGGCAGCATCATCGTTGTGGTGCTGGCCCTGGTGTTTATCGCCTATCTGCGTCCGTCTTTTGTACTTGACCTGGCGAATCGTTTTGTCATGTGTTGAAGACCCATTTTTGCTACGCACTTTTAGCGCCTCAGGGCGCTATTTTTTTGCCCCGATTGAACGATATATTAGCTTTACGGTCTGCTACACTGTGTTTCCTTTTGATCAAAGATTTTGGTAAAACTACATGAACAAACATCTACTGCTCATTTTGCTGGGTACTGCGCTGGCCGGTCCTGCCACTTATGTCACAGCCGCACCAGCTGATTCTGCCAGCGTCACGCCAAAAAAGACCGCTGGCAAACTGGCGAGCAATCCCTTTGCCAATGCCAGCAAACTGCCTTACCAATATCCGGCTTTTGACCAGATCAAGAATGAACACTACGGCCCTGCCTTCACCGAGGGCATGCGCCAGCATGCTGCCGAAATCGCGCTCATCGCAGGCAGCCATGCCGCCCCTACTTTTGACAATACCGTAGTCGCCATGGAACGTGCGGGCCAGATGCTGAACCGGGTTTCCATCGTCTTTTTCAGCCTGACTGGTGCGAATACCAACCCTACGCTGGAAGCGCTGTCACGCGACCTGGCACCCAAGCTGGCGGCCCATCAGGATCAGATTTTCCTGAATGCGCGCCTGTTCCAGCGCATCAGCAAATTATATGAAGCACGTCAGGCATTGAACCTGGATGCAGAATCCGGGCGCTTGCTGGAACGCTATTACACAGACTTTGTACGCGCCGGTGCCAAGCTGGGTGACAAGGATAAACAAAAACTCAAGAGTCTGAATGCCCAGTTGGCCAGCCTGGCGACCAAGTTCAGCCAGAATGTACTGAAAGAAACCAATGCCTCGTCCATCATTGTTGATAGCAAGGCAGAGCTGCAAGGTTTGTCCGAAGAAGAAATCGCCAGCGCGGCTGAAGCAGCCAAAACACGCGGCCTGAAAGACAAATTCGTAATACCGCTCATGAATACCACCGGCCAGCCATTCGAGGCCAGCCTGGCAAACCGCGCCCTGCGCCAGCGCCTGCATGAAGCATCGGTCAACCGTGGCAGCCATGGTGGTGAGTTTGATAACCGTCAGGTAGCCATCGACCTGGCACGCCTGCGTGCTGAACGTGCGGCCCTGCTGGGTTATGCCAACCATGCCGCCTATGGCCTGGAAGATGAAACCGCCAAGACTACCACCGCAGTCAACAAGATGCTGGGCGAGTTGGCACCGGCAGCAGTCAATAACGCCAGGGCAGAAGGCGCAGAGCTGCAAAAAATCATCGATGCACAGCAAGGTAATTTCAAGCTGGCGGCATGGGACTGGGCGTTTTATACCGAGCAATTACGCAAGGCAAAATACAGCTTTGACGACAGCCAGTTACGCCCTTATTTTGAATTGAAGAATGTGCTGGAAAACGGTGTCTTCTTTGCTGCCACCAAACTGTATGGCATCACTTTCAAAGAACGCACTGACTTGCCGGTGTATCACCCCAGCGTCAAGGTGTATGAGATATTTGATGCAGATGGCAAGAGCATGGCCTTGTTCATCGCCGACATGTATGCGCGCGACACCAAGCGCGGTGGTGCCTGGATGAATGCCTATGTTGAACAATCCTCGCTGTTTGGTACTCACCCTGTGCTTGCCAACCATCTCAATATCCCGCAACCGCCAGCAGGCCAGCCTACCCTGCTGACCTTTGATGAAGTGCGCACGGCTTTCCATGAATTTGGCCATGCCCTGCACGGCCTGTTCTCGAATGTGAAGTACCCGCGTTTTTCTGGCACCAATGTCCCGCGTGACTTTGTCGAATATCCATCCCAGGTGAACGAGATGTGGGCAACCTGGCCTGAGGTATTGAAAAACTATGCCAGACATTATCAAAACGGCGAAGTGATACCGCAGACCCTGGTCGATAAAATCACGGCAGCCAATAAATTCAATCAGGGTTTTGCAACCACGGAATATCTGGCAGCATCGCTGCTGGACCAACGCTGGCATCAACTGACACCAGCGCAGATACCAAAAGATGCCCTGGCCTTTGAAGCTGATGCATTGAAACAGGCTGGCGTCGATTTTGCCCCGGTGCCACCGCGTTACCGCAGCACTTATTTCTCGCACATCTTTGGTGGCGGCTATTCAGCCGGTTACTACGCTTATCTGTGGAGTGAAGTGCTGGATGCCGAGAGCGTGGAATGGTTCAAGGAAAACGGCGGCCTGAACCGCAAGAATGGTGACTGGTTCCGTCAGCAATTATTGTCCAAGGGTGGCAGCATGGACCCGCTGGAATCTTTCCGTAATTTCCGCGGACGCGAACCAAAGATAGAACCATTGCTGATACGTCGCGGCTTGCAATCAGGCTCTAAATAAGCAGTGCCAACAGTGCTCATTCAGTGAGGAATAAGCGCTGGTTTTTCTCGCTGACGAGCCCGGTCAGTTTTCAGCAAAGAACTGGCTAGGTGTCTGGTCAAACTGTTTGCGGAACATGGTAGAGAAGGCGCTGGGGCTGTCATAGCCCAGTGCCAGGGCGACGTCGATGATTTTCTCACCCGTTGCCAGCAATTCCAGCGCCCGCAGCAAGCGGGCCTGTTGCCGCCATTGACCAAAGGTCATGCCGGTTTCTTTCACGAACAGACGCTGTATGGTCTTCACATCCACGGCCAGGCGTCGCGCCCAGTCCGCCATCGTAGAGGAATCATCGAGTTGCTGCTGGAGCAGCTCACAAATTCTCAGCAAACGCGGGTCGGACGGCATTTGCAAATGCAAAGGCAACACGGGCAGCACACGTATTTCATCAAGTATCAATCGCATGACACGGCCATCGCGGCTGTCGGGTATATAGGGCAAATCGGACAAATCGGGCTGACTTAATTCCATGGCAGCGCGGATAAGCTCGCGTAATAAAGGCGAGATACCGACTGCCTGGGTAAAGCCGGGTAAACCGGAGGCCGCATCCGTCGCCACCGTCACGCTGCGCATGTGCACTTCGCCTATACAGCGTATCTCATGCGTCATGCCAGCCACCATCCAGATGGCACGGGTAGGCGGCACCACCCAGCGACCGACTTCCGTCTGCACCACCATCACACCACGTACCGCATAAATCAGTTGATGCCTGGCATGCAGATGCGGCGCAATGTGCCAGTTGGCTGGATAGTCAGTAGCCCTGCCGCTGACAGGTGAAGGCAGCTCATCAATTTCTTTAAGCGCTTGAGCCAGGGCCTTGGGTTTGCGGGATGTATCCATGTCCTTTTCTCAAGGGTTGTTGGCGGATTGGCGCGAGACAGGCTGTCCAGTACGGGGGATAATTCTGCCATACCGGTACCAAGGCAGCAGCGCAGATAACCCGTTTTACTGTCGGCAGCCTGATTCCATTCTAAAGTGAAAGGCATCTCCATGACAATTTCCGCAACAACCTCTGACACTGGCCAGCCCACCGCGCCCCCTGCGTTCGGCATCCTGGGTGCCATCAGCAGTGCGCACATGATCAACGACATGATGCAATCGCTGATACTGGCGATGTATCCTATCTTGAAGGGTGAGTTCTCGCTGAGCTTCAGCCAGGTGGGGCTGATTACCCTGACCTATCAACTGACGGCCTCGCTGCTGCAACCGCTGGTGGGTGTTTTTACCGACCGCCGGCCACAACCATATTCACTGCCATTCGGCATGACATCAACGCTGATCGGGTTGATAATGCTGGCCTTTGCCCCCAGCTTTGGCTTCGTGCTACTCGCAGCAGCCTTTGTCGGCATAGGATCATCCATCTTCCATCCCGAGTCTTCGCGCATTGCACGGCTGGCCTCGGGCGGGCGGCATGGGTTTGCGCAGTCGGTGTTCCAGGTCGGCGGTAATATGGGCACGGCGATAGGCCCACTGCTGGCGGCCATCGTTATCGTGCCTTTCGGCCAGCGCAGCGTGGCATGGTTCGGACTGGCCGCCATCTTGGGCATAGGACTGCTGCTACAAGTGAGTCGCTGGTATGCAGCACACCACATTGCTTCTGCTGGCAACCGGAAACCTGTCAGCGTCGCACCTTACCCCCGCAATGTGGTCATAGGTGCTATCGCGATCTTGCTGATACTGATTTTTTCAAAGTATTTCTACGTTGCGGGCATCAGCAGTTTTTACACCTTCTACCTGATGGAACGTTTTGGCCTGACGGTGCAGAATGCGCAGTTGCATCTTTTTTTCTTCCTGTTTGCCTCTGCCTTGGGTACGGTGCTGGGTGGGCCTGTTGGTGACCGCATAGGCCGCAAGCCCGTTATCTGGGTGTCGATACTGGGAGTAGCGCCGTTCGCGCTGATGCTGCCGTATGCCAATCTGTTCTGGACAACGGCGCTGACCATCGTGATCGGACTGGTGCTCTCTTCAGCATTCTCGGCTATCCTGGTGTATGCGCAGGAACTCATGCCTGGCAAGGTAGGCATGGTGTCTGGCCTGTTCTTCGGTTTTGCCTTCGGCATGGGTGGACTGGGTGCTGCGGTGCTGGGTATCTTCGCTGACCGTACCAGCATTGCCTTTGTCTATCAGACCATAGCCTACCTGCCGCTACTGGGCGTGGTGGCTGCGCTGTTACCCAGGGAGGTACGGCGAGTCTGAAAGGTGCGAACAGACTTGCGGTTTCAAAACCTGCCAGTTCGCAGAGCCTCAGAATCGGTTTTATTTGTCAGCCAGAGTGCTTCTCAAATTTTGATTCAGAATCTTGATTCATAAGCTTGATTCATAAAACAGGAAGGGGACACGATCATGTGTCCCCTTCCTGTTTGTATATTCTGGTTTGCTATTCAGTTAATCAAGATACTGAACTTCAAACTGATTACTCAAGCTTCCAGACAAAATCGACCTTGGCCCATAATTGATCAGCTTTGCCATCCTTGGTGCCTGGTTTGAATTTGCATTGACTCAATGCTGTCAGTGCAGCCTTGTCCAGGCTCTTGGAGCCGCTGGATTTTTCTACTTTGGATTCAACGACCTTGCCATCTGCCGCAATCAGGAAACCCATGGTAACAGTGCCGGTTTCTTCATTCATCAATGCTGCTTTTGGATACTTGGGTGGTTCGCAGGACTTGCTGTCCATGACTGGAGAAGTTTCTGCGGCCATGACGGAGGCACTGGCACATAACAGCAAGGACGAGATGAGTAAGGATATTTGTGGTTTCATAGGACTCTTCTTATGCATTTTCTATTCAGTATAAAAAACTTCCAACAGATTTCAAGGCCAGACACTATTCGCAACAATTGCGGTTTTCAGTGACATGGATTGATCTCCTCATCACTGAAAACCTGCGACATCAGAATTCTTCCCATTCATCAGCGCTTGCAGAAGCCGCCTTTTTAGGAGTTGCCTTGGGTGCAGCTTTGCTTACCGTTTTAGCGGCAGGCAATGATTTGACAGCGCTGCTTCTGGATTTGGTTTTGATCGAGGCCACAGGTTCGACACGGCGTAACGGCGCTTGTGCCATCGACGGAGCAATATACTGGCTGCGTTCACCTGCCTGCAGTTTGAAGACACTGACCACTTTCGCCAGTTCAGAAGCCTGATCCTGCAAGCTCTGTGCAGCTGCTGCAGCTTGTTCAACAAGGGCGGCATTTTGCTGGGTCATGCCGTCCATTTCTATGATGGCGTGATTAACGTGCTCAATACCCACGCTTTGTTCCTGGCTCGCTGCACTGATTTCGGCAATGATGTCTGTCACATGTTTAACACTGGAGACTACCTGGTCTATCGTAACGCCTGCCTGGCCCACCAGCTTGGTGCCAATTTCGACTTTCTCGACCGAGGTACCGATCAGGGTTTTGATCTCTTTGGCGGCTGCAGCGCTGCGTTGTGCCAGGTTACGCACTTCTGCCGCAACCACGGCAAAACCACGGCCCTGTTCACCGGCACGGGCGGCTTCTACCGCCGCATTCAAGGCCAGGATATTGGTCTGGAATGCGATGCCATCAATGACGCTGATGATATCGACAATTTTCTTCGACGACTCATTGATGGAACCCATGGTATCCACCACCTGGGCAACTACTACACCACCCTGGCGCGCTACTTCAGATGCAGAGGCAGCCAGTTGATTTGCTTCACGTGCATTGTCGGCATTTTGTTTGACCGTAGTCGTCAGTTCTTTCATCGACGACGTGGTTTTTTCCAGCGAGCTGGCCTGCTGCTCAGTGCGGGAAGACAAATCCAGGTTACCGGTCGTGATTTCACTCGATGCCGTGGCGATAGTGTCAGTACCATTGCGTACCTGGGCGACGATATTCACCAGGCTATCGCGCATGTTTTTCATTTCATACAGCAGGCTGGCATCGTCACCATGCTTCAATTCGATCGGCGCAGTCAAGTCACCAGCAGCAATCTGGCCAGCGATAGTGGCAGCATAATCTGGCTCGCCACCAAGTTGCCTGAGCAGGCTGCGGCTAATCACAAAGGCTGCAAAAACACCGGCAGCAACTGCCAGCACACCCAGTATTGTCATCATGCTGGTCGCGGCTTTAAAGGCTGAACTTGCCTCTTCTGCGGTCTGGGTATTGAGTTTATCTTCCAGCGTAACGAGTTCATCCAGCGTATCCAGCCATTTTTTCTGTACCGGGCGCAGTTTCTTGATCAGGGTGATGGTTGCAGCTTCTGCATTGTTTGCCAGACCCAGTTCCTGTGCTTTGGCAGGCAGGGCAGCGGCGGCGGTTTCGGTTTCCTTCAACTTCGCCAGCAAGGTTTTCTTTTCTGCTGAGACATTACCTTCTTCAGTTACTATCTTGCTCAACTTTTCATCGGCGGCGGCATACTGTTTGGATTGCTCGGCAATCTTTTTCAGTTCCGGTTCCATATCGCCAGCATCATTGAGCAGGGTCAGATTTCGCAGAGAAACCATGCGGTCATACACGATCGCACGCATGTCCAGTGCCAGACGGGTCTCGGCATTGCTGACGTTCACTATCTTTTCCAGCCGCCCCTGAATCTGAGACATTCTTGAAATGCCGACGAGGGTCACGGCAATTAAAAACGTCAAAACCAGAGCAAAGCCCAGTCCCAGACGCCTACTTACTGTCATTTTTGATAAATTCATTTGCTTGGCTGGTGTGAAAAATGGTTGAGGAAGATGGGAACACAGGTATTATGAAATACTACTCTGAATGCTTACATTTGCTAACAAAATTGCCGTCAGGACACTTTTTTTTACAAATACCTGACGAAGCCTGCATTTATTGAAAAAACGATGGTCAAGCAAGGGAAAAGCAAGCGACAAAGTTAGAAATATACTCGAATTTTGCTCAGTAGCAAGGGCTTTTTACTGGTATTCCTCCTCTGTGGAAACCAAATTCAGGCGAATTTATTTACATTTATGCAGCGATAGAAATTTGCTTGTTTTTTATGCAGATTAACTATACTTGCCAGCTCCTGCGGCTGACTAAATTTTGTTCACATTTTTCCGGCTTTCCCCATGGCAATATCGTTTTGTTGGCAAATGACTCTCTTGCCAGAATAACCAGTGGTCTTATATGACAGTCAAGAAAATATATTTTCAAATTTTGTGCAAATCTGAAAATTTTTTGAAAAAAAACCCGGACGCATCCGGGTTTTTTGTTCATCTGTAAATATCAATACAATCAGTATTTTGATCAATATCTCAATCAATATTTGTATTGAGCTGTTACATAGAAGGTACGGCCCAGAGGGTCAGTATAGCGACCATCGTAACCAACCTGATTACCACCACCTGTATTGCGGATAGTGAATGGAGGATCAACATTGAACAGGTTGCGGATACCGCCAGTGATGGTCAGGTTTTTGATGACCTTGGCTTGCAACTGGTAATCAAAAGTGGTGTAGTTGCTGACATCACGGTTCATATCTACATAGCCACCTACGCTGCCATCAGCATTGACGGAACGGACATAGCCATCATCAGCTGATGCGACTTTGTCATGGTAACCAGAACGGTAGTTCATGGTCAGGCTATGTGTGTACTGATCCGACACTTTCAGAGAAGCAACCAGCCTGGAAATGATACGGAAAGTCACATCATCATAAGAATCGAAACGGCCTATGCTGCTTTCTTTCTTGGCACCTGGCACATCTTTTTCTGCTGTGAGCATATAAGTACCAGACCAGTTCACGTTCAGCTTACCGATAGGTGTTGCTGATTTGAGTGTCGCGTCCCAATCCACACCGGAATAACGGGAGCTGGCCAGATTCACAGGGCTACGGTTAGCCACCAGAACTTTGGATTTCTGGATAGGATCGTAGTACAGGGAGATGTATTGATCAGCCAATGAAGGTGTCGTGAAAATCAAATCCTGAGACAATTTCTGGATCTGGTTTTTCAGTTTCACATCCCACCAGTCCAGACCCAGAGATAGGTTGCTGGTTGGTTCAAGGCGGAAGCCGAATGCTGCCTGTTTGGATTCTTCCGCTTTCAGTGCATCTGCACCTGTGCTTGGATTACCTTTTTTCAACAGGCCGTATTCAGAAGTACCACGGCAATATGGGAAACGTGGATCAGTTGCCTTGGTGATAGGGCAAGGGAAGAAATTCGAAGAACCATCGTTTTTCAATGGGTCAGAAATATCATTCAGCGTTGGTGCCTTGAAGCCTGTGCCATAAGAACCGCGCAGCATCAGGCTTTGGACGGGCTGATAACGTGCCGACAATTTGTAAGTTGCCTTGGAAACCGACACGCCCTGGGTACCAGGTTGTGAAGCATTGCCATTGACGTCATAGCTGACATTGTCTTTCTTGACAGCGTCATAGCTGTCATAACGCACAGCTGCTGTCAGGTCCATGTTTTTGATGACAGGCATCAGCAATTCACCGAAAGCACCCCAGCTCTTGCGGGAAGCAACCAGACCCTGTGAACCGGTAGAACCACCGATGATCACATCTGTCCATGCAGGATGTTGCGGGCCAGGACCTTGTACCAGTTCAGTAGGCGCATCATTGAATGACTGCTTGGTTGTGTCTGCACCCAGACCCAGTTGTGCCTTGCCGCCACTCATGTCAAACAATTCTTTGGATGCATGAGCGCTCAGGACATCAATCTTGGACTTGGTGACACTGAGGTTTTCTTGCAGTACCGCTGGTGCCAGGATGGCAGAAGCATTGGCATTGACGATGTAAGGATTATAAGCACCGGATTTGACCAGCGCATCAAAGCGATTGGCGCTCATGTAACCGGATACTGCATCATCTTTTTCTGTGTTTTCAGAATGGGTATAGCTGGCGCTCAAATCCCAGCCCAGGTAATTACTTTCCACACCAAGAACCAGATGACGGGCTTCAGTCTTGTAATTATCGGCACGGCCACCTGCATCATTGGCGCGATAGTAGAAGAACGCATCAGTCACATCATTAGGATTGATGCCTTGTCCGGCCAGCAATGGCACAACAGACTTGTTATACGCACCGATGTAATTCGGATTGATAACTTTTTGGCCTGTGACTGGATCTGTACTGAAAGTAGTCAGCGGCT
Organism: Undibacterium sp. TC9W; assembly: GCF_049339865.1. NCBI lineage: Bacteria > Pseudomonadati > Pseudomonadota > Betaproteobacteria > Burkholderiales > Oxalobacteraceae > Undibacterium > Undibacterium sp. TC9W. The sequence continues at coordinate 209,836 of NZ_JBMPPJ010000003.1, read as the reverse complement.
GGGCTGGCGCTGCATAGCGTGCTTTATTGGAGAAATTGGACATGACCAATTCACCAAACACGGTCGTGTCTTTGCCCAGTTTCAAATTACCGGAGGCAAAGAAACTGTCGCGTTTAAGTTCTGGCAACAGTTGTACTGTCGCGGCGTAGTCATAGCGGCAAACGCCACCACGCTCAAATGTATTCGGGCCATTACATTTTTTGGTGTTCACCAGGTCAGGCGAGAAAGTCGCGTTGTTACCCAGGGAATCATAGATGTCAGCATTGGCTGGCGTGGAGTTGATACTGGTCTGCCAGGTGGCGTACATCTTGCCATCCTTCATGAACTTCTGGACACCAGAATTCGAGAAGCTGCGTTGTGTTGCTTCCAACGGTTTTTGTTCATCATGGCTATACGCAAACAAGACATTGAAGCCGTCTTTTTCAGGATCGCCAAAACCTTTGGAAATAGAGAAGTTACCGCTACGGCCACCGCTTTGTTGCGGGCTGGTCAGAGTTGCTTCTACATTCAGGTCAGTCTGGTTCTTTTTGAGGATGAAGTTGACAACACCGGCAATCGCATCTGAGCCATACAATGTGGAAGCGCCATCAGTCAGAATCTCAACGCGTTCAACAGCAGACAAAGGAATACTGCCAAGGTTGACGGCACTACCTGTGCCATACGGTGCCATGCGGCGACCATTCAACAATACCAGGGTGTAGTCAGTACCAATCGCATGAATGGAGGCAGATTGACGACCGGCACCACCACCGTTGACCGAGGTAGATGCGGTAATAAAGCCCTGCATGGCAGGGAGGGCAGCGACGAGGTCGGCCACATTATTTGCACCACTTTGTTCGATGTCTTTACGGCTCAGAGTTTGCACAGGCAATGCGCCTTCTTGTGCTATCCGTTTGATTGAGGAACCTGTGATTTCCACTTTTTGTACTTCTTGCGACATCGCTGGTTGTGCCAGCAAACCTGCACCGACCGCGACACCACCCAGGAACATCAGGCGAACTGATCGGGCCAACATTTTTTCTACCATGACTAAACCCCCAAAAATGTAACTAATGAGCGAGGCCCACCTGGACAAGATCCCGGTTGGTAACCAGAACCCCCTATTTGTCCACAGCGACCAAATTTCTTTTTTAGATTTTTTCTGCCGGAAAATGATCAAAAGCAATTCGTCGCAATTTGTTCATCATTTGTCTGTTTCAATTACTGTTACATTTTCCGAAAAAAAATCTCCTTGTCATGGAACCATTTGAAAACTTTGATGTCAAGACCGCATATTTCGTTTCGAAAACGTAAATTTTCTCGTCATCAAGTTAAATTGTTAAAAATGTGCAGGTCATAAAATTACGCAAGATCAACTGTTGCGTAATAACGTCGCCCTGCGATATTTATATTTAATTTAGCCAATTATTCATATCCAAGAATTTGCACGCGGCTAAAAGCTGAAATGACAGGATAAAAAATGGGCATTTATAGACCGTGCACTATTTTGGACTTTAAATGTTATTGCTTTTTTCATCATCTGAAATTTGTATGTACAATTTCGACTAATTTCGACAAATTGAAATGAGGAATAATTTTTCCGACAAGAACTATCGAGCGCCTCATTCAATGACTTGGGCTGTCTCTTAATGACAACAGGTTATGCGTCAGCCATAAAATGTTATGTGTTTTAATAACAATTTCTTTTCCCGGAACACCATCGTCAAATTGCAATATGCGTGCTTAAACTGGCAATAAGTCACCAAAAAGCCAGCAAATCCCGCCTATGCTTAGTCGAAAATGTGTGCCAGCCTCAGCAATTGCGGAGGGGCAGGCCGCTGGCAGCGTTTGAGACTTCGTTGAAACTTCGGGCAGATTTGTCAGTCCAACCGGCAATCTTGCAAACTCAATGCGTAGTGCTGACCAGGACATTTAAGTCTTGCCGGTAGGCCGCAGGGGTATTACCGGTCCAGTCCTTAAATGCCCTGATAAAGGAATTCACTTCCTGAAATCCCAGGAGGTAAGCAATTTCTCCCTGTGAGACAGAGGCGGTACTCAGGTAATGCTGCGCCAGTTGCTGGCGGGTGGCGTTGAGTACGTCCTTGAAACTGGTGGATTCTTCACTCAGTTGCCGCTGCAGGCTACGCTTGCTGAGGGCAAGATGCCGGGCGACAGCCTCTATCGAATATTCGCCTGCCGGCAAGCCCTCCAGCAATACCGCTCTGACACGTTCACTGATCTTTGCCGTCGCATCTAGTGTAGATAGCCGCTTGCGCAAACCCGGTTCGAAATATCCCCACATGGCTTCATTGGCAGTCAGGAAGGGTATGGCTGCATCCCGGGCAGAAAATGTCAGCCGTATGAGCGCCCCTTTTTTTGGTGTGAGGCCAAAGTATGCGGCATAGTCATCCAGGTTTGCGGGCACTTCCGGCAGCATCACCTCCAGTGGAATGACACGGTAGCGTGTGCCCAGGCGGATGAGCTGCGTCAGAAAGACCAGTTCTGTCATCGCCAGACTCTTGGGAATATGGCCTTCATTGCCATAGCATTCCAGCGTTATGACAGTCTTGGCCTGCCCGGCCTGCACGTTCAGTGTCATTGGCCCGACCAGCTTCTTGAATGCAGACAAGCGCTGCATGGCGACATTCAGGTTGGGGCTGCACAAGCTCGCGAAAATCGGTGGGTCAAATGCTTCAACCGAGATGGCCGCGCCAACCAGCAACGGCAGCAATGCTACTCCAGCCGAGGTCTCTATGGCTTGCCACAAGCCGAAATACTGGGCTGCAGTAATCGTGCTGTCCTTGCGCGTAAACAGGTCTGCCGGCAACTGCGCCAGACGCAGCAAGTGATCGGGGTTGAGACCTATGTCGCTGAGCAGCAGTCGCCAGCCAGGCTGGACAGAGAAATGGGTCGCTCGTTTCATTTTTTCAGTTCACCTTGCTCAGGTTGACACTCAAGGCTTGGGAATCTGCCCACTGTCTATCATTTGCTGAAACATATCCTGAATTGTAACTTGCAAGGGACGGTAAGACATCCTGAGCTCGCGGATGCTCTTGCCATTGTCTGCCCGCCAGGCATAAGCAACATTTCTGGAAATCATTTTACGTGTGATGCTTTTATCAGCAAGAGGTGCGACCAGCCAGACCAGCCATTTTGGCAGAATGCGGCGCGGTACAGGATAGTCCTTGTATTCAGGCAGCAAGGCCTGGGCTATCATGGGCAGCGAGCTGTCATGTGCTGAAACGATATGGCGTCCTTTGGCGTCTGGCAGATAAGCTGCACGCAGATGAGCTTCGGCCACATCGCGCACATCGACTGCACCACAGCCTATATCGGGAATACCAGCCTTCATGCGCCCATCCCCCAACTGACGGACGAAATTGAAACTTTCCGAGGAAGTTCCTTGCGCATTCAAGCCGGGACCAAGAATGAAGCTGGGGTTGATGACAACCAGGTTCCAGCGAGTCTGCTGCTTCGCAATTTCCCATGCCAAATGCTCGGCTATCGTTTTCGAATACGAATAGGGTACATGTTGCAATGAAGAGCTGGTATTCCAGATGTCTTCCGTCAAAACCTGGCGGGACGTGTTGGCAACATCCGCACAGTCACCATAGATGGCCGCACAACTGCTGGTCAGCACCACGCGTGTTACTGATTCGGTTTTGTTAGCTGTTTCCAGCACATTTTGTGTCCCCAGTTTTGCCGGATCGACGAGATCCTTCTGGGCGTCATTGACGTCCAGGCGGAATGGGGAGGCGGTATGGAAAACGATCGCGCATCCCTGCATGGCTTCGGCATAGGACCCCTCGTCAAGCAAATCGGCCTTGAAATATCGTATGCTTCCCGGTAATTTAAGAGCCATCTGGTCCAGATGGGCAAGTTTTGCTACATCCCCGGGATTACGGACGGCAGCATGGACGGTCACACCTTCTTCCAGCAATCGTTTCACTATCCACCCAGCGACATAGCCGGTAGCGCCAGTCACAAGGACAGGTTTGGTCTTGTCTATGTTCAGCATGCTTTGCTCTCACAGGTTTCAGTTCATGGAAATGCCTGCCATGCAACAGCTCTGGCGGCGGCTTTGATTGATATTTTCCCCTGAGGCTTGCATACAGGCACCATCAAAGCGCGCCACATGATATGCAATGCACGCCATGGACATGACAGCCATGGCGAAGCCGCATGCATATACACATACGCATGCCGCACGTCATAAAAAAACCCCCACAAGCAAGCTTGTGGGGGTTTTGTCTTTCAACCTGCCTTGGTACTGGCATCATCAGTGCAAACTGGTGATGCCAGAACTCAGGCCATGCTGTCAGTTACGTCAACATTAGAATGTGTAACGTCCACCGATGTTCCAGTAACGGCCAACTGCGCCGGACTGATGCAGGGATGGGTTGTAGTTGATACGGCCATAAGTCTGGACGTCCAACGGTGCCATCTTGTCGAACAGGTTAGTGATGGATGCTGTGAATTCCAGGTTTTTGGAATATTTCCATTTACCGAACACGTCAACTGTCGTGAAGGAGGCAATACGGCAACCGAGGTAAGGCTTACCGTTGGCATCAACGTCGAGGCAGTCACCACCGATTTCATTGGTGTCGCTGATACTTGATACATGGTTAACGTTACCGGACAATGTCCAAGGACCACGTTCCCAACCCATGCTAACGCTGACTTTAGTACGTGGAGTACCGCCGTCACCAGACAAGTTCACGTCACCGTGAGTACCAGCAAATTCGTGCGTAGTACCATCGGCATCAGTTCTCTTGAACTCGTTCATGTAAGTAACGACCAGACCAGCATTCAACTTGCCGTTGCTGCCCATGTCGTACTTCGCACGCATATCCAGATCCAGACCGGACGTTTGTGTCTTACCAGCATTCAGGTAAGGCGCTTTCACCATCAGGATAGGACCAACCAGGCCAGGGAAGTTGGTCGTTGGTTCGCCACGCACGATTTGTGCATCTGGGTAGCCAGCTGGATTGTTAACAATCGCACCTGGGTCAGAACCGCCAATTTCGCCATCACGAACAATTTTCCACCAGTCCAGGGAGATACTGAAGTTCTTGATCGGTTCTACAACCAGACCAAGGCTGTAGCTCTTGGATGTTTCAGGCTTGATGTTTTTGTTGCCGATTGTGATAGCACCAACTTGTTGTGATGAGCAATCAGCTGGCAATTTAGTTACCGCGCAACGGATAGGATCGCTGGCGATGTTGGTAAATGCAGCTACAGCGGAATCACCATTCTCTGCCGCGCTAGGAGCACGGAAACCTTCAGCATACGTACCACGGAATGCGATGGTATTGGTAGGCGTGAATTTGAAACCAGCTTTAGGTGTAGTGGAGCGGCCATAGTCAGAGTACTTGTCTGAACGGGCAGCCAACTGGAATTCCAGGGATTTCCATACCGGGATCGCCAATTCTGTGTAGATCGCGCTAACGTTGCGTGAACCTTTGGCAGCAGAGTAACCCAGACCAGCGATGTCATTCGTGTTAGTGAATGGTGTTGCTTCGCTGTTGGTTTCTTCTTTACGGTACTCAGCACCTACCGCAATCGCCAATGGACCACCTGGCAATTGTGTCAGTTCACGGGTTGCCTTGAAATCGACAGAAGTGCTCTTCGTTACACCAGAGTTTTTCAACGTTGGAGAAACCAGTGCCAGTACTTCAGGTGTATTGACACGGCCTTGACCAATACGGAAAGTACCATTCGCCACGGCTGCTTTCAAAGCAGATTGACGGTAGTAACCATTTTGAGTCTTGTCTGTTTTGCTTTCAGCATACAGGAAGCCTGCATCGTAATCCCACTCAGCAACTGTGCCTTTTACGCCAGCCAGGAAACGGGTAACAGTTGTTTCCAGATCGGCAGTACGTGGACGTGCAGCGTCAATCCAACGTGGACGTGCGCGCGCATCAGCAAATGGATTGTCTGGATGGCCGATAGGCAGCAACAACTGGTCAGGACCTGTACCAGTATTGTTGACACGTGCATTGACCAGATCGAAACCAGCGCCAGTCAGGCCAGATGGTGTAGTCTGTGTTTTTGCCTTGCTGTTGAACAAACCGAGTTCTGTGTAAGCTGTAGTTTTGTCATTGATGGCAAAAGTACCGCGTGCGTACAGATTCAGGTTTTGTGTTTCTGGCTGAATAGTCTGGTAGGCAACTGGGTCAAACAAGCAACCGCCGCCAGCATTATCCAGGGACGTGCCGCCGACTGGATCCAGGTTTGTAGCAGAGCAAGTACCTGGCAATTGCTGAACGCCACGGCCAGCGATAGTGCCGCCAGTTGCACTTACTGGACGTACTGTACCCAGCATATTGCTACCACCGGCATTACCGGAAGTGATGAAACCACCGCGTTGATCACGGCCACCCCATGGACGTGCATCAGCCTGGCCGATGTAGTCACTGCGGTCTTTTTGCCAGATTTTTTCTTGTTTCTTCGCATCAATCGTCATGAAGACGTTGTACTTGTCTTGTTGCAGATTACCGAAACCGATCGCAGCAGAAGCGCTCAGGTTGCGGCCATCGCCACGGGAAGACTGGCCGATATTGGCGGCAACAGATTGACCAACGTAGTTTTGACGCAGGATCACGTTAACCACGCCAGCGATAGCGTCAGAACCGTAAATCGCGGATGCGCCATCTTTCAGGATCTCGATACGATCAACTGCATCCAGAGGGATAGAGTTCAAATCGACGAAGCTGCGTTGACCGTCATCACCGAAACCATACGGTGCTGTGCGGCGGCCATTGATCAGCACCAGAGTGGAGCTGACGCTCAGACCACGCAGGGAAACGCCGGAAGCACTACCAGCGAAACCGTTAGTGAAAGAGCCACTGATACTACCGTTATTGTCAGCAGAGATACTGCGGACCACATCAGCGATAGAAGTTTTGCCTGTTTGTTCGATGTCTTTGCGGCTCAGGATTTGAGTCGTTGCAACACCTTCTGTTTCAGTACGTTTAATACTGGAACCGGTAATTTCAACTTTCTGTACGCCTTCTTGTGCGAAAGTTGGTTGAGCCATCATACCCATGCTCAACAACAAACCACTGGAACAGATCATTCTTACCGATCTTGAAATTGTTTTTTCTTTTATCACTATTGCGCTCCGTTCTTTATATGTTCTAAACAAAATCCGGCAAAAACCAAACAAACTTTGCCAGATTGCAAAATTACCAAATAATATGGAAATTTTTTTTTACGCGTGGGAAATTCTGAGAAATTACTTTCAAAAAATTTGCCTCAGCATGAGAACATCTAAGAGATTCCATTGTCAATATTGATAGAATGCATGCAGCAAAAAAACAACAAGATGCAATTATGGCAAAATAAAGACAAACGGCAGCGTCTGCATTTGATTCTGAATATAGAGGGAAGTTCCGCAGAAAGGAGAAATTTTTTAGGGAACAGTGATTAATGGAAACATTATCACGAGAGTAATAATTTCGGCTTATTCACTAGCATTTGGAATAACAATTACTCAAGAAAATTTTGCACCAAAATGTATCAAAATAAAACAGTTTGTACCAGAAAATATCTTATTTTGACTATATTTAACTGAAATTCAGTGTGATTTTTAATTTGATTGTCTGGAAAATGCAGACAAAACAAACAAAAAACCCCGGCGCACCGGGGTTTTTTGTTTGCCTGAGTGACAGGCGAATACTGAATACTGAAAACTTATTTTGCCGATGCTTCGGCAGAAGCTGCTGCTGGTGCAGCTGCCTTGACTTCAGGTTCCTTGAACTTGGCACCACCGGCATTGGCCAGATGAACAACGGCACGGGCAACTTCAATATCATCCAGGTCAGGATTACCGCCTTTGGCCGGCATGGCACGCAGGCCGCCCAAAGCATTGGCAACTACCTTGTCGTAACCCTGGGCAATGCGTGGGCCCCAGGCAGCAGCATCGCCAAATTTCGGAGCGCCAGCGGCACCGCTGTCATGACATGCAGCGCAAATCGTTTTATAGACGGTTTCGCCAGATTGCAGAGTTTTAGGACCATTGGCATCCTTGAAATTGAAACCCTGATCAGCCACCGGGGCGATACGGGCAGCAACGGCCTCTGGCGTCAGTGCAGATGAACCTGCCCCAACTTTTTTGTCATTCGATACATACTGTACCAGCAAGACAATGGCGATAATGGGGACCAGGAATCCGGCGAGGATAGCAACGATGAGTTGCTTAGGGGTCTTGATCGCTGATTCGTGTTCGTCGTGCGCGTCGCTCATGGTTTCCTCAATGCAAATGAATTAGGTACAGAAAATCTGTTCGTCTATGCTGGCAGGCAATTGAACCACGCACGCCAAAGCTTGGAATTATAGTGCGAAAGCGTCGTGTTTGGAACGAAAAGCAAGTACCACGCGCCAAGAATGCGGAAAATCTGGCTGGTTTAACGACAATTTCCCTGCTTTGATACGTAAGGCCGGGCTTAATTTGGGTTAGAATGTTGCCCTTGCATCACCCCTGTATCACTTATGCATGTCTATGCATAATCTACGCGCCAGTAGCTCAGTTGGATAGAGTACAGCCCTCCGAAGGCTGGGGTCGCACGTTCGATTCGTGTCTGGCGCGCCATAATTTTCTTGTCCCTCGTCCCTTTTCCCTGCCCCCTGCTGCACTTGGCATTTTTGTATGTCCGGGTTGCTTTTCTTGATATATTTGTACTAAGCTTGACTGCTTTAGGTTTGCATCACGGTTCCTGCCATAACTGGTCATGCAGGTGCCGCCCCTCATTGCTTGGTATTTACTATATTCATAAAGGTCGCTACATGAAATCATCGCGCATGCAACTCAGCAGCTTGAGTCTGTCCCTGGCACTGGCTTTTACTACCCTGGTGCATATCCCGCCAGCCATCGCGACTGAAAATGCGGCGACGGCCAAAGCCGTGCTGCCTGCCGGTGTGCAGTTTGTTCGTCAGGTCGAGGGTATAGATGAGTACCAGCTGGCGAATGGCATGCGCGTTTTGCTGGTACAAGATGCCAGCAAACCAACCACGACCGTCAACATTACTTACCGGGTTGGCTCGCGCCATGAAAATTATGGCGAAACCGGCATGGCGCATTTGCTCGAACATCTGATGTTCAAGGGCAGTAAAGCCCACCCTCGCCTGTGGGAAGAAATGTCGCAACGTGGCGTGCAATTCAATGGCACGACCTGGCTGGACCGCACCAATTATTATGAAACCTTTGCGGCCAAGCCTGAAACGCTAGCCTGGGCCATCAGCATGGAAGCTGACCGTATGGTCAATTCCCGTATTTCTGGCGAAGACTTGAAGACTGAATTCTCGGTCGTGCGCAATGAAATGGAAAAGAATGAGAATTCCGGTGTCGGCATCCTCATGCAGCGCGTCATGTCAGCCGCCCATCAGTGGCATAACTACGGCAAGGACACCATAGGCGCGCGCACTGACGTCGAGAATGTCAACATTCCGCACCTGCAGGCTTTCTGGCGTAAATACTACCAGCCTGACAATGCCACCCTGATCGTGGCGGGTGCTTTTGACGCCAAACAGGCGCTGCAATTGATTGCCACCCAGTTTGGCAAAATACCGAAGCCAAAACGTGCACTGGAACCTACATATACATTAGACCCTGTGCAGGATGGAGAGCGAGATGTCATCGTGCGCCGCGTCGGTGATTCACAAGTGATCGCGGCGCTGTATCACACCGTGCCTGCTGCGCACCCAGATTATGCCGCAACAGAAGCGCTGGCGCTGATCCTCGGTGACACACCGAATGGCCGTCTGTATAAAGCCCTGGTTGAAACCAAGAAAACTGCGGATGTCTTCCCTTGGGCAGCCAATCTCGAGGAACCAGGCTTTTTGATGCTGGGGGCAAACTTGCGTACCGAGCAAAACCTGCCAGAAGCCAAGAAGATCTTGCTGGACACCATAGAGAGCTTTGACAAGTCACCAGTCACTGAAGCAGAACTGGCAAGGGCAAAAGCCAAGCTGGATTCAGACATTGCCCAGGTCTTCAATGATCCTGAAAAATTTGCCGTATCCCTGTCTGAAAACATCGCCTCTGGCGACTGGCGCTTGTTCTTCCTGTTCCGTGACCGCGTCAAGGCACTTAAAGTGGATGATGTGCAACGCGTTGCCACTACCTGGCTCAAATCCAGCAACCGCACCTCGGGCAGTTTTATCCCTACCGAGAAACCTGACCGTAGCCCGGCACCTGCCAAGGTCGCAGTGGATGAGCAAATCAAGCAATTCAAACCCGGCGTGGCGATCGCCCAGGCAGAAAACTTTGTCGCCTCTGCCGACAATATCGACAAACGTACTGTGACAGGCGCGCTCAGCAATGGCTTGAAGTATGCGCTATTGCCCAAGACCACACGCGGTAATACTGTCGTGCTGTCCATGCATATCAACCTGGGTGATGAAAACAGTTTGAAGGGAAAAGCCGGTGCCGCCGAGCTCGCCGCTGCCATGCTCAGCCGTGGCACAGAAAAGCTGAGTCACCAGCAATTTACCGAAGAACTCGACAAGCTCAAGGCCAAGCTGCAAATCAATGGCAATGCGACGATGGTGAATGTCCAGGTAGAAACCATACGCGATAATCTGCCACGCGTACTGGAACTGGTGCGCGATTCCCTGCGCCAGCCCGCCTTCAATGAAGCTGAATTCACACAACTGTTGAATTCGCAACTGGCACAACTGGAAGAGTCCCGCAAAGAACCGCAGTCAGTCGCTGTTGATGCCGGTAAAAAAGCCCAAAACATTTATTCCAGCGATGACCCGCGCTACTATCGCAGCATCGATGAACAAATTGCTTACCTGAAAACGGCCAAACTGGCCGATGCCAAAGCATTCTGGAAAGAGTTCTATGGTGCCAATCATCCAGGCCAGGCGCAAATTGCCGTAGTGGGTGAGTTTGATGCCAACAAAGTAAAAGCAGAATTGCAAACTGCCTTTGGTGACTGGAATACGCAGAAAAAATTCACCCGCGTTGCCCGACCTTATCAGGCCACCAAGGCAGATGATAAACAAATCATCACACCGGACAAGGCAAACGCCTTCTTCTATGCTGGCATGCAACTGCCGCTGGGCATCAAGCACCCTGATTACCCTGCGCTGGTTTTGGGTAACTACCTGCTGGGTGGCAGCGCCAATTCACGCATACTGAACCGCATCCGTCAAAAAGATGGGGTCAGCTATGGTGGTGGTTCCGGCTTCAATGCATCTGCCCTGGATGAAGTAGCGACTTTCTCAGTAGGCGCTATTTATGCACCGCAAAACCGTGCCAAGCTGGAAACCGGCATACGCGAAGAAATCAACCGTGTACTGACTGAAGGCTACACACAAGCAGAACTGGAAGATGGCAAGAAGAGCCTGATCCAGCAATACCAGCTCGAACGCAGCCAGGACGCCGCACTGGCACCAACACTGGCGAACAATCTCTACCTGGGCCGCAATATGCAATACCGTGCGGAAGTAGAGAAAAAGATACAGGCACTGACCGTGGCACAGGTAAAAGAAGCCATGGCCAGACACTTGGGATATGAAAAAACCGTGCGCGTGTTTGCGGGTGATTTTAAATAATCAGTTTTAGTAGTTTTTAAAAAGTGGGCTTGCACGTGATTCTGTGCAAGCCTTTTTTATTAGAACTCATTTCATAAATATGAATGAGATGCGTTTGCCTCATAACACGGACCGGTAACACGTTTGTGGTTGTCAATTGTGGCACTATTTTCAATAAATCCAATGTTGTCTGATACGTGTTATGAGGCAAACCCTTCGGGAACTGACGATTTGGGTGCATTGCTGCGTTGCGTCCTTTGCTAAGGCATGAGCCTTAGCTGCAAGCCACGCCTTGCACTGCATCCCAAATCGCCTTGTTCGCACTCATCCCTATTTATGAAATGAGTTCTACCATCCTCACTGCTCATCATGCTCAACAACACCACTGACGCTTACCAGTTGCTGTCAAAACTTGGCGCAACAGAACGCCTGCTTACCCATGTCAAACTGGTCGGTGAAGCGGCAGATTTGCTGATCGCACAATTTGAAGACATGGGCCTGGCATTCGATGCAAATCTGATACGCCTAGGCGCCGCCATACACGATGCCGGGAAAATCCTGCATCCCCATGAACTGGATGGCCCTGGCTCACAGCATGAGCCTGCTGGTGAAAAAATGCTGCTGGAACAAGGCGTGCAGAGTATCGTCGCCCGCTGCTGTGTAACTCACGCACAATGGCAGGGAGAAGGCTTGAGCCTGGAAGAATTAGCCGTCGCTACAGCAGACAAGTTATGGAAGGGCAAGCGCGAGGCGGAGCTCGAAATGAAACTGATACAGGCTATCGCACTACAAAAGCAAGTCGATCACTGGGATATTTTCACCATGCTTGACGACGCATTTGAAACCATAGCCGCTGGGGGCAGTGACAGACTGGAACGCAGCAGGTATCCAACTAGCACTTAACATTGTCCCACCCTGAATTACCCTTCACAAATATCAAAGATCATCAAACAGCATGCCCTGGCTGACTTGCCGCTCATTACTGACATCGGCCTCTCTGACCAGCGCACTGGCCCTGACGCCTAACAGGCGAAAGCGGTGTTCCAGCGCCACCCGGCGCAGGCATTCCCCGGCCGTCCTGCGGATGACAGCAGGATCAGCCGTGGCAACAGGAATGGTGATGTCACGCGTAGAGATACGAAAATCGGTATAACGGATCTTGATACCCACGGTTTTGCAGCGGTAACCCTTTTTTGTTAAATCTCTCGCCAGGCGGGTGCAGAGATCAGTAAAAATCTCGGTCAATACCGCCCTGTCATGCACGGCATGCAAGTCGCGGTCAAAGGTGGTTTCCCTGCTGATGACCTTGGGCTCTGACTCTGTAGAAATCTCCCTGTCATCAATGCCACGCGCGGCGTTATATAGCCAGCCAGCATAATTGCTGCCAAAAGTCGTTTGCAGCAACCCAAGGTCCGCATTGAACAGTTCGCCCACGGTGTTAATACCCAGGCTTGCCAGGCGCTCGGTTGCTTTTGGCCCTATGCCATTCACTTTTTTTACCGGTAAGGGCCATATCCGCGTTGGCACGTCTTCCATATTCAATATGGTCAGGCCATCAGGTTTGTCCAGGTCAGAGCCTATCTTTGCCAACAGCTTGTTAGGAGCGACACAAATTGAGCAGGTCAGGCCGGTTGCCTCAGCAACGGCCCGCTTGAGGCTGCTTGCCAGTTCGCGCGTTTCTTGCGGATGGTCACTCAGGTCAATATAGATTTCATCTATGCCGCGATTTTCAATTTTCGGTGCAATCTTGCCGACCGCTTCTTTGAACAGCCGGGAGTAATGACGATAGGAATCAAAATCTGTCGGCAGCAGATACACATCCGGTGCCAGCTTTGCTGCTTTCATGATACCCATCGCAGAAAATATACCGAGCGCCCGTGCTGCATAGGTCGAGGTAGTAGCGACACCGCGCCCTACATAGTCTTTGATGCGCGAAAACTCATGCGTGCCATCACCTCTGGGAATCGGACGATGTGAAGAACCGCCGCCTATGAGTACAGCCTGCCCCTTGAGCTCTGGATATCTTAACAATTCAACGGATGCATAAAAGGCATCCATATCCAGATGGGCAATCCTGCGTGGTTTAGTATTCATGGCAATCAAGCATTGCCTTGCAATGCATCATGGTCTGCGTCGTGCGACTGATCATTAGCTGCCGCTGGGTAGCAAGAACGTCACACTGTATAAACATTTTCAAGAACTGCGCCACTTAAAGAATTAATAAAATGAAAAGCAAGATCAAAAACTGGATTAAAACAGGAATTAGCTATTTTATCCTGAATTGCACAAATAACTGAACATCCATACAGCAAAACCCGATTTTTCATCAAACAGAGAATTACAGCCACATACTGTTTAAGCTAAGATAGACTCATCCTGCATTTGTCGCTTTTTCCTGCGTTTTCTAATGGATTAATGATGAAAAAACTGCTTTCCCTGCTTTTTGCATTCAGTCTGATACTGGCTGTCAGCCCGGCCAGCGCTGCCCCACCTCAGGCTTATGATGAAACTGCCGACGCCCAAGCAGCGATCAACAAGGCCCTGGCAGAAGCCAAAAAAGTCGATAAAAAAGTCCTTGTCATCTTTGGTGCCAACTGGTGCAAGGATTGCCTGGAGCTCGACAAATCCATGCATGGCAAGAATGAGCCTCTGCTGGCCACCAAGTTCATCACCGTTAAAGTGAACGTGGGCCAGTTTGACAAGAACAAGGAGCTGGTGGATTTTTATGGCAATCCTACCAAGAAGGGCATACCCGCTGCTGTCTTGCTGAGGCCAGACAATAGCGTGCTGTTTGCCTCCAAAGGTGGCGAGCTGTCGAATGCACGCAAGATGAGCGAGCAGGGCGTGTATGATTTTTTTGACGAAATCACTGCCCTTTACCGCTGAATAGCATAAACAGATATGGAAAAGACTACCTGGCATGTCTGAGTTACCTGCAATGTCAGCCGAGCTTGCACCAGAAGAAACCGAGCTGGCGGCATTGCAACGCAGTCACGCCTTGCTGTCCAATTTTTCCCGCTGCCTGCCGGGCATGTTTTATCAGTTCCGCCGTTATCCGGACGCCCGCTTTTGCCTGCCCTATGCCAGTGAAGCAGTAGAAACCTTTTTTGGTGTCAAGGCAGAGCAATTGCGTGAAGATGCCAGCTTAATGTTCGCCAAAGTGCATCCCGATGATTTGCCCAAAATGATCGCGACCGTGCGCAAGTCCTTTGCCGAACTCAGCCCCTGGCACCAGGAATACCGCATCATTGCCGCTGGCCAGCCAGACCGCTGGGTAGTAGGCGACGCCACACCGGAACGCCTGCCTGATGGCAGTGTACTGTGGCATGGCTTCCTGAGTGACAATACCGAACGCAAACTCACCGAGCAAAGACTGCTGGCCGCCGAACGCCAGCGCAGCCTGGTCATGAAAGCCTCGAACCAGGGTTTGTATGACATCAATCTGCAAACCGGTGACGGCAGCTTCAGCCCTGAATATTTGCAGATGCTGGGCTATGAACCTGGCGACTTTAGCCATCCACAACAGTTCTGGGATTATTTCTGGGGCACTGGTGTCCACCCCGACGATGTCGCGAATCTGAAACATGCCTATAAGGCCCATGCAGCAGCAAAGGGCGCGGCCGATTACCACGCCGAGTTCAGGCAAAAAAACAAGGCTGGCGAGTGGCGCTGGATCATGTCGCTAGGCAGCATCGTTGAATGGGACAGCAAGGGCAAGCCCTTGCGCATGGTTGGCACCCACATCGATATCACCGAGCGCAAACAGACCGAGGAAATGCTGAGGCAAAACCAGGAGCTGCTCGAGTCCAACAAAAACCGTTATAAAGAACTTGCCAGGGAACTGGAAATCCTCATCACCAATGCCCCGGTGGGCATCATGTTTGTCAGCGATGGTGTCATCGTCCGGGCCAACAAGGCACTGGCAGAGCTATGCCGCTTCCCTGATGCCCAGGCCATGATAGGCGTGAAGACTACCTTCCTGTATCAGGGGCCAGACGATTACGCTGCCTTCAGTGAAAAGGTAGTGCCCGGACTGCAGGCCGACGAACTCGTCGAACTGGAGTGGAAATTAAGGCGGTTTAATGGTGAATCTTTCACTGGCCGCGTGGCCGGACGTGCCCTGCCAACCGAGAGCTATGTGCGCGGTGCCGTCTGGATGATAGAAGACGTCACCGAGCAAAGGGCAACCCTGGACGCCTTGCGCACCAGCGAACAGCGCCTGCAAAGGCTGATGAATTCCAGCCTGATCGGCATCATCCAGGGTAACGAAGCAGGCCAGATACTGGAGGTGAATGATGTATTTACCCAGTTCAGCGGCTATGACAGGGATTATCTGCTGACCCAGGACAGCGCCTGGGCAACCCTGTTGTCACCACAGGATTTGAAGATCTGCCAGCAAGCCTATAAAGACTTGATACAGACTGGCACCACCGCCCCTTTCGAAATCATGCTGCTGCAAAGCGGGAATACCGGAGTACCCATCCTGGTCGGTCTCAGTCATCTGGAAAATTCTGAGCGTGGCTGGGTCGCCTTTGCGATGGATATCAGTGACAGGCTGCGCATGAACCGTTTGAAGACGGAATTCATTTCCGTCGTCAGCCATGAATTGCGCACCCCACTGACTTCGATACGTGGATCCCTGAGCTTGCTGGAGTCAGGCGTCAGCGGCGTCTTGCCCAAGCAGGCCGAGCACCTGATACGCATCGCCCACAATAACAGCAAGCGCCTGATCACCCTGGTCAATGACATTCTGGACATGGACAAGCTGGCCAGCGGCAAAATGATCTTCCGCTCAGAAGCACTGGACCTCGTAGCACTGGTACAAAATGCGCTGGAACTGCATATATCGTACGCCAGTTCACTCAAGGTCAACCTGGTACTCGACCACCACCCGCAACAAGCCTGGATACTGGCTGACCATGACAGGCTCATGCAAGTCATGGCCAACCTGATCTCCAATGCCGCCAAGTTTTCCCGCGAGGGTGAAACAGTGTTATTGCGCGTATTTGGCAAAGGCCCGCGTTACCGTGTTGAAGTTCGGGACAGAGGCGTAGGCATCGCCCCGGAATTCCAGGAACACCTGTTCGAACCCTTCACCCAAGCCGATGGCACGGACACCCGGCAAAAAGGCGGCACCGGCCTGGGCCTGTCCATCACCAAAGCCATGCTGGAAAAAATGCACGGACAAATCGGCTTTGTCAGCACAGCGGGTCAGGGCTCAACGTTCTGGTTTGAGTTTGATGTGTATCGTTGAACACGAGAATATCATTCAAGCTTTACCCATTGAGGGCGCTTCAATATTCATCAAAAAACCAATAAATAATATTAAATTAATATAATTTATTAACAACATCACCCAGTTCCCATGTATATTGAATATTGAGATTTATTCGATTTTTAGTCTACAAAGATGCAATGAGTTCTTTCAAAACGCTCTCTTACAGAGGTTGGCATGTACGATCAATCGTTCAATCAAAATTCCATTCTCAGAGTTCTTCGCAAAAGCGACTTTAATGATCATCCAGCATTGCGGCAAGAGCCCATTAAAGATGAGATGGTTTTAAGATCTATCGAACGCGCTAGGATTGGCAAATGGAATGTATGCCCGCTATCGGTAAATGTTTTACGAAAAAAACCTGTTTATGCCTTTACCAATTTTTACGATGAATTATTAATCCGAAAAATTAATAATAATATTCGCCAATATTGTGATTTTCGGCATCCAGCAAGAACATCTATTATTTCGAATGTTGCAAATATTGTTAGTGAGGGTGTAAATTATATTTTATACAGACTGGATGTCAAAAGTTTCTACGAATCTTTTGACATCAATGACGTTTTAAAAAAAGTTACCTCAATACCCCAACTAAGTGGCCCATCGAAGGCACTAGTAATCAATCTCTTTGAGCATTTTCGGGCAATGGGTGGCACCGGAATTCCTAGAGGCCTTGCGGTGAGCGCAACTCTCTCTGAGTTGATGATGAAAGATTTTGATGAAAGCATAAGAAAAAATAAAAATATTTTTTTTTATTCTAGATATGTTGATGACATCATAATCATTACTAACGCAACTGAAGATCCGCCAAATTTCATTAAAAACATCAACTTAAAACTGCCAAATGGACTGTCTCTGTCCCGAAATAAAGAATTTTTTAAACTCGTTGATAAAGTAAAGGGAGACTCAGCATCAGTCCTTGATTTCGAATATCTCGGCTATAAATTCTCGGTAATAAATCCCGCCCAAAAAAATTGTTTTCGAGACGTTATCTTAGATATTGCTGATAGCAAGGTCGCAAAATTAAAAACTCGAATAATAAGAGCATTAATTGGATATTGTCAGGATTTAGATTTTGATTTATTTGAACGAAGACTTAAATTCCTCGCAGGCAATTTTAGTATTATGGATTCAAATCTTGGTAAAAAGAAATTGGCTGGCATCTATTATAACTATCACTTAGTAAACGCTTCATCTGATAACGGCTTGGAAAAACTCGACAAATTTTTAAAAGCGGCAATTTTATCGAGTAATGGAGCGGTTTTTTCTAACTTTCAACGTAGATTAACATCTAATTTACATCGGCAATCGCTTCTTAAAATTTCATTCAGCGCAGGATTCAAAAACAAAACTTTTTTGCATTTTCCACCTACCTCTTTAGAGCAAATTCAGAAATGTTGGCGATATGCGTAATAAAAAAACCGCAATTAAAGTAGATAAAACTGACTACTGTAGAGTCTTGATCACAGAGACATTACCACAGGAGACTCCAGTCATATTTTCGAATGAAGGTTTTTATCAAAGAGTCAAATCGCAACCTGGTGCAAATGAACCCGTTCTCAAACTAATCATTGATTCGCTTATAGAAAATCAAGAAAATAAATACACTATTCCATTTTTGTATAAGATACGAAAAAATGCATTAGGTTATAGAAGACTAGCGTTATTACATCCTACGTCCCAATGGCGCATCAAAAGTTTTTACGAAAAATACGAAAAGCTAATTTGCTACTACTGCTCACGAAGTAAGGCATCTATACGAGCACCACATCGAATTGCGAGTTCATTTTTCTATAGAAACCCTCTGGGGAATTTAAATCAATATAAATATGGGTCAGTTCACGCAGCGAGTACAGATCTAGTCTTTCGCCACTCGTCGTCTTTCTTCGCATATCAAGGTCATGAACGTCTTTACAAGTTCTTCAATTCAAATGACTTTATCACGCTAGAAAAAAGATATTCCTCCTTATGGTCCATTGATGTAGCCAAATGTTTTGACAGTATTTATACGCACACTATGGCGTGGGCCACAAAAGAAAAAGTATTTGTAAAAAATAATTTATTCAAAGGAATGAGTGAAACTTTCGGGCAAGAATTTGATAAATTAATGCAAAAATGCAATTACAATGAAACGAATGGGATTGTCATCGGGCCAGAAGTAAGTCGAATTTTTGCAGAAATTATTTGTCAACAGATTGATGTCTCTGTCTGCACAAAATTAGAAAGTGAAAATTTAAAACTTGGGGCCGATTATGAAATTCGTCGATATGTCGACGACATTTACATATTCACACTAGCTGAAGAAACATCAAAAAGAATTTTCGAAATTTATTCTGAAGAGCTACTTAAATTCAATCTGCATGTTCATGAGACGAAAACAATAAAGTATGAACGGCCCTTCTTTACAAAAAAATCGCATGTAATACGTGACGTGAATTCGGTCATAAACGAATTCTTTAACAAATTCCTTTCTGATGAAAATGGTAGTAACTCTTTAAAACCGAAAGACGTTTGGCGTCAAGACAATTTGAAGCGAAGCTTTATAGATGCAGTAAAATCAGTTTGTATATCAAATCAAGTTACATACGATGATGTGTCGTCTTACATAATTAGTGCATTTTTAGAGAGAATTAAACGCATCACTAATGTTACAAAAATTGATGATAAAGATCTAAGCAAATATAAAACCGTTTGCTTAATTTTTCTTGAAGTAGTTTTCTTTTTTTACTCCGCTGCTCCAGCGGTAAGCTCGTCATACAAATTATGTGCGTCGATTATTTTAGTGAATCGATTTGCTGAAATGTATCTTGGTGAATATGAGCATACGGTTAAGCAAAGAACCTTTGAATTAGGTATTGAACTATTTTTCGAAGGCTTACCCAAAAAACGCACTAAAGTCGAAAATTTCGTGCACTTAGAAAGCGTAAATGTTCTTCTCGCCATTAGTGAGCTTGGTGACGACTATTTGTTACCAGTCAATACAATTGAAAAAATGTTCGAGCTAAACGAAGATTGCTCTTATTTCGATATCATCACGTGTTTGTTTTATATAAAAAATAGACCCATTTATGCGACTGTAAAAAGGGCATTAACGGTATTAATTGACAAAAAACTGACCCGCATTTCAGGCACTTCAACTCAGGCTGAACAAGCCTGTTTATTTCTCGATGCCATCAGTTGCCCATTCTTAAGTAAATCCAAACGAATAGCTTGGGTTACTAAATTTTGTCGCAATTTTGGCGGAAACTCCATTCCGTCGACATCTGATATTCACAACTTCATAACTACCGCAGTCCTTAATTACTGGTTTGTAAATTGGGAAGAAATTGATCTATTAAATTCGTTGCAACGAAAAGAGTTGAAACGAGTCTACTGATGAGTTAATCTTTGTAGGAGGGGTGTTTCAATATATTCTCCACCACAAAGTAAAGGCTTCGGTCTTCTCTGAAATGGTTATACTTTTTTAGCGAAAAGGTCAAAGCCTTGCACTTAATGAAGGTGAAGTCCTTCGGCTTATCAAAGAGCAACACATACTTGTTGTACACACTTAGGATTGAGGAATGCCTCTCACCCGTTAATCTGCTGCATAGTTCCTAAATATTCGACAATGTAGATATCATTAATTCCTGTCTAAATTCCGAAGGCGTCAGATTCACTGCCCGCTTAAAAGCGCGGCGAAAACTGCGGCTGTCTGAATAATGTAATTGTGCGGCGATGTCGTCCAGGCTCATGTCGGTGTTACGCAAATAATGCCTGGCTTTTTCCATGCGCAGGCTTTCTGCGATCTGGAAGTAAGAGCAGCCTTCACGCGCCAGCAGTCTATGCAGGGAGCGCTCGCTGATGCTCAATGCACTAGCCAGTTCAGGCACACTGCGGTAATCGCATTGCAGGCTGACCAGTTTGTGCAAAAGGCTTTGCCTGCCTGTCAGGCCGACTGCGGCCAGCTCTGCATCGCAGCGCATTTTGCTGCTGGCGGCGAGGTCAGGGTCAGGGTTGATCAAGAAGGTATCGAGTACCTTGTTGCTGACGATGACGCGGCTGACATCGGCACCATAGACGACGGGACATCCAAAGAAACCTTCGGCAACAGAACGGCTGGCTTGCCTGTTACCACGCAACTCCACTCTGTCGATGTGCAGGGCCGCGCCACACAGGGCACGGCTGACGTTGATGGCGGTTGCCAGGTGATCTGCATCCAGGAAATCCTGTAACTCGCCATCATCAAACAGAGGTCGCGCTGTCAATACCGATGTGTGTTCACCAGGCTCCAGTTGCAATTGCACCATGGCACCGGCGATCAACTGGTACTCCAGGCCAAAATACATGGCCTCTGACAATGTCGCTTGCGCCAGCATGCCACTCGCCATCGCACCGAGTGCTGGCAGGGACTTGCGGGCGCCGGATAATATTCCCAGGTCTGCGCCACCATGATGCCGTGCCTGCAACAAACTCTCCCTGGCTTGCGCATAGCTGATGCGTACATCCTCAGGCGGGCGGCCTTCTGCATTGAGGCCCAGCGCCGGGAACATGTCCTGCAAACGCCAGTCACGCTCACGGCCTATCGCCAGCAAACCCGAAAACGGGTGGGCCGGAAATACTGCATCCTGTACTGAGAGCACTTTGTTGTTCATCTGCGCATTCGCTGCAAGCTGGCAGGATTTGTCCTTACGTTCTGGAGTCTGAAGATTTAATATCCTAAGCTACACCGGAACTCAGATTTCGGCAATATAGTGTGAACTACAATAATATTAAGAGACAATATGACAACTACTACACCCGACTACATCGTCGTCGGTGGCGGCTCCGGCGCTTGTGCCGTGGCTGGCCGCCTGACGGAAGACCCAAATCTGCATGTGACCATACTCGAATCCGGTGGCAAGGGTGATAGCTGGGTAGTCAATACCCCGGCGGGTGTAGTGGCGATGCTGCCGACCAAGCTGAATAACTGGGCTTTTGAAACCGTGCCACAGCCCGGCCTGAATGGCAGGCGCGGTTACCAGCCACGCGGCAAGATGCTGGGTGGCTCGTCAGGCATCAATGCGATGGTGTATATCCGTGGTCACAAGCAGGATTATGACCAGTGGGCAGCTTTGGGCAATACTGGTTGGTCTTTTGATGAGGTCTTGCCCTACTTTAAGAAGTCCGAAAACAATGAAACCCATGGCGGCCATTATCATGGCCAGTCTGGCCCGATGCATGTCAGTGAATTGCGCAGCGACAATCCTTACCAGCAGATTTATCTCGAAGCGGCCCGCCAGGCTGGTTTCAATATTAATACCGACTTCAATGGTGAAGAACAAGAGGGCGTAGGCATCTACCAGGTCACCCAGCACAATGGTGAACGCTGGACAGCAGCCCGTGGCTACCTGCACCCACATATGGGCAAGCGCAGTAATTTGCAAGTGGAAACCGGCTGCCATGTGACGCGCATACTGTTTGAAGGCAAGCGTGCCGTTGGTGTGGAATACCGGCAAGGCGGACAGACCAAGACCCTGAAGGCAGGCAAGGAAATCCTGCTGGCGGCAGGTGCCTTCCAGACGCCACAATTGCTGATGCTGTCTGGCGTGGGTGATGGCAAGGCCTTGCAAGCGCTGGGGATACCCGTGGTACATGACCTGCCCGGCGTAGGCCAGAATTTGCAGGATCATCCTGACTTCGTTTTCAAATACCGCGCCAAAAGCCTGGATCTATTAGGTATTTCTGCTGGCGGCAGCGTGCGCATGGTGAAGGAGTTCAGACGCTATCAAAAGCAACGGCGCGGCTTGCTGACCTCGAATGGCGCTGAGGGCGGCGGCTTCCTGAAGACCGATCCTGGTCTGAGCGCGCCCGACATACAACTGCATTTTGTGCTGGCCATGCTGGATGACCATGCACGCAAACTTCATTTGGGCCATGGCTATTCCTGCCATATGTGCCTGTTACGCCCTAAGAGTGTCGGTGAAGTGACGCTGGACAGCAAAGACCCCATGGCTGCGCCGCTGATCAACCCGCGCTTTCTCGAGCATCCGGATGATATAGAAAACATGGTCAAGGGCTTTAAACTGACGCGCAAACTCATGGATGCACCGGCTCTGGTAGCAGCCCGTACCAGTGACTTCCAGACGGCGAATGTGCATACTGATGATGAGATACGTGCAGTCCTGCGCCAGACCAGCGATACCGTGTATCACCCCATAGGCACTTGCAAGATGGGTGTGGATGCGATGGCCGTGGTCGATCCGCAATTGCGCGTGCATGGCATGACAGGCTTGCGCGTCGTTGATGCGTCCATCATGCCCACCCTGATCGGCGGCAATACCAATGCCCCTACCATGATGATAGGGGAAAAGGCGGCGGATATGATCAGGGCTGCCTTGTAGTCAAAAACAGGCGGGCTATTTGACTTCTACCGTTGCAGCCGTTGCGGTGATTGCCAGGCTGGGCGCGGGCAGGGCTGGTCTGGCCTGCTCAAAGGCATAGCCCATGTTCAGCAATTTTGCTTCTGACCAGGCACCGGCAAACAGTGACAAGCCAACCGGCAAACCCCTGACTGTCCCCATGGGTACGGTCAGGTGTGGGTAACCGGCGATTGCTGCCGGGCTGCTGGCGCTGCCTTCGAGCACGTCACCGGCCTTGTAGTCGATGAGCCAGGCGGTGCCGGTCGTTGGTGCAATCAGGGCATCAAGCTTGTATTTTTTGAGTACGGCATCTATACCCTGCTTGCCAGCGCGCAGCTTGATACGGGCACTGGCCTGGCGATAGGCGGCATCGCTGAGCTTGCCTTTGGCTTGTGCCTGCTCCATCAGTTCCTGCGCGAAATAGGGCATGACGGTGTCGGCATGTTGCTTGTTGAAGGCGATTACGTCTGCCATCGTGCGGGTTGTGACTGTGGCTGGGGTTTTGGCCAGGTAGGCGTTCAGGTCCGCCTTGAATTCATACAGCAAGACCGTCAATTCATCTTTATCCAGCTCTTCCAGATAAGGCAGGTCTATCTGATCTACGACGGTAGCGCCTTGCGCAATCAGGGTGACCAGGGTCTGGTCGAACAACATCTTGGTCGCGGTGTCATAACCATCTACCAGTTTGCGTACTATGCCCAGGCGCTTGCCTTGCAAAGCGCTGGTTTGCAAGCCTGCGGTATAGTCCTTGCTGCGGTGGCGGTTGGCAGCGCGGGTGGCCGGGTCTTGCGCATCGCTGCCAGCCATGACATTCAATAACATCGCCGCATCCCGCACGTTCAGGGTCATGGGACCAGCTGTATCCTGGCTATGGCTGAGCGGGACGATGCCTGTGCGGCTGACCAGGCCTATGGTGGGTTTCAAACCGACCAGACCATTCACCGATGCCGGGCAAACGATGGAACCATCGGTTTCTGTACCGATGGCAGCAGGGATCAAACGCGCAGCTACCGCAGCACCTGAACCAGCGCTGGAACCGCAGGGGCTACGCTCAGGTGCATAGGGGTTGCGGGTTTGTCCGCCGGCACTGCTCCAGCCACTGGTTGATTGCGATGAACGCAGATTCGCCCATTCACTGAGATTGGCCTTGCCAAGAATGACGGCTCCGGCGGCGCGCAAACGGGCTACCACAGGTGCATCCTGCACTGCCAGATTGTCTGCCAGCGCCAGTGAACCGGCGGTAGTCACCATGCCGCGCGCGGCGATATTGTCTTTCAAAAGCAAGGGCAAACCTGCCAGGCTGCCACGTGGTGTTTTTTGCTGATCTACTGCCAATGCGTCTGCCCTGGCTTGCGGATTACGCGTAGTCACCGCCTGTATGCCCTGGTTATATATTTGTATGCGCGCATCATAGCTATCAAAAATTTGCTGTGCCGTGGTTTTACCGGTCTGCAAATCTTGCGCCAGCTCATGCAGGGTCTCGCTGGCAAAGACTTGCTGACCATATAGCAGGGGCAGGGCAGCAAGCAGGCTGAGACTGAACTTTGGTTTGCAAAAATAGATACTCATGAAAAATCTCTTACGTCTCATTGATCAGAATGGTATGACTTGCTTGCTCAGGGCAACGCTGATGATATAGGCAAAAACCAGGATGGCAGCGATAAAAGCAGCAGTGCGTATGGCTGGCGTCTTGCCACGTTTCAAGGCGACTGTGCCAAGAACGATATACAGTATCAGGGCAAATAATTTTGCCGTCAGCCAGTTTTGCTGGAACGGATATTGCCCGCTCAATACTGCCAGTGTCAATGCACTGGCCAGCAAGAGTGTGTCTATGAGATGCGGCAGGATTTTGACCCAGCGCTGGCCCAGCATTGCAGAGCCACGCATTTTCCAGATACCGCGTAGCAGGAACAGGCTGCCACTCAAGCCCACGCAAGTCAGGTGCAGGTGTTTAACGGCGAGATAGCTGATGGGCATGGGGTTTTACTTCCGTGACATTTTTGTGACTGCCATACTAACCGAAAGCCAGCTTTTTTTGTCGCGGTAAGCGCAGTAAGTAAGAGCAAACCCATACCATTTGCGCAACTATCCATTACACTGATGCATATCAATATTTACTGAAAGAAAGCCTGCATGAATTTCCTCAATCTCACATCCCAAGACGGTGCCACTGCAAAAATTGCCAGCCAGGGCGCGCATCTGTGTTCCTGGATACCTGCGGGCGGGGTTGAGCAATTATTCATGAGCCAGACCTCGGCCTTTCAGGATGGTGTCGCCATCCGTGGTGGTGTGCCGGTGGTGTTCCCGCAGTTTTCCAACCAAGGTACTTTACCCAAGCATGGTTTTGCCCGCACTTCTGAATGGAAGCTCTTGCAGTCTGGTTTGCTGGAAAGCGGTGCGGCCCAGGCCGTCTATGAACTGAAAGAAAACATCGCCCGCCTGACTATCTGGCCTTATGTCTTTCGCGCAGAACTGCGCGTCTGCATACTCGGCAATAGCCTGCAAATCCTGCTGGAAATACACAATACGGGCGACACCAATTTCAGCTTCAGCACGGCCCTGCATACTTACCTGGCGGTGCAGGATATTGCAGATGTCAGCCTGCATGGCCTGCAGGGTCTGCATTACCGCGATACCGTTACAGGGGCAGATCATTGCCTGGAAGCGGAGCCCTGCCTGCGTATCAGCGGTGAAACCGACCGCATCTATGGCCATGTTCCGGCCCAGCTGGAATTGCGTCAACCACAACAAAATACCCTCATACGCAGCAGTGGTTTTGCCGATGCCGTGGTCTGGAACCCCGGTGCAGGCGCGGCCAAGATCAATGACCTGCATGCCGGCGGTGAAAACAATATGCTGTGCGTGGAGGCAGCGACGATATTACGCCCCATCATGCTGGCACCAGGTGATAGCTGGAGTGGCAGCCAGACGCTGGAAGTGAAGTCCGCACACAATCAAGCGCACAATTGACAAATGACTATATTTAACACATAGTTACAATTAAAATGGCCTACAGCCATTTAGTGCCGATCGGCAAATATCGTCTATCTTTATTACAAAATAGCTGCAACTTTAACTATTTTCATAAATCATATCCGTCAGGTGTAATCCGCCCGACGGATTTATTATTTTTGTACCCTGACATCATAGAAGGATTTTATGCAACAACTACGCTCTGGCATGCACCTTACTCTCAAACCCGTCTTGCGCGCTCTGGTGCTGGGCGGTGCTATTCTGTTTACCGCCCCCGTCACCATGGCAGACACCCTGCCCAAAGGTGTCAGCCAGGTAACCAGCGTTGAGGGAATCACGGAATACCGTCTGCCCAATGGCCTGCGCGTGTTGCTGATGCCAGATGCATCCAAACCTACCGTGACGGTGAACGTCACCTATCTGGTTGGTTCCCGCCATGAAAACTATGGCGAAACCGGCATGGCGCATTTGCTGGAACATCTGATGTTCAAGGGCACACCTACCAATCCTAAAATCACGGAAGATTTCAATAAACGCGGCATGCGCATCAATGGCACCACGTCTCTGGACCGCACCAATTATTTTGAACTGTTCCAGGCCAGCGATGAAAATCTGAAATGGGCATTGGAGATGGAAGCTGACCGCATGGTCAACTCCAATATTGCCAGAAAAGACCTCGACACCGAAATGACGGTCGTGCGCAATGAATATGAACGCGGTGAAAATTCACCGGGCGCAGTACTGATGAAACGCATGCAGAGCGTGGCTTTTGACTGGCATAACTATGGCAATTCGACCATAGGTAACCGCAGCGATATAGAAAATGTCAAGATAGAAAACCTGCAGGGTTTTTACCGTAACTACTACCAGCCAGACAATGCCGTGCTGCTGGTAGCCGGTAAATTTGAAGCTGAAAAAGCCCTGCAATGGATTAGTGCCTCCTTTGGCAAAATCGCCAAGCCAACACGCAGCCTGCCGCAGTTCTGGACCACAGAACCAACCCAGGATGGCGAGCGCAGCTTTGTCGTGCGCCGCAAGGGTGATGTGCAGATGGTGATGATTGCCTATAAGGTACCCGCTGGCTTGCATCATGACCGTGATGCGCTGAACTATGCTGGCAGCATACTGGCCAGTGCACCGCATGGCCGCCTGCACAAACAACTGGTAGAGACAGGCAAGCTGGTACAAGTATTTTCCAGCAGCATGGGGCAAGTTGAACCTGGCCTCACCATTATCGGTGCCGTCGTCAAGAAAGGTGAATCTGTCGATGCAGCCAGAGATGCCCTGCTGGCAGGCATAGAAGACTTCAAGAAAAATCCACCGACCAAGGAAGAACTGGAACGTCTGAAGCGCGACAATGCCAACTACTATGAAAAACTGCTGAACAACCACGAATCCATAGGCGTCAGCATGTCTGAATATATCGCCATGGGTGACTGGCGCTACTTGTTCAAGGACAGGGATGATGCAGATAAAGTCAGCTCTGAAGAAGTCACTGCCGCTGTGAAAAAATATCTGGTGCGCGACAACCGTACCGTTGGTACCTTCATCCCGGAAGACAATCCACAACGCGCTGACGTACCTGCTGCACCAACTATTGCAGAAGTCATGAAAGACTTCAAACCCAAGGCAGCAACACTGACGGGTGAAGTGTTTGACCCGTCACCGGCAAACATCGACAAGCGCACGCAAGTCAGCAATATCGGCAATCTGCAAGTGGCACTATTACCTAAAAAGACCCGTGGCGAAACTGTGAACGTGTCCCTGAATTTGCACTGGGGTGATGAGAAAACCCTGTTTGGCAAATCCACCGTCATGGGCTTTACTGGCGGCTTGCTGAGCACAGGCACCAGCAAATATTCGCGCGCACAGTTGGCAGATGAAATGTCCAAGCTGAAAATGAGCGGCGGCCTGTATTCATTCCAGACCACCAAGGCGAACTTGCCGGCAGCACTGGAACTGGTGGCGCATGTCCTGAAGGAAGCCAATTTCCCGGAAAGCGAATTCAAGCAATTGAAAGAAAGAGCTTTGGTCAATACTGAAGCTTCACGCAATGAACCTTCTGCCGTTGCCAGCCGTGCGATGGCACAGCATTTCAATACCTATCCAAAAGGCGATGTACGTGCCTCCATGACACTGGATGAAACACTGGAATCCATACGCAATGCCAAGCTGGAAGACGTCAAGGCCTTCCATAAAGATTTTTATGGTATATCCAAAGGTGAATTGTCCATCGTTGGTGATTTTGATGTAGATAGTACCAAACAGACCGTTGCCAAGGTATTTGATGGCTGGACCAGCAAGTCCCCTTACTCCCGCCTGGTCAGCAAGCGCGAGGACATCCCGGCTGTGCGCAAGACTTTCAATACACCTGACAAGGAAAACGGCGTCTATTCCAGTCGCATGAACCTGACTTTGCGTGAAGACGATGCTGACTTCCCAGCTCTGCGCGTGGCCAATTATATTTTTGGTGGTGGCGCCGGCATGAACTCACGCGTGATGGAGCGCATACGCCAGAAAGATGGACTGTCTTATGGTGGTGGTTCCAACCTGACTGCAGGTGAAATCGACCCGGTAGGTAGCTTCAGTATCAGCGCCACGGCAGCACCACAGAATCTGGAAAAACTGGAAATCGCCGTCAGGGAAGAACTGGCGCGCGCTCTGAAGGAAGGTTTCACTGCCGATGAACTGGCCAAGGCCAAATCCGGACTCTTGCAGCAGCGCGTACAAGGCCGCAGCAACGATGGTGCCGTCGCCAGCGGCTGGAACGGCAATCTGTATCTGAAACGCACCTGGGCCTGGTCACAAGCCATGGATGACAAGATACAGGCGCTGACAGTGGAGCAGGTGAACGATGCCTTCCGCCGTTATATAGACCCTGCAAAAATGAGTGTCTTCATTGCTGCGGATGAAGCCAAGGCCAAGGCGGCAACTGCCAAGTAATTTTTATTACTTGCCTGCAAACCGGAAATCAGCGATTTCCGGTTTTTTTATTTTCCAATTTCAAGTAATCATCATGCGGCTCTTTAGAAATCAGGTTCTTGTATTCACTCTTGCCATGTGCACGCTCACGGCACGCAGTCAGGTATTGGCAACACCAGCCTTGCCTGCCAACATGGTGCATGTGCAGACTATTGAGGGTATCAGTGAATATCGCTTGCCTAATGGTTTCCGGTTCTTGCTGATGCCTGATCATTCCACGTCGACTACGACCGTGGGCATGACTTATCTGGTCGGCTCCAAAGACGAGGGTGCAGGACAAAGTGGTTATGCTCACTTGCTTGAGCATATGTTATTCAAGGGCAGTAAAAATTACCCGCGACTTTTCAAGCAAATGAGTGAAAAAGGCATGCGTACAAATGCCATGACATTTGCCGACCGTACGTTTTATTTCGCCAACTTTGAAACTAACGACAGTGACCTCAACTGGTATGTGAGCATGGAAGCAGACCGCATGCAAAATGCACAGATACTGAAGTCTGAACTCGATACAGAAATGACGGTAGTACGCAATGAACTGGAACTAAGAGAAAACAATGCTTATGAATCGCTGAAGCGGAGGGTGCAAGCCGTGGCTTTTGACTGGCATGGCTATGGTCATAGCGTCATCGGTGAAAAAAGTGATATAGAAAATGTGAACCTGGAATCATTACAGCAGCTCTATCATCAATATTATCGGCCTGATAATGTGGTAATGCTGGTGGCAGGCAGGTTTGATACTGGCAAGTTGCTACAGACTATTTCACGCCACTTTGGCAGTATTCCCAAGCCTCAATCTGCCTTGCCGGGCATCCCTACGATAGAGCCAGCACAGCAAGGTGAGCGCCAGATCATCCTCAGGAAAAAAGACAATGCCGATGCAGTCATACTGGCTTATCACATCCCGTCACTTTTGCATGCAGATCATACCAGCTTGAATTTTGCAGCGCGCATGTTGAGTTCAAACAGAGAATTGCATAATGAGGCTGGTGAAATAATTCCTGCTAATTTGGGATTAGGCTTTCATTTGGAGGGGTCAGCGCAGAATGGCTTAATCTTCTTTGGTTACAGTAAGGCACCTGGCAGTAATGATGAAAACAGCGCCAAAGCTATAACCAAAGTGATAGAGAGTTTTGGCAAAAATACCTGGACGCAACAAGAGCTGGAATTTTTCAAGAGCAAATATGTGAACGGTTTTTCAGCAACAATGAATGACCCGCAAGTTCTGAATTTCTGGATTTCAGAATACATCGCTGCCGGTGACTGGCGCATGATGTTTCTGGAAAAGGATCGTATAGTCAGTATGACGACGGAGCAAATACAAAAAGCTGCACTACGCTATTTTGTCAGGGAAAACCGCACCACTGGCATGTTGCTGTCAGAAGAAAAGAGTACAGATAGCAGCATACCTCCGGTTCCCCAGGCCAGTGAAATACTCAAGAAATTTTCCCATCGCGATGAATACGCATCCGTTCTCGAATTCAATACCTCCGCTGAAAATATTCTACAAAACACACAAAGGTTCAAGATAGGGAATATAGAAGCAGCCTTCCTGGCTAAACCCACACGTGGTCAGCAAGTGTCGGTCGAGTTGAACCTGCACTGGGGAGATGAGAAATCATTGGCAGGCAAACGCTGGATAGAGCGCATGACCGCCCAGGTTTTGCCGAATGGCACGAATTCTTATGGCAAGGAAACCCTGGAGGCTGAACGCGAAAAAGCGCATATTCGTGGCGGCATCACCAAGTTTTCCACGGACAGGGCGCACCTGAAACAAGCTCTGCAATTGATGATAAAAAACCTGAAAGAACCTAACCTGGCACATGCCTACGATGCAATCTCCAGCGAAAAGCGGACATGGAGTAAAGCCGCAAGTACGCCGGAGCGCCAGGCCAGGGACGAAATAGCGAGGCATTTCAATAATTATCCCCAGGGAGATGTAAGGGCTCTGGAAACGGCACAACAAGTGATCACTGCCTTGAATGCCGTCAGGGCCACCGACCTGATTGATTTTCACAAGCAGTTTTATGGTGCCAGCAATGGTCATATTGCCATCGTCGGTGATTTTGATACGGAAGAAGCCAAAGCGATACTGGAACAAGAATTCAAAGCATGGGAAAGCAAATCCCCCTATCAGGCTGCGCACGAAAGTTTTATCGACCGGGCACCGTTGCACAAATTTATTGATACCCCAGGCAAAGATAATGGTGTTTTCCTGGCGAGACTGGATGTGCCAGTCGGCATTAACGATGCTGACTATACGGCCTTGAGTGTTGCCAGCTATTTGTTGGGTGGCCACCCTGTAGTATCAAGACTGGGCAAACGGGTACGTCTCAAGGAAGGCTGGAGTTATGGTGTCACTTCCAGCCTGATGCCTAACTCCACGGATGCCGTCAGCAATTGGGAAATCACGGCCAGTGCTGCCAGCCCGAATATAGACAAACTCAGGCAGGCCGTACTAGAAGAAATGCACTTGCTGGCAACGCATGGTTTTACACAAAATGAACTGGAAGTTGCCAAATCTGCGTTAAGCCGTTTGAAGTTACAAGCCAGGTACAATAATGAATACCTGGCCACGGAGTGGAGTGGGCTGTTACACCGGGGAGTTGATTACACATGGCAAGTCAAACGGGACATGGCGCTGCAAAATCTGAGCCTGGAACAATTGAACGCGGCCAGCAAACGATATCTGCAACCAGAGCGCTGGAGTATAGTCAGCACTGGGGATGCCAGTAAAATATCAAAAAACCCGTAGCAAGCGATGTGCTGAGCCTTTCGACCAAACTCAGCCCTTCCAGCTTCTTTGCAGGCCAGTGTCAGTATGTATCCAGCCACCCTGGGCGGTCTGGCGGTAGTAAAAGCCGACGCCGCCCTGGCGGAAACTTTGTATCAGTTCACCGAGGATTTCTTCATGTAGCTGGGGAATGCGGATGTCGGCGGCCTTGCCTTCCATGTGCAGGGATTTGCGGGCTGCGGGTACGCCCTGTTCTATGAGGCGAGTATTGGATGCCTGGGTACGGTAGCCAGACAGGATTTCCAGCGGTCTGGTCATGCCAAAACGGGCGATGTAAGCCTGGGTGGCCCACAGGGTTTCCAGCAGTTTGGGGTCGATGGGAGCAGTTTCCTTGCCATTGACGTCGCGCAGGATGTGGCACAGTTGCTGGTAGGCTGACTCCAACACTTCGCCGTCTTTCCAGTACAGTATCTTGCTGCGCTCGCCTGTGGCAGGGCGTATCAGGTCCATGGTGCGGGGCTTGACCCAGAATTCTATGTCCAGCGCCTGTGAGTCGAACAGATCAGGCGGTGGGGTTGGTTGCGCATGTTTTTCATTGCCAACGTTAGGAATATCAGCAGCATGCAGGATGGCATGCGGACCGGCTAATGCGGTGGTGCCGAGCAAAAGCCCTTTCTTTAGTAATTGGCGGCGCGTCAATGTCATTCTGTGATTTCTGGGATAGATGAAATAAAAGCCAGCTTAGTGTATATCGTCATGATAATCAAAGCATTGCGCTTTATCCGGCAAATTTACGCTTGGTCACACAGAATTTGCATTCTGTCTTTTTGGCTTGTGATCTCCGCACAAAACAACATTACACTAGAAGCATCCAATAACTCTTATTACAAAACGATATCATGATCAAATCTTTAGGATGTCTGGCGCTGTTGACAGTCTTGCTCGGCGGCTGCGAAGTCAGGGTCAATGGCGATGCCATCAAGGGTAGTGGCAAACTGATTACCGAGAAACGTGCGGTGACTGAGTTCAGCGCCATAGAAAATTCCGGTTTTTTTGATGTGATCGTCACGAATGGTTCTACCCCGTCGCTGGAAGTCAGTGGCGACGACAACCTGGTACCGGAAATTGAAACCGTGGTGGAAAACAAGGTCCTGATCATACGCAGCAAGCGCAAATCCTATAGCTTTACCTGGACCAACCGTCCCGGCACGATCAGGGTCACTGCCAGTGGCCTGAACCGTATCAATAATAATGGCAGCGGTGATATAGAGGTACGTGACCTGCAGGCAGACAGCCTGGCCGTGAACCTGAACGGCTCCGGCGACCTGAAGATCACTGGCAAGGTGAATGCTCTGAAATTGATGTCCAACGGTAGTGGCGACATGGATTTGCAGCAACTGCAGGCCGGCAAGGCTGAGGTCGAATTCCATGGTTCTGGTGATACGCACATGAATATTGTGAGCCAGTCACTGGATGCCAGCATCAACGGTAGTGGCGGCTTAAGTGTTGATAATCTGCAATCTGTTCCCGTCAAGCTGGTGCAGCATGGTTCTGCTGACGTGAAACTGGGAGGAACGATCAAGGCGCTGGAACTGGACATGTCTGGCTCTGGCGATATACAAATCGAGGACATCAGGGCAGAACAGGCCAGCATACGCAGCAATGGCCCGGGTGAGCTGAGTCTGAGTGGTGAGATTACCGTCTTGACCCTGACCAGCAGCGGCTCTGGCGATGTCAATGCAGATCATTTGAAAATCAGGGATTTACAGATCGTCAACAATGGTCCGTCGAACCAGAGTTATCGCGGCATTACAGGCATATTCAAGCTGGAAAATTCCGGTTCTGGTGATTTTGATGTGGAATTGCAATCGGAAGCCGCGCTGGAAGTCATGATGAACGGCCCGGGTGAAACCCGTCTGAAAGGCACAGCCAAAAGCCTGAGCGCAAAACTGACTGGCAGTGGTGACTTGCATGCCCGCGATTTATTGCTAGACAGTGCCAGTATCAAGGTTACTGGGCCGGGTGAGGCTGAGGTCAATGTCAAGAAAGCCGGTGGCTCACGCATCGTCAAGATAGACAGGAATGGCGTAGCGAATTAAACAAGTTAATCTGAATTCAAAAGGGTTCATGCCTTGCGTGAACCCTTTTTGCTTTTTGGGAGCGCAACAATGATTTGCCATATTTAACAAGCTTTACACATCCGGCTGGCTTTTGCGGACAGCCACCAACAGTCAAAGCAGATAATTTGCGCTAAGATGAGGAGTATGCTTTCAAACCCTGTCGATAATGCCAAGTTATACACGTTTATTGTGTTGCATCTTGCTGGTTTGCGCCGGCTGGGTCAGTGTGGCACATGCACAAACAAAACCCGGAGTGGTGTTGTTGATGAGCGAAGAACTGGATGGCAAAGGCAATGTCATTCCCTTGACTGTTGAAGTCGTGGAATTATTGCGCTACCTTGAGCAACATACCAAGCTCAAATTTGAAGTAAGGCGCTACCCCTGGAAAAGAGCAGTGGAGAATGCGGCCAAGGGTGAAGGCCTGATCTTTGGAATGTCCAAAACCCGCGAACGCTTGCGCAGCTTCAAGTTCAGCGCCCCCATCTTTAGCGACCAGGCCCTGCTGGTGACGCTCTGCAATTCCAGGTTTGCTTTCAATTCTATCAACGACCTGAAAGGCAAAACCATAGGTATCGTACGCGGCACCAGCTATGGAGAAGAATTTGACCGCCTCAGCAATGACTTGTTCAAGGTAGAAAATGACACCGGCAATAACCTGGGGCGTTTCAGAAAATTAAGCATGCGCCGCATGGATGCCTTCTTGCTATATAGCTCAAGTGGCAATATAGGCAGGCTGGAAAACCATATCAACCAGCAATACGCGGCAGAATATGGTGATAAAAAAATAAACAGCAAAGAAAACAGCAAGTTGTTTTGCATATTGCCGAGACCAGTGTCATCGGTAGATATCCATATTGCCATGCGAGCTGATGGTAACGCCAGCCTGCTGCAAAAAATCGACAAAGCCATCATGCAAGGTCACCAGAGTGGCGAACTGGCACGTATCTATGCGCCAAGGTGAGTGCGGAGATGAGTGCAGAAGTGGGTGCTCTCAGGCTATGCGGGCACCCTTGTATTGATGGCGTAATACGAGACGGCTACTGGAGATCAGGCTATTCAAACCCAGTATCAGTTGTATCAGTACATGCCCTGGCAAACCCCATACCTGCCCCTTGGGTGGAGTACTGCGGGTCACGGCTGTCAATACCGGCGTTACCCATTGTGCTTCTTCTGTCAGGTCCAGCATGACATCACCATCGGAATTGGTATGCAGGTAGAGTTCGCCGCCATGTAGCAGCGTCAGGCAGATGCCTTGGCCAGTAGTTGGCTTGTCACCCAAGGCCTGCTGTAATTCGCGGTGCTGCAAATCCATCCAGGCTTCAACATCCAGTGCAGTTTCAAGAGATACCCACGGATGCTCTGGCAAATCTTGCGCCAGATCAGATTGCTGCTTGTCATTTAACATCATTTTGCTGTATTCGTTTCCATGCCATGAGGCTCAAACAGCATTTTGACACAAATACCCGCAACTGATTTCATCAACAGCAAGGGTACGCTTGCGCAAGCCAATGAAGCAATGAAGCCCTGCGCAAGGTCTCAGGCAATTAATGCAATTATTTCAGCGTCCAGGCGAATGCCAGGGTGTTCCAGCCTGGTGTTGCACCGACCTGGAAGCGGCATGCCTTCAGCGCACGCAAGGATGCCTTGTCAAGTTTGCGAAAACCACTGGAGTCAATAATTTTTGCATCGATCACCGTACCTTTGTCATTGAGGAGGTAGTTGAGCTTGACCAGGCCCTGTTCTTCATCATTCAATGCACGTTGATCGTAGCTCGGAGCCTCGCAACCAGATGCGGCAAACGCCTCATTGGCTTCCATGGCAAAGGCAGGCAAGGTGACCAGGGCAAAAGCCAGGGTAGTGACGAAGGCATACAGGCGGAAATGTGGGGACATAATAAACTCCTCAGGTTATGAATGAATTTGCAACTGCATCATGATATTTGCTGCGCTTTCACTACGATGTGTGCATCGCTGAATTGAGCTGATCATGGGCAGATGGATGCAATATACGTCGCCAGCACTTCGCTAAAAAATCAATAATTCGTATAGGCATTATTTCCAAAAAACATAATGCTCATGACGCATTTATTTAGTGCAGCAAGCTGGTTTGATTTGCTACCGAAATTCTCCACGCTTGTGCAAATTCTGCCGAAAAGCCCGCCAATATTGCGTTTGCTCTTCATGCTGGTGCAAAAAAATTTATTTGATCCCAGTAAAATATTTTTCATATTTTTTGTAACAGATACACATTTGCCTGACTTTTTTCATTTTTTATACCTGGCTGGATGTTGTACAGACTTCTCGCGCGCTGCAGTATTTATTTTCCCTTTTCTTCAAAAAACTGCTCTTACGAAGCACTTACGCTGATGCGATAAAGTCACTTTTTTTAACATCCTTTGCGCTTTCATTTTCAGGTCGCTGAACTATTCTGCATATTGGCGTCAGGCGACGCCTGCTCAAAGCTGCAGACTCCAGGCTTACCCAGATTTTGGCACCAGGTCACAGTGAGAAAAAGGTGCCCGACCTGACCGCAACGATGATTTTTTATCCCAACTATAAGGAATAACATCATGGCTGGCACCGTCTCAACACAAGTAAATACCGTCATCGTCAATCCCTACAGCGGCGACTACAGGATAGATGTGCTGCTGCCTTCAGCGACGGCGCGCTGGAATAATGGCAGCCCGGTGGGCACGGCAGTTGAAGTCAGTTACAGCTTCATGAGTGCCGCCCCGGATTATGCGCAAGACTCTGACAAGAAGGGTTTCAGCACTTTCACCGATGAGCAGAAAGTCGCTACCCGTAAAATCTTCGATTTGATTTCCCAGCAATTTGGCATCACCTTCAAGGAGGTGACGGATACCAGCAGCAGCTATGGTTTCATCAGGCTGGGCAATAATGCTCAGGGTTCCACCAGTGCCGGTTATGCGACTTACCCGGATACTGCCGATACCAAGGCCAGCGGCGACATTTATCTTAATAATGAAGTCAGCGACAATCTCAGCAATATCGTTCCCGGCACCAATAGCTGGGCCACGCTGGTACATGAAATAGGCCATGCAATCGGACTCAAGCATCCCGGTAACTACAATGCGGGCGAACCAGCGTCAACCACAGCAGACAATTTCCTGGCGGCGACAGAAGACAGCGAAGCCAATACTGTCATGTCTTATGTGAAAGCACCGCAAGGCCAGGAGAGGGATTTCTTTGGCAAGTTTGATTACCTCGCCCTGAAATACCTGTATGGCGGCAAGGCTTATAACGCTGATGCAACTACCTACAATTTGACGGATGCTGATGGCCGCCTGCTGAAGATAATCAATGACACAGGTGGCGTGGATACCATCAATTTATCGGCCCTGACGGTTGCCGCGACCATCAATCTCACTCCCGGCTCCAGCAGCTCGGTGGGCAGGCTGGCCAGCGATACGGTGTCGCAAAATAATTTGTCGATTGCCTTCGATACTGTCATAGAAAACGTGGTTGGCACACGTTTCAGCGATGTCATGACAGGTAATAGCGCGAACAACAGGTTTGAAAGCAATGGCGGTGGTGATACCGTGGATGGGGGTGCGGGTTTTGACCTGCTCGTCATCAAGGACAACCGCGCCAACTTCACGATACAGAAAAATGCGACGGACATCAGCTTGCGCAACATGGTAAGCAGCGACATCACCTCTATCTTGAATGTGGAAAGAGTGCAACTGAACGACAAGATGATTGCATTTGATATTGAAGGTGTCGCCGGACAGATGTACCGGCTGTATCAGGCAGCGTTTGACCGCAAACCCGATGCGGCAGGTCTGGGTTACTGGATAGCGGACATGGACAAGGGTTCCAGCCTGCTGACAGTGGCTGCCGGGTTCTTCCAGTCACCGGAATTTCAAAAGCTGTATGGTGCAACCCCGTCCACAACGACGCTGATTACAAATTTTTACCAGAATGTATTGCACAGGGCACCTGACCAGGCTGGCTTTGATTACTGGAATAAGGAACTCAGTTCCGGCGTCAGCACTCCTGCCAGTGCACTCGCGAGCTTTTGTGAAAGTGCAGAGAACAAGGCACAGGTGCTGGGCTCCATACAAAACGGCATAGAATATAATTTGTGGCTGGGCTAACAACACACCTATAAAAACAAAAGGCGCAGAGCTCATGCCCCGCGCCTTTTGCAGATTGCGTGTAGCAGCCTATTTGATCTGCTTCACTTCCAGGCCCTGCTTTTCCAGCAATTCGATAATGCTGTTGGCACCTGACAAATGCCCTGCGCCGACTACGATAAAGAGTTTCTTGCCTTCTTCCAGCAAGCCCAGGATTTTTTTTGCCATGCCCTGATTGCGGTCATCGAGCAATAATTTCATGAGTTTTTTCGAACCGACATCCTTGCTGGCTGCCTCTTGCAGGATTTTTGCCAGACCTTCTGCATCGCCACTTTTCCAGGCGGCGATCATGCCCGCGGTTTCACGCAGGGTATCGCCACTTTTCAAGCCATCCAGGGTTTGTGCCAGCATGGCGTCTGCATCTTCGTCGGCCAGGCCGCCCAGCACACTGGCTTGAAATGCCGTGCTTTCGAGTTCGATGATATTTTTCTTGTCCTGCTTGGCACGCAAGACATAATGCAGATCAACCCCTTTGGAAGCGTCATAGCCTTGCTGCCTGAATACGCCTATGCTCAGTGCAGTGGCGACTATCGTGGGTTTCAGGCTCTGGAATTGCGCAGCCGCGGGGCCGACCATGGATTGCAGGCTTTCAAAGGTGCTCTTCCTGATATGGTTTTCCAGTTTGTCTGGTGCTGCATAGGTAAAGAAAGGCATGGCTTTCTCTGCTGCCTTGGTATCAGTCGTATCGACTTCCACTACCAGGGTGTCAGCCTGTTTATACGCGGCATCAACGGCCTCAGGCAGGGGATAGAAACTGGCTTTGGCGAGATGGATGGAACCAAACAGATAGGCAGTATTTTTATCTGATTTGACTTCCCAGAAAACACCTTTGGCAGGCGTCTCTGCCTGGGCAAAAACACTGCTGGTGGCAATGGCAATACCAAATGCGGCCAGATATTTGAGTGTTAACTGAGTAAGCGTAGGCTTGAATTTCATTATCATAAGTTCCATGTCATTATTTGGTCTGGCCCTGAGCTGGTTCTGAGCTGGTTACGATATTGCGCCAGGCGGCACAGGATACCAGAAAGCTCGCACACTGCTTAAAAACAGCGGCGCGCTTGCAATTGTCGCGTTCAATACAAAGTGGCACGCTGCCTTGCGGGCAACTCACTATCATATTTATCGCCATCAACTTCAGCATTGGTCAGTGCAGCCAGTATCGTGCCTGGGCTGGGTAAGCCGGGCGTTTTTTCACCGGCACTTTGCCACAAGTGTGAGCGGATAATCGCGCGTGCGCATTGAAAGTAAACGGTATCAACAGCGATGCGCAGCACGCATTTGGGTGCTTTGCCATCAACGGCAAACCTGTCCAGTAAAGCAGGCTCAACAGAAATGCTGGCCTTGCCGTTGACGCGCAAAGTCTCGCCCACGCCGGGAATTAAAAACAATAGCCCAACCTGTGGGTCAAACAGGATATTGCGCAAGCTATCAACGCGGTTGTTGCCACGGCGCTCAGGCAATAACAAGGTTTTTTCATCTTCAACCACGATGAAGCCAGGCGCATCACCACGGGGTGATGCGTCCAGTCCATCAGGGCCGCGTGTCGCCAGTACCGCAAAGGGTGAGGCTACTATCATGGCCTGGTAATGAGGGTGAATATATGGCACTTCCTTTTTGATGGATGTAGCACCGACGACATCAAACAAGGCTTGCAGTTGTTCGCTCGTGGTGATCAGGTGCGATGGTGGTGAAGATATTGATGGTGAATTCGACATGAAATCAGTTTTTTCCTATAACGGGTGCTTTACGCCAGTCGGCGCGGGCCTGCAGCAAAGCACGTTCAATGAAACCTTCTTTATGCAATTTCTCCAATTGCTTGTTGAAAGCGGATAAATGAATAGCGCAGGGGCTTTGTGCAACAAAACCAAACAGGTTTTGTGAGTCTATCAAAAACGGTTGCAGGGGAACCAGCTTGTCATCGATATTTGCCGAGGCCATATAAGCCTGACCGACATGATAACCAGTGATCACATAATCAAAGCGGTTTGCCAGCAACATATTGAAGGCCGTTTCCAGGTTATCTGTCTCGTTGATGTGCAGGCGCTTATCCATGTACTCATCAAACGCGGAGCCAAAACGGTTGCCGCGCGCGATGCCACCACGCAAACCTGCCAGGTCTTCCCATTTTGCATAGGACATAGGGCGGTCTTTTTTTACAAAGGCAGCCACAGGATTATTCATCACCAGTTCACTGAACAATAAAAAACTGCGGCGTTCCGGGGTATTTTTGAGGGTGGCGATGATGTCGATGTTGCCATTCTGGGCGGCATTCAATACACGCTTCCACGGCCCGAGATAACGTAATTCATAAGGCAAACCCAGATCAGTCAGAATGCGGGTGACGATGGCAATACTGGCACCCTGGAACTGCTTGCCATCATACCAGTGCAAGGGGGGATAGGCAGGGTCTGCCGAGACGATCACACGTTCACAAGCCGCCCGCGCCTGTGCTGGCTGCATGAGCAAATTGCAGGACATCATCATAAGCAAAGCAAGCAAACGGTGCATAAATCCCTTTTGCAAAGTACGACTACTCTTTTGAGACGCCAGCTATTTTACCTACGCTGTCTGAGCTAACTATCCTTGCGCCTGAGGCAATATTAACATTTTTGCCTGAACATGAGCTCAAAATGCACCAAATCAGCGCATTATTCCCTGGGTTTGCTCAATAAGGCTTTTAAACCAGCCAGCCTTTCCTTGGGTGTCATGACTTCGCCTTCTGCGGGTACGGCATCACCTTCATCAAGTTTCATTTCCTTGATAAAACGGGATGGATCGCAATGTACCTGCACACCCGCACGTTTGCGTTTTTTGCACCAGGTAATGTGCAGGCTGCGCTGGGCGCGGGTAATGCCCACATACATCAGACGACGCTCTTCTTCTATGCGCGCGGCATAGGTCTCTGGCGGTGCATCAGGGTCGCCCTTGTGCGGCAAGATGCCCTCTTCGACGCCAACCAGAAACACATGCGGATATTCCAATCCCTTGGATGCATGCAGGGTGGACATGCGCACGGCATCCGGCTCTTCATCCTTGCCTTCCATCATGGTCATCAGGGCCACCATCTGGGTCAGGTCGAGCAGGCTGCGGTGATCGTCATTGCCGTCCTTGCCGCCACTACCCTTGGTTTTCAGCCACTGGGTAAAGTCGAGTACGTTCTGCCATTTGCTTTGTGCAGCACGGTCTTCAAAGCTGTCGTACAGATAGCCTTCGTAATTGATTTCTTTCATCAGGTCATCCAGCAATTCGCTGGCATGACTTTCCCTGTGGGCATGCGCTTCGACCTGGTTGATGAAGGTGCAGAAATTCCGTAATGGCCTTAGCTGTTTGTCAGGCAGCTTGGCTTCTATGCCGCCTTTGAAGACGGCAGCAAACAGCGAGCATTGCCATTGCCCGGCAAATTCACCCAACACCTCCAGCGTGGCCAGGCCGACACCGCGTTTGGGTGTAGTGATGGCGCGGATAAAAGCCGGGTCATCGTCTTCGTTGGCGATCAGGCGCAGATAGGCAATGATGTCCTTGATCTCGGCACGGTCAAAGAAACTCTGGCCACCAGATATCGTGTATGGGATACGTTCGCGCCGCAAGGCCTGCTCGATGACGCGCGCCTGGTGATTGCCACGGTACAGGATCGCGTAATCCGAATACTTGGCCTGGCGCTCAAAGCGGTGGGCAGAGATCATGATGGCGACTTGCTCGGCCTCTTGCTCATCATCCTGCATGCCCAATACCTTGACCGGATCACCGAGGCCATGCTCAGACCACAGCGATTTTTCAAACAGCTTGGGATTATTACCAATGACAGAATTGGCCGCCTGCAAGATGCGGGTGCTGGAACGATAGTTTTGTTCCAGCTTGATGATTTCCAGATTAGGGAAATCCACTTGCAGGGTCGTCAGGTTTTCTATGGTGGCGCCGCGCCAGGCATAGATAGCCTGGTCATCATCACCCACTGCAGTGAACATGGGCTTTTTGCCCACGCCAGTAACCAGCAATTTCACCAGTTCATACTGGCAGGTATTGGTATCCTGGTATTCATCGACGAGCAGGTAACGCAGACGGCGCTGCCATTTGTCGCGCACCTGTTCATTGCTGCGGAACAGCTCTACCGGCAGGCGTATCAAATCATCAAAATCCACCGCTTGATAGGCTGACAGGGTGGCGACATAGCTGCGATAGACCCTGGCGGCAATCGCCTCGTCTTCATCCTGCGCCTGCTTCAACGCAAGCTCAGGATCGACCAGGCCATTCTTCCACAGGGACATGGCAGTCTGTATGCGGCGTATCAATTGCTTGTCGGTGGTGATCGCCAGATCCTGCACCAGTGAAAAACAGTCATCACTGTCCATGATGGAAAAGCGGTCTTTCAAGCCCAAAGCCTGTGCTTCCTGCCTGAGTATCTTGACGCCCAGCGAATGAAAAGTGGATACCGTCAACTGCCTGGCCTGGCGCGGCTCGGCCAACAGTTTGGCGATACGCTCCTGCATTTCCAGCGCGGCCTTGTTGGTAAAGGTCAGGGCGGCGATATGCTTTGGATCATAGCCATGCAGTTCTATCAGGTTAACGATTTTCTGGGTAATCACCCGCGTCTTGCCCGAGCCCGCCCCGGCCAGCACCAGGCAGGGGCCGTCCATATACTTGACTGCATTACTTTGGGGGGTGTTCAGGCCATGCGACATAGGGGGCGAAAATATGGGAAAACAATAAGGGGAGACGGTTTGATCCGCAAAAACTTGCAGGCGCTATTGTAGCCTGCAA
Source organism: Undibacterium sp. TC9W (assembly GCF_049339865.1). NCBI lineage: Bacteria > Pseudomonadati > Pseudomonadota > Betaproteobacteria > Burkholderiales > Oxalobacteraceae > Undibacterium > Undibacterium sp. TC9W. The sequence goes on along the minus strand of NZ_JBMPPJ010000003.1, from coordinate 166,944 downwards.
TAGCCAGGGAACCTTTAAGACCGGACACTTACTTGAGGGCTTATTTGCATGATTAATCACACGACGACTTACGCCATATGTGAACATCCGCACAGATAAACCAGCAAGCTGACAAGCACAATCACATACTGACAATAGGAAAATTGTTGCCAAAAAGATAGAAATAAAGGCTAGACAATTGATTAAGCTAAGACTATTCTTTTACTCAGGGGGATGGCTTTTATGAAAGACCAGAAATCTGCTCGTATCCTTTTGGTTGACGACGAAGCAAGAAATATACGCTTGCTGGAAGTACTCCTACGTGCTGAGGGTTATTCTACACTGAGTGCGGGCAATGGCGCTGACGCGCTCAAAATTGCTGCCTTTTCCCAGCCTGACCTTATCCTGCTCGATATCATGATGCCGGGCATGGACGGCTTTGCCACCGTTGCCGAACTCAAGGCCAATCCCCTGACCCAGCCTGTACCTGTCATCATGCTGACTGCACTGGATGACCGTGCCTCCAAACTACGCGCCCTGCAGGCAGGCGCCGAAGAATTCCTGACCAAACCCATAGACAGTGCCGACCTCAGCGTGCGCGTACGCAATCTCCTACGTCTCAAGGAATACGGTGATTTTTTGAATGACCATAACCGTATTCTGGAAAGCCAGGTAGTAAAGCGCACCGCCCAACTGGAAGACGCTTACCGCGATACCGTGTTCACGCTGGTGCGTGCGGCTGAGCACAAGGATGAAGAAACCGGTCATCATGTACGCCGCATCAGTTACTACTGCCGCGCGCTGTCAGAAGCCATGGATTTACCTGGTGAATTTCATGATGCAATTTTCCAGGCCAGCCCCATGCATGATATAGGCAAGATAGGCATACCTGATCATGTGCTGTTAAAACCCGGCAGTTTTAATCATGACGAGTGGAATATCATGCGCACCCATTGCGCGCTGGGTGCCAGCATACTGTCCAGCGGCACTTCACCGTATACCGAAATGGGTGCAGAGATCGCCCTGAACCATCATGAGCGGTGGGATGGCACAGGCTATCCAAATGGGCTCAAGGGTGAAGCCATCCCCATTGCGGCCAGGGTCATGCAGATTTGCGATGTGTATGATGCCTTGCGCAGCCGCCGCCCCTACAAGCCGGCACTGGATCATGAGCACACCATGAACATCATTATCAAAGGCGATGGCCGTACCGAGCCTGAGCATTTTGATCCGGCAGTATTGTCCTGCTTTGTCGCAGAGGCCCACCGCTTTGCTGCTATTTACGAACTGCATGCCGATGCCTGAAACCCAACTTCCCGCTATCCTGCTGATTGATGACGATGCCAGTCTGCTGCAAGCATTATTACGATTGCTTAATTCTTTACCACACCCTCTGCGCAGCGCCAGCAATGCACGGGAAGCGCAAGCCATCATGGCAGAGCACCATATAGGCGTACTGATCTGCGAACCGCGCGACAGGGCTGCTGCTGATTTTTTAATCAGCAGCAAAGAAAAGCACCCGGATATCGTGCGTTTGATCTTGACTGCCTATCCCGATCTGGACAGTGTGCTGAGAGTCGTCAACCAGGCCCATCCATTCATGGTGGTGACCAAACCCTGGCAGGATGAAGAATTGCAGGCAACGGTGAATCTGGCATTGAAACAATATGCAGTAAACCGTGAACGTGAACGCCTGTTGAAAGAATACAACGGTATTCTCAATAATGCAGGCACTGCACACGCCTTCCGTACCCTGGATGCACTCATGTATTCCATCCACAAGGACATGACGGCAGATGCCATCGATAATCTGCCCATGGGTGCATGCCTGATGGTCGATGGCGTCGTCAGCAAATTTAACAGTACTGCCATCCGCGTACTCAAGGAGCTTGATCAGACACAGATCAATATAGGTGCGCAGATTGAAGAGTTGCCAGCAGTCTTGCAGGATGCCTATGCAGCTGTACGCAAACGGCGGGTACAGACCCGCTTGGACGGGCAACACAGGCTGGACTATTTTGTACTGGACCTAAGCGTGGGTACCCTGATCGCATTTGCGCCTGAACCCAGGTTGGGCAGGCCACCAGATCATTAGCACGATTTGCAAGAAGTTTTACATGAAGTCCTAGTTCACCCGTGTTCACCATGGAAAATGCATCATGAAAAAACTCAGTACCGAATTTAGACTGCTCGCAGGGCTTATGTTCGGGCTGTTCTTACTGTTGTCCGCAGGCTGGCAAATGTACCGCTCACTGCAAGACTATCGTGAAAATTCCTTATGGGTTACGCATACCTACCAGGTGCTGGACAAGTTGAATGACGTCAGGTCAGGAGTGCTGGAACTGGAAAGCATACAACGCCTGTATTTCATCACTGGCGATGATGTCTTCACCGGTCAGCGCGACAGCAAGTCCAGGCAGGTACGTGAGGCGGCCAAGAACATCGCCGAGCTGACTGCGGATAATCCACGCCAGCAATTGCTGTATAAAAATCTGATGCAAAAACTCGAAGAAAGGCTGAACGCACTGGACAATACCTTGCAGGTCTATCAGGTAGATGGCTATGCAGCGGTACGCAGGCAATTGATCAGCGGTACGCCGCGTATCATCATGGAAGCCCTGCTGGCGCAGATCAACAGCATAGAAGAAGAAGAGCGAGTCTTGCTGCAACAACGCAAGACTCAAGTCGAAAACAATTATTTGCAGGCCCGCAATATTGGCATACTGGTACTCCTCATTACACTGGCGGGCGGTGCCTTGCTTTGCTGGCAGTTCAAGCGAGATGTCAACCAGCGCATGCTGGCAGAAACTGCCGTACGTGACAGCGAATCCCTGTTGAAGCAGGTGCTCGACATTTTGCCGGTCGGTGTCCTGATCTCTGACGTCGACGGCATGCTGACTACCATCAACCCCGGTGCAAGAATCATCTGGGGCGGCAGCCGTTTTGTCAGTGCAGATCAGTATGGTGAATATGCAGGCTGGTGGCCAGACAGTGGCAAGCGTATCGAGTCTGATGAATGGGCCATGGCACGTACCCTGCGAACAGGTGAAACCATACTCAATGAACTGGCAGACATTCGCTGCTTTGACGGCACCCGTAAAACCATTTCCAACAGCACTGCTCCCTTGCGCGATGATGCTGGCAAGCTGATCGGTGGTTTGTCGGTGAATGTGGACGTGACGGATTTCATACTTACCGAACGTAAACTGCGCACCGCGGCGCATTATGACGACACCCAGGTCAAGGCGCAGAACCTGTTTGCCGCCAGCTTTGAGCGGCGTAAAATCTTTGATGGCCTGTTGAACCTTCTGGCCGAAAGGCATGGCTACCTGATGTCGGCACTGTATGGTTTCGACGAATGGTATGCACACTTTCGCTGTGAAGCCAGCTATGGGCTGGCCAGCGATATTCCGCGTGAATTTGAGCTGGGCGAGGGCATGCTGGGCCAGGTTGCGCTGACCGGTAAAACCAATTCGCTTGATGCCAGCCGCCTGAGCCTGCAAACCGGGCTGGGAAATTTCAGCCCCAGGCATGTGTTGATGGTACCGGTGTTGTACCAGGATCACCGTCTGGCAGTCATGGTGCTGGCAACCACCAACGATATCATTGCCGGCGAACAGGCATTTCTGGAAAGGCTGGCCAGCCAGCTCGGTGTCGCCCTGCATAATCTACGGCAATACAATGACCTTAAACTACTGGCAGAACAATTACGCAGTAGTAGCGAAGAAATCGCTGCCAAGAATCAGCAACTGGAACAGGCCAGCCGCATGAAATCTGAATTTCTGGCGAATATGTCCCATGAATTGCGCACCCCGTTGAATGCGATTGTCGGTTTTTCTGAAATACTCAAGGACGGCTTGCTGGGTAGCTTGTCCACCCAGCAAAAAGATGCCTCGGCAGATATCTTCAATAGCGGTAAACATTTGCTGGCGCTGATCAATGACATTCTCGATTTGTCAAAAATAGAAGCAGGCAAGATGCAGATCAATCTGGAACCTACGGATATCGGTTCAGTCGTGCAATCGAGCTTGCAAGTGGTACGTGAGCAGGCCAGTCTGCAGAATCTGCAGGTCACAGCCAAAATCCAGGACAACCTGCACGATATCTGGCTCGATGAAGTCAAGGTCAAGCAAATAATTTACAACCTTCTGTCAAATGCCGTCAAGTTTACTCCTGAGGGTGGCCGTGTGCATATCTCGGCGCGCCGGATTGATGGTTATCTGGTGGCGGGCGGACGGTTTGAACATTATCTGGAAATCATGGTCAGCGATAGCGGCATAGGCATACCAGAAGAGTCTCAAGTGCTGTTGTTCAAACCTTTCACCCAGATAGACAATAGCCTGTCGCGCAAACATCAGGGCACCGGCCTGGGCCTGGTCATGGTAAAACGCATGGCCGAGCTGCATGAAGGCAGTGTCACCCTGACCAGCATTGCTGACAAGGGCTCGACCTTCACCGTCTTGCTGCCATGGCGTACTGCCAACCTGCCGCTCAAAGCCAGAGCGCAAGCTGCTACGGGTATCAATGCCAATGTCGATGCTGATGACAGTAGCACTGTCGGCAATACCGTCAATGACATCAACAACAGCAACGCTGCCAGTAACAATCTGATTCATGTGCAGGGCGAGTTGCTCGCACTGGTCATAGAAGACGATGACCAGGCCGCCGAAGTCTTGCGCGTGCAACTGGAAAGCGAAGGCTTCCGCATCGTCCGCGCCACCACGGCAGAAGCAGCGCTGGCCATGGCAGAGCACGAACACCCGGACCTGATTACCCTGGATATTTTATTGCCTGGCATGGATGGCTGGGAATTTCTTGAAAATTTCAAACAGCATCCCTTATTTTCCTCAACCCCGGTAGTCATCATCTCCATCGTGGCCGACCGTGGCCGTGGCCTGTCTTTGGGCGCTGCCCATGTCATGCAAAAACCCATCGCCCGTGAAAACCTGACTGCTGCCCTGAGTGCCATGGGCTTTGGCAAATACTCTGCGGTTGCACAAAAAACTGCCCTGGTAGTGGATGATGATCCCAAAGCCGTGCGTCTGGTGACGACACAACTTGATATCTTCGGCTATAAAACCCTGGCCGCCCTGGGCGGGCAGGAAGGTATAGACATGGCACATCTGCATAAGCCAGACCTGATCGTGCTGGATTTGATGATGCCTGAAATTAATGGCTTTGATGTGGTGGAGGCCCTGAAAAGTGATACAGTCACAGCAAGTATCCCGATTATTATCCTGACCGCCAAGCAGGTAACCACCGACGACAGGATGCGCCTGAATGGCGATGTTAAAAAAGTCATGGAAAAATCTGATTTCAATCACGGCCGTTTCATCGGTGAAGTAAGGCGAGCCATGGCAGGCAGGGGCAAGTAAGATGGCGCGTGTACTGATCATTGAAGACAATCCGGTCAATATGAAGCTGGCGGCATTCCTGTTGCAGAATGCTGGCTACGAAGTGTTGCAGGCCGTCGATGCCGAGGCCGGTTTGCAAGTTGCCAGAATAGAATTGCCTGACCTGATCCTGATGGACATGCAATTGCCCGGCATAGACGGCATGACCGCTACCCGGCAGCTAAAAGCTGCCGCTGGCACCGCCCATATCAAGATTGTTGCCCTGACCGCCTTTGCCATGAGTGGTGATGAAGAACGCTTCCGCGCTGCTGGCTGTGATGCCTATATGGCAAAACCGATACGCTACCAGGCATTTTTATCTCTGGTTGATTCCATACTCAAGACCTGAATCCAGATTCGCAGACTGGGGAAAGCAAGAGCAGGCAAGAGCAAGCTGGAGTAAACTGGCGGCATCAGAATAAAGGTGCTCCATGAAATTTGAACATTTAGTAGAAATCAATGACCTCGGCAATCCCGCCGTCGAGGTCATCAGCCGCGAACAATTATGGCGTGGCCTGGTCTTGCGGGCAGAAATGCCAAGGTTGTTTGTCTCTTATCTCGATGACGCCAGCATCATGGACCGCAATGAAGCCAGCATGACGCGTACCCTGAAATATGGCGCGCTGGAAATCACTGACCGTGTCAGCCTCGTCCATCTTGAACATGTACATTATGATGTCGCGGCGCAGAAAGATATCCCGCAGTCTTCATTGCGTATGAGCATAGAAGAACCACAACCAGATGCGCTGTTTGTCCGTTTCGCCTATGACAGTGGCAATGCTGAAGCAGAAGATGCTGAAGCGAAAATGTATAACGAATACCGCAAGTCGGCGTATCAGGAAGCTGACGTCGAAACTGTGCGCATCATCCGCGAACTGGCAGAAAGCGGACGGCTGGATGCTCTGCCGTCCTGACAACATTGAAGGATTGCTGAGCCACCTGCATTTCAGGGATAATGCGGATCAGTAATCCCGTCATCACTTATCTTTACACCAAGGCCCCCATGACCAAGCGCACTACTCCTGCAACCAAGAAGCCTGTTCTGGCTGCTCTGGACTTGCCTGCCCCGGTACAGACCGCACGTTTGAAACGCAAGCAATTTGCCAGCACGGGTGACGTGCATATCCAGGGTGATGCCGTGATCACCACCCAGTTCATTGTTGGTGGTGATTGCCTCATTGATGGCGATTTAGAAGCAGAAGAAGTGTTTTGCCTCGGCAAGCTGACGGTCACCGGTGATATCCGCGTGCAATCCCTGTATGTGGGCCATGCGCTGGATGCCGGTGGCAATATCGATGTTGAATACCTCATCAAGACCGGTTGCAGCGCCGACTGGATGGCACGCATGCTGGAACTCGACCAGCGCAAACCGGCAGCAGATGGTAGCAGCTATATGGATATCCTGGTACATCCCGCCATACTGAAACGTTATGATCATCATGATGCCTTTGGTGGTTTTGGCGATATCCAGGCGCTTGGTTATGTTGCCTGTGCCGACCTTGATTGCCATGGCAATGTACAACTGGATGATGTGCTTGAAGTGGGCGAAATCCAGTTCGTTGGCGGCCATTTGTCGGCAGCTGCCATCCACGTTGCAGGTGATTGTAATTGCCAGGGTGAGTTGTTCAGTGAAACCGATATCCAGGTTGAGGGTGCGCTGTTTGCCGCGAATCTGATATGTCAGGGTAATCTTGATGTGGCCAGTATCCATAGCCAGGGCGATATCAGTACCTGGGGTTATCTGCGTGCGACTGGCGAAGTCAGCAGCCTGCGCGGTGAAATTCACAGTGGCCGCTGGATTGCTACCAAGGGCAGCATCTATGCCGCCAAATACATCAAGACTGGCGAATCCCTGGTCGCTGAAAAAGGCATCAGTTGCGGTGCCGATTATGGCATCCTGGCTGCCACAAGCCTGCCGCGCTCACGCTGGGCCACGCATGGTTTCGTCTCCGCTGCCAGCAAACCGCGCCTGCTGTTGTCCGGCCAGTTTGTCGAAGGCAAAAAACTCAAGCACATCGATGCGCTGGAAAAAAAGCGTGAAACCGAACTTGACTGGGAAGTACCACGCCGCCTGAAGCGTGAAATGCAACCAGTCTGATTTTCACACCACCTGCCCCGGTATTTTGTTGATCTTGCTTATCTGCATAGCAGCCGGACAGGCTGCTGTGCCTGTAGCAAGCTCTAGCTCAAGTCTTTCACCACCAGCATGCGCCTTAACAGGTAAATACCTATGCTGGTGGATACCAGGGCCGTAATACAAAGCGCTGTCGATGGATGCCAGCTGCCACTGATACCTCGCGCCGCTGCCCATCTGTAGGCATAGAGGGCGACGCCATTCGAACCTGCATGCAAAGCAATGCCCGGCCACAAGGAGCGCGTTTTATCATATAGCCAGGCACAGACCAGTCCCAGCAGCGAAGCACACAGGAATTGATAAATATTCATGTGAGCCATGCCAAACAACAGCGCTGACGCCAGAAAAGCCAGCTTGCGCGGATATTGTTGCAAAAAACTGCGCAAGACCAGGCCGCGGAACAGCATCTCTTCCAGCACAGGTGCAACCAGGCAGGCAATGATGATGGAATGCACTCCATTGCTCATCATCTCATCGAATATTCTTTGCTGGCCGGCAGGTACAGGTTGCCATTCTTCCAACGCGCCGCCAATGAAACTCAATGATAATTCCAGCCCTGGTATCAGTAGCATGACCGGCACCATGATCAGGCAGAGACGAGCAGGCGTAAGCGCTGCGGAGGAATGGAATAGCTCTCTATAGCTCATGCCCTTGTAGTGCAACACCGCCGTAAACAGCACGCCATTCGCCAATACCATGATGACGCCATCGACTTCTTCCATGCTGACACCGGTGATGAACATGCTGTCGTGTACCAGCATGTTCAACAATACCTCAGCCCCGAGCAAGAAAATGATCAGGAAGAAGGCTTCCAGCGCAGTCGGGAAATTCTCATGTTTTTGATTCATTGCTGTGGCGTATAAGTCTGCTCAGGGTCGCGCCTAGAGGCTGGACAAGTCCAGGTCTTGTGAGAATTCTCCATCGACTTCCTTGATGATGGCTTGTCCGGCGATGGTTTGCTGACCATTAAAACTCAGCGTAGGCCCCCCATACAGAGTCCAACCCTGGTTCAGGGCGGCGGTAACGCGCAGGCAAAAAGTCTTGTCGTCCGGGCCAGTCAGGTAACGGTAGAGTTTCATGATGAGTGCACTCCAAACTGCAGGATCATAGGGGAGGGCACATTATATTCGATGATGGCTGCCTGGCAGGGTATGCACAAAAAAGCGGCAACACATATTTGCCATGTATTACTTTTTTTCAATACGGCAATATTAATCTTCAGGTTACAATTACTCACAATTAGCTTTCTGCAAGCCTCCTCAACCAAACTGGTTCACTTCACTGAAATTTGTTGAATTTGTGCAAACATTACAAAAATTTTTACAGCGATGGCAACAGCGAGGAGTGTATACCCGTTTATTCCTGCCCCTTTTTTTCCTGATCATCGCTGTCAGCGCCCTGCGCTACTACCTGATGATCAACAGCGAAGTCGCCGATGCAAAACAAAGAATCTCTACAGAATTAAGGCATAGCTCTCACTACCTGATACCTACCCTCAGCAACCTGTCAGCACAAAGCGATAGCGAAGCCATACGCCAGCTATTGATACAAGAAGTAGAAGCCAGCCCGGTACTCTGGCGCGTCACCTGGCAATACAAGCTGGGACAGATACAGGGCCAGGACCAGCTTGCAACAACAGCCAGTTCCCCTGCCTGGTTCAACCGCCTGCTGTCCCTGCATGCAGAACGCACATCCAGGCAGGTCCAGCTGACAAATGGCGACATCGGCACACTGAGCCTGGAAACCAGCATCGCCAGCGAAAATACCCATATCTGGCAAAAAGTCATGAGCCAGGCCAAGATCTCACTGCTGATTATTTTCACTATTTATTTTTTGTTGGGCCTGATCCTGCGCTCGAATGTCAAAACCCTGCGCAGGCTGGCAGATGCTACGGACAAATTCAAGAAAGGCCAGCATTCGATACGAATGTCAGTCACTGGCACGGGAGAAGCGCGCGCACTGGCGACCACCTTCAACGGCATGGCCAATGAAGTGCAGACCCTGCTCATGACCTTGCAACGCAGCCAGCGCGCCAATAGCGAGCAATTGCATTTCACCTGGCAATTGCTGCACGCCCTGCCTATTCCTATCTTCTTTCAAGACCAGCACGGTATTTGTCAACGCATCAACCGCGCCTGGGAAGAATTGTTTGCGCTGAGTGCTGCCGATGTCGTTGGCCGCCCCATGCCTGTTCTGGCACTGGGCAATAACGCCACGCCGTCCCTGCAAAATGAACATGGCAAGCTGGTCAGGGAAATCCAGATACAGGCTGCTGGTGAGATAATCGATGTAATTTATTACCAGGCCAGTTTCACCAATGTCGATGGCGAAGCCACAGGCAGCGTGGGCGCACTCATCGACATCAGTGAACGCAACCAGGCACAGGCCACGCTGGCGGCAGCAAATGAAAGAGTGGAAACCACCCTGGCATCTATCGGTGATGCCGTCATCAGTACGGATGTCGATGGACGCATACTGATGCTCAACAAGGTAGCGCAGCAAATTTGCGGGTGGAACCGCAAGGAAGCACAGGCGCATGAACTGGCCGATGTGTTTGCTTTAAGCGACGTCCAGCAGCGCGACAAGCTGAGAGAATTTTTGCAGCAGATTTGCCAGAGTACCGAGATTCTGCAAGCGAATAATCAGCTCCTGACGGCACGTGGCGGCCAGCAGTTTGAAGTCGATTACACCGCAGCACCGATCAGGCAAAAAGATGGCACCGTCATGGGCTGTGTACTGGTATTTCGCGATGTCAGCGAGAAGCATCAACTGATGCAGCAGCTCAGCTGGCAGGCAGGGCACGATATCCTGACCGGGCTGGAAAACCGTGCGGCGCTGGCAGAGCGCTTCAGCACTTCGATACAAACTGCCCATGATAAGGAAACCTGGCTGGCAGTTTGCCTGCTCGACCTTGATCACTTCCAGGCCATCAACGAAAGCCATGGCCAGGAATTTGCCAACAAATTATTGCAGCAAGTCGCACGCCGCCTCGAAGACAACGCAGGTAGCGAGCACCATGTGGCACGCCTGGGTGGTGACGAATTTGTCGTGCTGCTGCAAAACCAGCGTGACATCGCCGGCGTGGAATTAAACCTCGCATTGCTGCTGGCAGAGCTGGCGCAGCCATATGAAATAGAACAGCAAAGCATCAGCCTGTCGGCCAGCATAGGCGTGGCAATTTTTCCGCGTGATGATGTGAATGCCGATACGCTGCTGCGCTGTGCCGACCAGGCCATGTATCAGGCCAAGCTGAATGGCCGCAATCAATTTCATTTATTCGACGCCGAGCAAGACCAGCAATTGCGCACCCATCACAACCAGCGTGCCCGCGTGCGCCAGGCCCTGCAACAGGGCGAGATGCGTTTATATTTCCAGCCCAAAGTGAATATGCGCGAGGGCCGCATCGTCGGCATGGAGGCGCTGTTGCGCTGGCAACATCCTGAGCAGGGCATCGTCGGCCCGCTGAATTTCTTGCCACTCATAGAACACACAGACCTAATCATCGATGTTGGTGATTTTGTCTTGCAACAGGCCATGGAGCAATTGCGGATATGGACGCATCTGCATGTAGATTGGGTTATCAGCGTGAATATCGCGGCCCGCCATTTCCAGTGCAAGGATTTTGTCGAACGCCTGCGTGCTGTGCTGGCAGCCTACCCCGATGTCGCCCCTGAACGCCTGGAAATAGAAATACTGGAGTCCGCAGCCATCAAGGATATACAGCACGTGCGCGAAGTCATGCTGGCCTGTCAGCAAATCGGCGTCAGCTTTGCACTTGATGATTTTGGTACTGGCTATTCATCACTGTCTTACCTGAAACGCCTGCCCGCCGATACCCTGAAAATCGACCAGAGCTTTGTCCGTGATATGCTGGAAGACAAGGACGATCTGGCCGTCATCAGCGCCGTCATCGGCCTGGCACGCGCCTTTAATCGTGGCGTGATTGCAGAAGGCGTGGAAAGTGCCGAACATGGTGTCGCCCTGATGCGCCTGGGTTGCGAACTGGCACAAGGTTACGGTGTCGCCCGCCCCATGCCAGCAGGACAAGTCGAGGCATGGGCCAGCAGTTATGTCGCCCCGCTGATCTGGGGACATGGCAAAGGCCTGGAGTGGGAAGGCGCCTGAGCTCGAATAAATAATAAATTGGAGACACTATGCAAACAATCAGCGGTCAATGCAGTTGCGGAAAAATTGCCTATCACTACCCGGCCCCCGCATTACAAATCGTAGCCTGCCATTGCGGCCTGTGCCGCCGTATGACGGGCGCAGCATTATCATCTTATGTCGTCGTCAAGGAAGCTGAGCTGGTATTCACCCAGGGTCAGGAACTGCTGAAAAGCTATACCGTCACATCGCGTACCCAGCGTCATTTTTGTACTGACTGCGGCACACCGCTGTATAACTCGAATCAGGAAACTTATGCAGGCTTGAGTATGCTGTATCTGGGCACAGTCAATCAGCATGAAAGCCTGGCACCGCGCATGGATATTTATTGTGAGAATAAACTGTCCTGGCTGAGCACAGCGGATAGTAGCAGGCATTTTGAGCAGACACCACGCAAACCCTGAGACGTACAAAAAAGCGTGCCCCATTTCAGGGGCACGCTTTTCACATGAATCAAATCACTTATTTCGCCTGATACCTGATCGTCATTTCCTTCAACAGATTATCGGCATGATCAACTTCTTTCATGACCCATAACATGTAGCGTATATCGACATGAATGGCGCGGGTGATGGCGGTGTCGAAGTACCAGTCCTTGGTAATCGATTCATAGGTTGAATCAAAATTCAAACCCACCAGTTCGCCATTTTTATTCAAGACGGCAGAACCGGAATTGCCGCCCGTCGTATCAGCACTGGACAGGAAATTGACAGGCACGGTTTGCAGGACATTGTCCTTGAATACACCGTAGCGTTTTTCCTTCACGGCAGTCAATAAATTTTCCTGCATGTTGAAAGGCGCTTTGCCAGTGTGCTTTTCTACTATGCCTTCGACTGTCGTGAACGGGCCCTTGATGACGCCATCACGCGGTGAGTAAGGTGCTACCGTGCCATAGGTCACGCGCAGGGTGGAATTGGCATCTGGATAAACTGGCTTGCCCTGGGATTTTTTCCATTCTATGACGGCTTGCATGTATTGTGGAATCACCCGTTCCAGATTGCCATCGAGCTCTTTGCGGCGCTCTTCGAGTGACATGGCAGTGTCGTGCAGCTTCACGGCCAGGCGTACGAAAGCATCGTCGGATTGTTCAAAAGCCTTGCGGTCCTTGCCCATCCAGGCCAGGCGTTTGGAGGTTTCACCCAGGCCGCTTTGCTGATACAGGCTGGCCACACTTTCTGGTGTCGGCAACAATACATCAAGACCTTTTGGATGGGATGCTGCTGGCAATTTACTATATCTTTGCAGCGCTGCAGTGAACCGGGCCTGATCGACATTTTGCAGATAGGATTGTTCCAGGCGGCTGAGTTTGCCAGCGATGATATTCATGTCGCGCTGCTGGTAACCGGGCTGGCGCTCTGCATCCGGTTTTGTACTTTCCACTGCCAGGCGGTAGAGCGTGCGTGCACTCTTCAGCATTTCGCTGGTGCTGGCAACCGACCAGGCAAATTCTTCTTCTGACATCGCCATGTCGGCAGCGATGACGGTATCAAGCTCTTTCAACAAATTCTTGTCGCTGCCATGCTGGGCATACCAGCGGCGAAACTCTGCATCCTGGCCATCCTTGATGGCAGCGATGTCCTTGCGGGCAAAGCCTTCCAGCAAGCCCTCTGTTTTCTTCAAACCATTGTTGAGGCCTTTGGCTACGCTGGCATAACGTACACCAGCACCAGCATTGCCTGAAGTTGCAGCGGCAATGACGGCGAGATCAGCTTTGGTTTCTGCCACTTTGGCAGGGTAGCTGACATCACGGGCATAGCGTATTTCTGCCGGCAGTTTGTAGCGGCTGGTGCGGCCCGGGTAACCTGCCAGCAAGATAGGGTCACCATTCTTCAAACCTTGGGCAGATACGACCAGAAAGTCTTTTGACTGATATGGCACATTCTCGACAGACAGATCGGCAGGGCGGCCATTCTTGCCTACATAGGCACGCAGGAAGGCATAGTCACCGGTATGACGCGGCCATTCAAAATTATCGATCTCGCCACCAAAATTGCCTATCTTGTCTGAGGGTGCATACACCAGTCGCACGTCACGTATCATGATCTGGCGTACGCGGTAATACTCCAGGCCACGATGGAAGCTCGGTACCGAGCAACGGTATGCCTTGTCTTGCTCACATTCAGCAATCAACTCTTTGATGCGGTTTTCCACATGCTCAGCCCTGGCGCGGCCAGACATGGCGGCAGTCAGCCCCTTGTTGATCTGCGCAGTGACATTCTCGACTTTTTCAGTGATATACATGCGCGCATCGGGGCCTGCGGGCAATTCATCTGCCAGTGTTTTTGCCAGGAACCCATTCGCAATATAGTTTTTTTCTGCTGTCGAGTTTCTTTGTACTGCACCATAAGCACAATGATGGTTGGTTACGACCAAGCCAGTATTCGATACAAAAGATGCCGAGCAACCGCCGAGCGACACCATCGCTGACATCGGGTGTTTTTGCAAATCCGCCAGCTTTTCTGCAGGCACATTGATGCCTATGCGCTTCAATTCAGATTTCAGTTGTGGCAACTGGTAGGGTTGCCACTGACCTTCGTCAGCGTAAGCAGAGGAAACAACACCAGCCAGGGCCAGCGGAAGAGCAAGGGTTTTAAACAAAATACACTCCAAATTAAATTCTTAGGTCACACGTATGATTTGCTAATTGCTTCATAACAAAATGATTCATAGCAAATTGACTAATTACCATGAAATACAAGCAATTAGGCGCAAATACAGACATATCTTAGCTGAAATAGTTCCTCCATTTCTCGAGGGGAAGATGGCAAACTTTAAATTATTCCATTTATCGGAATAATGAATTCAAGATTTAGTCTATTCCTATATTTCTATGAAACGTACAAACTGTGGTTCATGCAATTGCATATCAATACCTTCACCTCAACCTCAATTGAATGGAAATATCATGAGCCGCATCAATCTCGTCACCAAAGAAACTGCCAATGCTGAACAACTGGCCCTGCTGGAAGCGATACAAACAAAACTGGGCATGGTGCCGAATTTTTTGAAAGCCTTTGCCAATTCCCCTGCTGCCTTGCGCGCCTTTCTGGGCTTGCATGGAATTGCCGGTGAAGGCAGCCTGGACCCGCAAACCCGCGAGCGTATTGCCCTGGCAGTCGCGCAAAAAAATTCCTGTGAATACTGCGTCTCTGCCCATACTGCCATAGGCCGTGGCACTGGCCTGAACAATGAAGAAATGGCTGCCAACCGTGCAGGCAGCAGCCAGGACGCGAAAGCCGCGGTTGCCGTGAAATTTGCCCGCTCACTGGTCGAACATGCAGGTGAAGTGAGCACGACAGAAATTTTGGAAATGCGCGACCACGGTTACAGCGATGCCGACATTATCGAAGTCATCACCCATGTCGGCATGAATATCCTGACGAATATCCTGGGCAAGGCCACTCGTCTGGAAATCGACTTCCCTAAAGTCAGCCTCTAAGTCCAGAAATCTGTCCCGTCACAGCGAGGAGATCATCATGTCACGCGCATTTGCCGATATCAGTTTTACCCACAGCGTCAAAGCCGCACAAAGCCTGTATGGCAGCCGCGAAGCCAATCGTGGTTTTGAACTGGTTGAAGAAAAACGCGATTCCCTGCTGGCGCAGGACATGGAATTCATCGCTGCCCGCGACAGCTTTTACCAGGCGACGATTTCAGAAAACGGCTGGCCCTACGTGCAACACCGCGGTGGCCCAGCCGGTTTCCTTAAAATCCTCGATAACAAGACCATCGCTTATGCAGATTTTTCTGGTAATGCCCAGTACCTTAGCGTGGGTAATCTGCTTGCCAGCGACAGGGTATCCTTGATACTCATGGACTATGCCCGCCGCCGCCGCATGAAGATATGGGGCCATGCCAGAATCGTTCATGAAGAGGATGATGTGCGCCTGATCGCCAGGTTGGAAATGCCTGGCTACCGCGCCCGTGTCGAGCGTGCTATTGTCATCACGGTAGAAGCCGTGGAGTGGAATTGCCCACAACATATCACACCCAGGTTTAGCGAAAAAGAAGTGCAGGGCATGCTGGCGAAGCTGCTGGCTGAGAAGCACCAACTGGAAGAACAGTTAACACAAAAGACTGCACCGGCAAAACCCACCAGCCTTGGTAATGGCCCACTGGAACTGGTGATCACAGGTGTGCGCCAACTCAGTCCACACATACGCGCCTACGAATTGCGTGACCCTGCAGGCAAGGATTTGCCTGCGGTGAGCGCAGGCGCACATTTGCGTGTACCCGTCTTGCTGGCAGACGGGCAGGCGGCTACACGTCAATACTCCATCAGTTCTGCTGGTGGACCAGCTAACTGTTACGAAATTGCCGTGCTTGCCGCACCCGAGGGCCGCGGAGGCTCCATAGCAGTCCACGATCTTTATGCGCTGGGCATGCACTTGCATTGTGATTTGCCACGTAATGACTTTTCATTGCATGCGCATGCGGCACCCGCCGTGCTGATCGCCGGGGGCATCGGTATCACTGCCATCAAACCCATGGCTGAACAATTGTCAGCACAGGGGCGACCATGCACTTTGCATTATGCAGGCCGCGCGCTCAGTGCAATGGCCTATCGCGCAGAGTTGCAAACTCAACTGGGTGCCTCATTGCATCTGTATGCGGCAGATCTGCAGCAACGCATGGATATACACAACATCATGGAAGAAGCCGGTCAGGACAGCCTGTTCTATATCTGCGGCCCAGCCAGCATGATCGCTGCCGCGCAAAGTGCTGCGGCGGCCTTGGGCATAGACCCGCAAAGAGTACGCTATGAAAGATTTGCGGTACAAAAATCAAATCAGGACGAAGAGATACGGGTGGAGCTGGCACGCAGTAAAAAAGTCTTCCATGTCCGCGCTGATCAGACCATTCTGGAAGCCGTGCGCTCCCATGGTGTAGTAGCGCAGGCAGAATGCGAAACTGGCAATTGCGGCACTTGCGCCGTGAAATTGCTGGGCGGGCAGGCACTGCACAGGGATGCGGTGTTGACAGAAGCAGAGCAAAAAGACCGCATCTGCATCTGTGTCTCGCGTGCACAAGAGGGTGAACTGGTGCTTGATCTGTAAAGCTATTATTGCAAAGGCAGGAAGATGTCGGTCACCATCAGGTGTTCAGGCACGTCAGGGAAGAAGCTGATGCGCTGGAAGAACAGGGGAAAGTCGCGCAAATTGCGCTCGCTTTGTGGCAACCAGCTGTTATACAAAAAGCGCACGACATTTCCGAGCTCAGCATCACTGCCGGTATGCCTTATTACTGCACATTCTCCGGCGGGGATAGTTTTGTCGATGATGCCATGCTTATTCTCTGCTACTGGCGCAGTGACTGCCGCTGCCAGGTCAAAACGATAATCGGCAGCGGGTGTTTGCTCAGGATCATCATAGATAAGATTAAAAGTCGCGCTGACGCTGGGTGGCAGTTTGTTGAGCTTGCGCCAGGCAATGAAACGCTGGATGCTATTGGGCAGCAAGCCGG
The DNA here is from genome assembly GCF_049339865.1 of Undibacterium sp. TC9W. Classification (NCBI taxonomy): domain Bacteria; kingdom Pseudomonadati; phylum Pseudomonadota; class Betaproteobacteria; order Burkholderiales; family Oxalobacteraceae; genus Undibacterium; species Undibacterium sp. TC9W. Next base: position 149,811 of record NZ_JBMPPJ010000003.1, on the reverse strand, counting down.
GCGCGCCGCGATGTTCCAGCACGGCAATACGGGTTTCAGGGAAGGCGACGATGCGTACATCGCTGTGTTGATAAGTCATGGGCATATGCTGTTCTCTCAATTGGATCAAGGTTGAATTGCTTTCTTGCCAGTTGTCCCACTGAGGTTGCTTCCTGAATTGTGCCGGGCTCAGTCCCAGGCTTTTTTTAAAAGCACGGGAAAAAGCTTCACTGCTTTCATAGCCATTATCCAGGGCGATATGGATCACCTGTTTATGGCTACGGAATGCCAGTTCATACATGGCCTTTTTAAGTCTCAATAGCTGCACATAACGAAATGCCGCCAGACCAAAATATTCAGAAAACTGCCGGTGGAAATGAAATTTTGAGAAAGCCGCAACTGCACTTAAACGCTCCACCGACAAGTCTTCATCCAGATGGGTATCGATGTACTGCAACACACGCAGCATGCGCTGTTGGTAATTGGATTCACTCAATGATTTCTCCCTGACAGACTGCAGAATAAACAGCCTCCAGCGATGCTGCATGATAGTTCTTGCTCAGTTCTGTCTTTCTGCGTCAGTCATGCCGGTGACGCAGGCGTTCCAGCAAAGCCTGTTCACAGAGTTTGAACAGCATGTAGGCAGCCATGGCAGCGCAGGCTGACAATACAAGTTCGAGCAATTGCTGCAAACCACCTTCGACCAGGCCTATCCAGCCATTATCGAGCAGATATTCAGCATTGGCACTGAACAGATGGACGATATCGAAAGACAGCTTGCCAAACACAACGAAGCTCAGAGTCAGCAGCAAAAAACTGGCAAGACTATGCTGGCATAACCAGGTATAGAATTTTCGCTGTCTTGCCATGTGCTGTCCTTTCAAAATTGCTGCTCTTACGGTAAGTCTGTTCAGTTTTTTTCGACGATATTTTTGATGCTATGCAGACCCTCATCAAATTTGCCACCCACCATTTTATCCATACTGAAAAACAGACTCATGAGTTTGGACATGAAGTTGCAAGGGCCAAACATGGCATGGCTGACGACCGTGCCGCCATCTTTTTCTTCAAGGCGGAACTCGATAGTGTTTTGCGCAGCAAATGGCTTGTAGAAATTGATTTGCAGGCGCAGGTAATCATGCGGCCGGGTTTCCAGGATTTCCATCTTGCCTTCACCCAGGTCTTTGTTCCCCTTCCAAGCATAAACCGCTCCCTGCCCCTGGGCAGCACCGCTATAGGTGCGCTGCACAGCCGGGTCGGCCTTTTCCCAGGGAGACCAGGCTTCCCATTCATGGAAATCATTAATCAGGGGGAAAATCTGTTCAGGCCTGGCCTGGAATACGAGAGAACGCTCGACACGAAAATGATCCGGCAAGCTGGCGGCATACAATAAGAAGGCAGCGAACAAAAGCACGACAATGGCAATGATCATGAGACGTCTCCTCAATATTGAGCTAATAGCTTAATTTGCCTGAGGCCTATTTACCAGCATTGCATGCAAGCCCTAGTATATTTTGCTTACAAAATTTACTGTCAAAGCGAAATCCAGGACCTGCGCTTGCTGTTTTTCAGGCAACAAACTGGCTATACTAAGACCATTCTCCATTAATTTATCCATATTCCTATGCCATTACCGAGCGATGCAGGCCAGACCACCAACTTTACGCTAACCGGCGTCACGCTGATTGATGCGCTGCTCCATGGCATCAAATGGGGTGGCCTGAATGGTGCAGTTGTTACTTACAGCTTCCCATGGACTGCGGGCGAATCCTATTTTTATGGGCGCAACAGTTCCAGCAGCTACACCTCGGACAATGAACCGGGTGCCAGCCACATGGCGCTCAGCCTGGAACAGCAAACCGCCACCAAGGCTGCCATGCAGGCCTGGGCCAATGTCGCTGACATACAGTTTGTACAGGTTGCTGACAACAACACCAGCGCAGGAAATATCCGCGTTGCCTGGACTTCATTCGCAGACACCACATCAACAGGCGGCAGTGCCTGGGGCTGGGCCTACAGGCCAAGCAGTGTCAGCCCTTCTGGCGGGGACATCTGGCTGTCTGGCAATGGCAATAAAACCAATACCAACTGGAGCGTGGGTTCATTCAATTATTCATCATTGATACATGAGCTTGGTCATGCGCTCGGGCTCAAGCACCCTTTCGAGGGTGATGTGGTCTTGCCTACGGCCTTTGATACGGCACAATATTCCATCATGTCTTACACGGAACAAGCCAATGACATGTTCAGGACCATCACTTACGATGCCTCAGGCAAGCCTTCATTCAGTTTCAAGTACATCGTGCCAGAAACACCGATGGTGCTGGATATCGCCGCCATGCAATTTGCGTATGGTGCCAATAACAGTTACCGGACGGGCAACGATGTGTATACCTTCGACCCGAATACTCCTTTCCTGAAAACCATCTGGGATGCTGGTGGCAATGACACAATTTCTGTCGCCAACTTTACTCTGGGTTGCATGATCGACCTCAGCCCCGGCAGTTATTCTGACATACGCATGGTGTCTGCGCCCAATCCGCCTGGCTATACCGGTGGCACGGTACCAACTTACGACGGCAGGCAAAATCTCGGCATCGCCTATGGTGCCTATATAGAGAATGCAATAGGCGGTGCTGGCAATGACACTTTGTATGGCAACAAGCTCAACAACAGTTTTACAGGCAATGGCGGCAACGATGCAATTGATGGTGACCTCGGCCTTGATACCGCCATCTACAACGGTCTGCACACAAATTACAGTGTCAGCGTCAAAGGGGGCACCGCGGTAGTCGCTGCTAAAACTGGTACTGAAGGCACGGATACCCTGGTCAACGTAGAACGCCTGCATTTCACCGATGAAAACATCGCCCTTGATATCAATGGCATTGCCGGGCAGGCTTACCGCCTTTACCAGGCGGCCTTTGACCGCAAGCCAGACTTGAAAGGCCTGGGTTACTGGATCAATGATATGGACCAGGGTTCCAGCCTGACGACGGTTGCAGCGGGCTTCATGTTGTCGGCTGAATTCCAGAAACTGTATGGCACTAAACCCACGAATACCGTGCTGGTGACCAATTTTTACCAAAATGTCTTGCACCGTACACCAGACCAGGCTGGCTTCAATTACTGGCTGGATCAGCTCAACACCAATAAAATCACTGCCGCCGGTGCCCTCGCCAGCTTTTGTGAAAGCGCCGAAAACCAGGCTCTGGTCATAGGTTCTATACAAAATGGCATTGAATACCTGGTCTGGCCTGCATAAACACGCAGTAATAGCCACTTTCAGTCTTTCATACCTCAAAGCCCGCCACGCTGGCGGCAGCTTACCCTACAATGACGACATATCCGCCGGGCTGCTCATGAAAGAGCGGCCTGCTGTCGTCGTCTTCATACAAAATACATCCCATGTCAGAATCCACCGCCTTCAACACCCTGCCGCTATCCGCCCCCATGCTTGCCAACCTGGACAGCCTGGGCTACAAGGAAATGACAGCCATACAGGCAGCCAGCCTGCCCATTATCCTGCAGCAGCAAGACCTGATCGCCCAGGCCAAGACCGGTAGCGGCAAGACCGCTGCTTTTGGCATAGGCATGCTGGCCAAGCTTAATCCCACTTATTTTGCCGTCCAGGGCCTGGTGATTTGCCCGACGCGTGAGCTGGCTGACCAGGTCGCCAATGAATTGCGCCGTCTGGCCAGGACCATGCCAAACGTCAAGATCGTCACCCTGTGCGGTGGCACGGCCATGCGCCCGCAGATTGCCTCGCTCGAATATGGTGCCCACATCGTGGTCGGCACACCTGGTCGCCTGATCGACCATATCAGCCGCAACACCATCAACCTGAAAACCGTACAAACCCTGGTGCTGGATGAAGCCGATCGCATGGTCGATATGGGCTTTTATGATGATATCTACGACATCGTTGCCGCCACGCCTACGCGCCGGCAAACCCTGCTGTTCTCGGCAACCTACCCGGACGATATACGCCAGGCCAGCGAACAACTGCTGCGCGACCCGGTGGAGATCAAGGTCGAATCCCAGCATGCCGCCAATCATATCGAACAAATGTTTTACCTGGTCACAGCTGAGGGACGCAATACCGCTGTCGCCACGCTGCTGCATCATTACCAGCCGACATCCACGATTGCCTTTTGCAATACCAAGATACACTGCCGCGAACTGACAGAAGAATTGCACGCTCAGGGCATCAGCGCCCTGGCCCTGCACGGCGACCTTGAACAACGCGACCGCGACGAGGTCTTGATACGTTTCGCCAATCAAAGCTGCTCAGTCCTCGTCGCCACCGACGTCGCCGCCCGCGGTCTCGACATACAAACGCTGGGTGCCGTCATCAATGTCGATGTATCCAAAGACACCGAAGTCCACATCCACCGCATCGGCCGCACAGGCCGCGCCGGTGAAAAAGGCCTGGCCCTGAGCCTGGCTACACCCGGTGAAAAGAAGTGGGTCAAACTGATCGAAGAGTATCAGGGTGAATCCGTCAGTTGGGGCGATATCCACGCAATTGAAGCAGGCCCGGAAAGAGACCTGCAAGCCCCGATGATGACCATATGCATCATGGGCGGCAAAAAAGACAAACTCCGCCCCGGCGATTTACTCGGCGCACTGACTGCTGATCTGGGTTTAAAAAAAGAACAGGTAGGCAAAATCAATGTCTCGGAATTTGTCACCTACGTCGCCATAGACAGGCAGGTTGCTGAAAAAACGGTAGATAGGCTGAGCCGTACCAATATCAAGGGCAGGCAATTCAGGATGCGGATTGTTGATTGATGGTGTTATGGGTCTGCTTTTGACGTTGCCGCTGTTGTTGACTTTGAAGTTGTTTTTGATTTTTGCAGTTCCGATGTGTCGATGCCTTTGCTGCAAGGCAGAAAATGGATAAAGAAATGAACGTTGTCTGAGCGAAGCGAGTTTCGGGTATTTCCCATTTTTTGACTTGCAGCAAAGGGAACCCCCTTTAGGGGGCAGCGACGCCTCGGTCGCCTTCTTTGGCTTACTTTTCTTGGCGAGACAAGAAAAGTGAGTAGCTGCCGGGCTACCCCCGGCCGGCACTCTTAAATAACGTATAGGGGCATTAAAATCAGATATGCAATTATGATGTATCTGAAATTAATTTACCTTACAGTATGCCACAAACGCCGCTGGATTCCTGCCAAAAGCACTCAGGACTGACGTTAATGAAATTGTCAGGAATTGAAGAAGACAGTTCCTACGCCCGCCTCACCAATAACTTCCGAACATTCACATCCCCCGCCAATTTCATCCCAAAATGCTCCAACAGCAAGGTGCGGTATTCATCTTCATCACGGATGCTATGCACATGCCGCCCATGCTCATCGGTAATGATGCATTTATTGTTGGATATGCTGATGCGCCCCTTGGCGGTGGCAATAGAGCATATTGATTTTTGCGTGAAATGCGATAAAGGCGAAGTCTGCTGATACTCACACATTGCAAAAAAATCGCTGATCGCATGCGCCTGCAAACTGAAGCGGTATTGTGCATGCCCTGCACCAGCATCCCTGGCCTGCATGAGCACATAATGATGCTGACCATCCGCAAGCAGATAATAGTGCAAGCCCAGTTCATGTACACCCTCGCCACCTAATTGCAGCGGTGTACGGAAGCAATCACCAAAACCGACATCAGCCAGATAATCCTGCCCATCCACATGTACCAGCAAGAGCATGTGATCAAAATCAGGCCCATAGTCCTTGCCATTATGCACTCGGGCAGACAAGCGGCTGACAGTGAAGCCCAGGGTTTCCAGCAACAGAGCAAAGGCCTGGTTCAGCTCATAGCAAAAACCGCCACGGCCTTGCCGCAATAATTTATCCAGTAAGACATCGGTCGATAAATCCAGCTTCTTACCGAGGCTGATATCCAGGTTTTCAAAAGCGATTTTTTGCATATGTGCCTGATGCAATGCGGTCAGTGTCGCCAGATCAGCATGGCGTGAGCCCTGATAGGCGAGCCTGTGCATATAGGCATCAAGTTGTGCTTCATTCAGCATGCAGGGCCTCCGTGAATTTTTCTATCGCAAGCGCATGCTCGGCATGAATGAAATCATCCTGACAGCTTGCATACAACATGCCTTCATATCCCATGCCGAGATAGTCAAAAGTATGCTGGAACACTTGCTCAAAACAGGCGGCGGGTATGGCGTCGTAACCCGTGCCCAGCAGTGCAGCTTTCTTTGTGCGCAATTGCCGCCCCAGGTCTTTTTCAACTTTCAGCAAGTCAGAAATCCTGTCCATGAAAGTTTTCATGATGGCGCTGGGAGAGTACCAGTACATCGGGGTCGCAAGTATGATGCGGTCGAAGCTGAGTACCTGCTTCATCAGCGTCAGGAAATCATCATCGCGGTTCCTGAATTCATAATCAAAGGGAGCTATCTGGTATTGATTAAGATCGATGACACTGGCTTTGAGTTTGCTGGCAATAGCGATGGCGAGTTCAGCAGTATTGCCCGTGCTTCTGGAACTGCCAACGATAATAACGGTGCGGGTTTCAGGCATGGTTGCGATACACAATCAACAAGAAAGAAAGCTGAATATACTCCGCTATGGCATTTCTTGCAGAGCAGTCCTCCGCAGAAAATATGCGAGCATGCTGCCTGCACCCGTCAAAATCAGCTTCGCTTGCCTATATCGGCCTCCAGCAAGAAATCTTTGCCTGCCTGTGGTTTCTTCACATAGCTACGCAGGGCATCCTGCAGACTGCCGGTCGCTATCTTGCCAAGTAAATTTTCCAGTTTTTCACCTTGCAATTGATGCGGACGCTGCCACAGGTAGCGCATTTTGATCGCAGCGCGCAGCATGGGAGAGAACAGGCTGATGGCCTGCATCAGCAACCAGGGCATGGCTTTGACTTTGAGTGGGCGGCCACTCAATTGCTCCAGTGCGGCATGCACGTCCTTGCCGTTGGCAGTAATGCCAGGGTAATGCATGACCTCGAAAGCAGGCAAACGATCACGCTGCTCTGCGACGCGCACGAATATCCTGGCCAGATCGGGCAGGTAAGCCCAGGCATGTGGCAAATCATCTGGCCCCATGTGAGTGACCACACCTTTGGCGAGTGACTTGGTGATCGCCATGTCCAGCCAGGTGCCGGTGCCGCCAATGAAATCACCGGCGCGTAAAATCACGCAGCGCAAGCCCTGCTGGGTGGCAGCAGCCAGGCTTTCTTCCATGGCTATGCGTTGTGCCGCCCTGGGGGTATTGGCGACAAAAGGCGTGTCTTCTGCCAGCACTGCAGGCAAATCAGCCCCAAAGTTATACACATTGCCGGGCACCATCAGCAAGGCCCGGGTGGCGGTGGCAATGCGTATGACGGCATCTGTGGTCGGTGGCAACAGGCTGTCCCAGCGGGTATAGTCGGGATTCACCGCATGCACCACCACATCCACCCTGGGTACTGCAGCCAGTATGCTCGCGGTGTCAAGTACATCACATTGCAGGAACTCTATATTTTGCTCCGGCCTGTCATGGCTGGCTGTACGTGCCTGAGCGATCACGCGCCAGCCTGCTGCGGCAAAGGCCTCAACCGCAGCCTGCCCGAGGCGACCTTTGGCACCAAGTACCAGCACTGAGGGTGATTGAGCATTGTTTGCTTTGGATGCAAAATTCATGAGAGGCTCCGGTGATGTGCGTGTCAGAAAAAATAAGTAATGCAGGCATTTTCAATCTGGCAGGATGTATTTACAATCGACATAAATACATAAGTCCTATTCAAATTTGAATACTTTGACTTGCAAATTTTTGCGTATCTTTTGACCTGTCCCCATGATGGAATCACATGTCCAAACTCACTTTCGACCCAAGCCAGACTGACTGGAACCTGATACGCAGCTTTGTTGCGGTCGTAGAACAGGGTTCGCTGACGCGTGCTGCCGAGGTATTGGGTCTGAGCCAGCCTACCCTGTCACGCCAGATCGCGGAGCTGGAGGGCAGCATGGGTGCAGCCTTGTTTGAGAGAGTAGCGCGTGGTCTGAAATTGACCAGTACTGGTGAAAACCTGGTCGAACCTGCCCGTTACATGATGGCGGCGGCGCGCTCACTGGGCATGGCTGCAGCGACCCAGGATAATGGCTTGCGAGGTACGGTCAGGATCACCGCCAGCGAGATGGTGTCCGGCTTTGTCTTGCCAGCGCTGCTGCGCGAGCTGGCGCAGTTGCATCCGGAAATCCAGATAGAACTGGTCGCCAGTAATCAGGTCAGCAATTTACTCGAACGTGAAGCCGATATCGCCATACGCATGATACGGCCAGCACAGTCTGCCCTGATTGCCCGTCACCTGACAGACTGGCCCATAGGCATGTATGGTCACAAGGATTATCTGGCAGGCCTGCCTGCACTACCTTCAAAAAACCAGGCAGCCACACTGGCCTTGATGCAAAAATTCCGTTGGCTGGGGCTGGATCAGTCTGACCAGTTTATCGCTGGTTTTCGCGCGGCGGGCATACAAATAGACCGCAGTTTCTTCGACTTCCGTTGCGATAACTATCTGGTCAACTGGCAGGCAATACAGCAAGGCCTGGGGATAGGCATCGCCATGCAATGGCTGGCTGAGCGAAATCCTGACCTGGAACAGGTGCTGGCCGAACAGGAACTGCCATCCCTGCCGGTATGGCTTACCACGCATCGCGAACTCAAGTCCAGCAAGCGTATACGGACGGTGTTTGATTTTCTGGCAGAAGGTTTATTGCAACACAGGTTTTAACAGCCACAGATCAGGAACTGGTCAATGTCGAATAAATACCAGCGTCCACCCGCATTGACGAATATCAATCTGTAAGCAGGCTGATGGGTAGCGCTTTCCAGCATGGCTCCACGATGCCAGGCTTCAGCAATGGCAAAATCAGCGATGCCATCATTGTCCATGTCTATACTGGTAATACTGGCCTGAGAGAAATGCTCGAAGGTATTCGATTTTGCCTTGCTATCGTATTGCAGTTTGACCGGTGCCTGTGTCGTCACTTTCGCAGGACTATTCAATGACGGTAGCTCCTTACGAGAATAAAAATGCAGGATCGCTTCATCTTTCGCCTTGGTTTGCAAACTTTCCAGTCTTCTTTGCGCCAGGCTTTTTACAGGTTCAGCTTGATCTCCAGGTCCTATAAAACGAAAACCCTGTTGGCAACTATCCACACCCAGACTATATTTCAAATCCGAGCTTGCCGATTTGATGTGGCCATTCAGCATCAAGATGTTTTTGATAACAAGTCTTTGCAAAAACACCTCAACCTTGCCCAGGTCCCACCAGCCTATGACATTGATGCCTGCAGGCTCATAGTTATCCCAATACGGGCCACTCAGGGGCTTGATGGCATACGGTATCTGATATTGCCTGGAAATTTCTTCAGGGCTGGCAGACGGTCTGCCCAGTTCATCCAGTGATTTGAAATACGAGGGTGCTGCAGCAGGTAAATTCAGTTGGCGTAACATGACCAGCACGCCGGGATAAAACAGGGATGAATGCAAACGGGCAGCAACCTCTGTGGTCTTTTTGCCGGGTAATTCCTCAGACTTTGCCAGCTTCAGTAATGCTTCCCATGGAGCCGGAGGCTGGAAATAAGGCGAAGCTGGCTCGATGATACCGGCCATCATGCGATGCTTCATGGCTTCAAATTCAGGGATAGGGTAGCGCTTGAGCGCTGGCCGTTTTTCCCACACAAAATTACTGTCTACCGTTTCCAGCGCTTTTTGTTGTGGACTCAGCATGGTTTCCTGGAAATAGGAACCGGCATCTTGTAAACGTCTGAAGCTGGGCGCCATCCAGAAAGCACGTGCCGGGAAGTAATTCGTGCTTTCACTGCTGCGATGATAGCTATCGACAAAGTCTTCTAGTCGCAAAGCCTTTTCACCCAATAAATTACAGGCAATAAAACCCTGCTGTCCCTGACCCCAGGTAATTGCACAAAATTTTCCATTAGGCGCTGATGTATCAAGCTGTACCGGAGTATTAGTCACCAGATGCGCCACCACTTGCGCGTTGGCCTCTGGTTTTTCCCTGACATTCACCCATGAACCGTGCACCCAACGCGCTTCAGTGCTGGCACTTGCAGCTATCGGGCTACAAAGAATTGTGGCAAAAAATAGTGCGTATATTTGCAATCGCATTGACATCTTCTTCATGTACAGTTCAAGTTAATAGCGCCAGTTACTTTAGCGCAAATCCTGTCCAGGCCAAATTCTTTTTAACAGAATTTCAGTACATATTGGTACTCGATACGAGAAAGGCAAACTGATGTCAGTGATGGGACGAAACATCCGCGAACTGATGATTTGGATGCATTGCCCCTTACCGTAGCAGTCGCATTTCCGGCGCGAGCAACACATTTCTGACGTTTTTCCTGCATAACCGGCAAATCAATCACTCGCTTCATGTAGCAACACCGCCAGAAAATAATTGTTCTATTATTCACAATGACGCGCTACTACATTTAGCCAGCAAATGCGAAACCGTTGAGGCCTTACGCAAAGATAATGAGCGGTCAAATAAATAAAAATTTAATGATAGAGATTCTTGTTGTTTGCACCTTTTGTGCTGCTTCAACTGAACCGCATCTATAACATTTTCATAGCGGCTGCCGCGCAAGCAAGGTCGCCAACTTCACACATCTACTCGTCCTGATCTGTTTGTTTTTCGGCTACATGTCGGTCAGCAGGATCTGTATATATTTTCCAGCAGCTCCAAAGCGCAAGAATCTGGTAAACCGGTGCCATGAATACCAAATCAACTCGCATGGCATGCACAGTGAACGTCGCTTCGGTGTATGTAAAAATCCACCAGAAAAAAGCAGTGACAGCAAACAACAGGCGGCTGCTCTTGCGGTAGTTATTAAGGCACGCTGTGAAGCTCATCAGCAGGGCCACAAAACCACAGGCAAATGGATGAAATGCAAACCACCACGCGGGTGCAAAGAGGAAAGTGAACATAATGAGCGAACGATCAGAAATATTGAAAAACAGATCAGCCTATTTCCAGACGGAAAGATCGATTTGCACCTGACTCTGGCAATGGGTCTGGTGCGGCCACCCACCCCAGTGACGTGTACAGCCTTACCGCGCTGTACATCGTGTCCCAGGTATCCAGATGCAAGATCTTCAAATCACATTGTTTGGCGCGCTCGACCAGTTGCACCATCAACGCGCGGCCTATGCCTTTGCCACGAAGGCCTTTATCGACATGAAAACCAAACACTTTCCCTTGCTGATCATGCATAGCTTCCAACGCGATGCAGCCGCAGATACGCCCATCAAATTCCGCCACCAGTTCTATGGCATTTTTTGCGTCGGCTAAACCTGCTGAACCAATTGCGGCATCCAACCCATCGAATTCGACTTCGATACCAAAATCACTGAGTGAGGTTAGTACTATGTTGCGTATCCGTACATTATCAGCTTGCTGTGCATTTCTTACAACCAACATGAATTCCCCTGAATTTCGCCATGTTCAGGATGATGCCACAGATGGGGTGAGACATGAAATTTGTATGAGAGTTGACTTGGACATATATGTTATCTGGATCATACTTCTGGGTTCAGAATGCAAAAAGCAGTGCAATTTCTTGCACTGCTTTCTACATGGATTTTTGAAACAATAATTCAGCCAACACCCAGATAAATAAATTTGAACAAGAACACCGCAGCTATCGCCCAGACTATCACTTTCACTTCTTTGGCACGACCTGTAAATAACTTCAGTGTCGCATAAGAAATAAAACCAAACGCTACGCCGTGTGCAATCGAGTAGGTGAACGGCATGAACAGGGCAGTGATACCTGCAGGTATGCTTTCAGAGGTATCACTCCAGTCGATCTCTACCAGTTCACGCAACATCAGGCAGGCGACGTAGAACAAGGCTGGCGCTGTCGCATAAGCAGGCACAACGCCAGCCAGTGGTGCAATGAACAGGCAAGCCAGGAACAACAGACCAACTGCCACAGCTGTCAGACCTGTGCGGCCACCAGCTTGTACACCGGCAGCACTTTCTATGTAAGCAGTGGTGCTGGAGGTACCAAGGAATGAGCCGGCAACAATTGCAGTACTGTCGGCCAGCAGAGCGCGGTTCAGTCTTTCCATCTTGCCATTCACCAGCAAGCCCGCACGGTTGGCGACACCCATCAGCGTGCCGGTTGCATCAAACAGCTCCACCAGGAAAAACACCAGTACCACGTTCAGGATACCTACTGACAATGCTCCCATGATGTCGAGTTTAAACAGCGTAGGATCGAGAGAAGGTGGCATGGATACCACGCCATGGAAGGTGTTGCCACCAAAGAAAAAACTCAACACCGTCACCGTCAAAATACCAATGAGGATGGAACCACGCACCTTGAATTTATCCAGCGTGACAATCAAAAAAAAACCCAGCGCCGCCAAAATGGGAGGAGCCTTGTGTATATCACCTATGCCTACCATGGTGGCAGGATTGGCGACGACAATACCGGCATTCTTCAGCGAGATCAGTCCAAGGAAAAGACCTATGCCCACTGTGATGGCAGTACGTATCGATTGTGGTATGCCGTTGACGATCATCTCGCGTAATTTAAATACACTGACGGCAACAAACAGGCAGCCGGAAATGAAGACTGCGCCCAGTGCTGCTTCCCACGGTATGCCCATACCCTTGACGACTGCATAAGTGAAGTAGGCATTCAAACCCATGCCTGGTGCCAATGCCATAGGGTAGTTGGCATACAGGCCCATGATCATGGTCCCTATCGATGCAGCCAGGCAGGTGGCGACAAAGACAGAATCCTTGGGCATGCCAGCATCACCCAGGATAGATGGGTTGACGAAAATGATATACGCCATGGTCAGGAAAGTCGTCAGACCTGCCAGTAATTCTGTACGTACATCGGTACCGTTTTCTCTTAACTTGAAAAATTTGTCGAGAAAGGAAAGCTGCACAGGGCTGTGATTGACAGGCCTGTTGCTATCTTGCGCAGCCGGAATTTGCTCGGAAGTTAACACGTTTGTCTCCTTGATTATGGATAATCCAATTTTTGTTTGTGAAAAGACGATAGCGCAATTATTTCCATATCAAGGCTAAGGAATTTCTATAGATGCTATTTGAATTTGAATATGTGCCCGGCCACATCAATTTTTCAACCAGTAATCTGGCTGTGCATAAATCGCCTTCAGCGTATCTATGAAAAACCGCGTCTTCACAGGCAAATGCCGTTGTTGAGGGTACACCGCAACGATGTCGTATTGCGGCAGGGCATAGTCATCCAGCACGGTAATCAACTCGCCAGAGATCAGTTGCGACTGTATCTCCCAGGAAGAGCGCCAGGCCAGACCCAGGTCTTCACAAGCCCAGCGGTGTAGCAATTCACCATCATTGCAATCGAGATTGCCAGCCACCTTGATGGTCACAGGCTTGCCGTTTTGCTGGAAATACCAGCCGCGCTGTTGCCCGCCTTGCAAGTTAAACGCGAGGCAATTGTGCTGGGCCAGGTCTTCCAGCGTGCGCGGTATGCCATGTCGCTCAAAATAGGCTGGAGTACCGCAAACCACACGGCGGTTGCTAGCCAGCTTCACTGCAACGAAGTTGGGATCGATATTGCCGCCTATGCGTATACCCAGGTCATAACCCTCACGTATCAGATCGACCACCCTGTCTGTCAGGTTGAAGGAAATCTGCACGGCAGGGTTGGCCTTCACGAATTGCGGTGCATGCGGTGCCACATGCTTGCGCCCGAAGGCAGCAGGGGCTGAGACGATAAGATGACCGGTAGCCTTGTGCCGCCCCTCGGATACCAGTTGATCGGCATAACCCAGGTCTGCCAGCAATTTACGGCAATGATCGAGATACACCGTGCCCTGCTCGGTCAGCGTCAGGTGGCGGGTGCTGCGGTGCATGAGCTTCACGCCCAGGCGTTTTTCCAGCGCATCGATGCGGCGCCCCAGCATGACAGGGGTGATGTTCTGGCCCAGCGCGGCACGGGCCAGGCTGCCTTTTTCGACGACATCGACGAAGGCTTCGATTTGGGTGAGTTTGTCCATTTTTGGTTCCGGCGTAATTTGCGAGAAACCCCTCACCACAGAGGCACAGAGGAAGGAAAGACTTCTTGCAAGAAGTCTCCGTTTCGCAGGCGTGCGGCATGCCGCATGAATTCCCTGCTACACCACAGAGGGGACACTGAGAAAATCTTTGAAGAGCTATTATTCCATACTTATAGTATCGAATACAGCGAGAATTTGTCTTCTTATCAGCCACCCTTTTTGCCTTTAGCATGTGTTTCAACATCTGCATACACACGACTAATAGCAAAACTGGAGAACAAAATGGCAAAGATGACGGCTGCGCAAGCGGCGGCTTATGTGTTGGAAAAAGAAGGCGTGCATCAGGCATTTGGGGTGCCGGGTGCGGCGATTAACCCGTTTTATGCGGCTTTGAAGAAGCAAGGGACCATCAAACACATACTGGCGCGCCACGTCGAAGGTGCTTCCCACATGGCAGAAGGCTATACCCGCGCCCAGGCTGGCAACATCGGTGTCTGTATAGGCACCTCCGGCCCGGCGGGTACTGACATGATTACCGGTCTGTATTCTGCCCAAGCAGATTCCATACCCATACTCTGTATTACTGGCCAGGCACCGCGGGCAAGGTTGTACAAGGAGGACTTCCAGGCGGTGGATATCGAATCCATTGCCAAACCTGTCACCAAGTGGGCGGTAACGGTGCGTGAACCGGCTCTCGTGCCCATGGTATTCCAGCAAGCTTTTCACATCATGCGTTCTGGCCGCCCTGGCCCAGTATTGATTGATTTGCCATTTGATGTGCAGATGGCCGAGATAGAATTTGACCCGGATACCTATCAACCGCTGGAAGTGTATAAACCCAAGGCCACCCGCGCCCAGATAGAAAAAGCGCTCACCATGCTCAATGATGCAGAGCGCCCGCTGATCACCGCTGGTGGCGGCATCGTCAATGCCAATGCCTCAGCCTTGCTGGTGGAATTTGCCGAACTGACTGGCGTGCCTGTCATTCCTACCCTGATGGCCTGGGGTGCAATAGCAGATGACCACCCTTTGATGGCAGGCATGGTCGGCTTGCAAACCAGCCACCGCTATGGCAATGCCACCATGCTGGCATCTGACTTTGCGCTGGGCATAGGTAATCGCTGGGCGAATCGTCACACTGGTTCCATTGATGTGTTTACCAAAGACAGAAAGTTTGTCCACATCGACATAGAACCCACGCAAATTGGCCGTGTGTTTGGCCCGGACTTTGGCATCGTCTCTGATGCAGGCGCGGCATTAAAACTTTTCATCGAAGTTGCCAAAGAATGGAAAGCAGCAGGCAAACTCAAAGACCGTTCTGCCTGGGTAGCCGATTGCCAGCAACGCAAACGCACGATGTTGCGCCGCACGCATTTTGATAATGTGCCGGTGAAACCGCAACGCGTGTATGAAGAAATGAACAAAGCCTTTGGCCGCGAAACCTGCTATGTCAGCACAATAGGCCTGTCGCAAATCGCTGCTGCACAATTCCTGCATGTGTATTACCCACGCCACTGGATCAATTGCGGCCAGGCCGGTCCTCTCGGCTGGACCATACCGGCAGCCCTTGGCGTTTGCGCTGCTGACCCGCAACGCCAGGTGGTTGCCATCTCTGGCGATTATGATTTCCAGTTCATGATAGAAGAACTGGCCGTTGGTGCGCAATTCAAGCTGCCTTACCTGCACGTGGTCGTCAACAATTCTTATCTGGGTTTGATACGCCAGTCGCAACGTGGCTTTGACATGGATTATTGCGTGCAACTGGCTTTTGAAAACATCAATGCACCAGAGCTGAATGGTTACGGCGTCGATCACATCGCCGTAGTCGAGGGACTGGGTTGCAAGGCCATACGTGTGACGGAACCAAGTGCCATTGCAGATGCCTTTGCCCAGGCCCAGCGCTGGATGCAGGAATTCCGCGTGCCGGTTGTCGTGGAAATCATACTGGAGCGCGTGACCAATATCGCCATGGGCACCGAGATCAGCAATATCAATGAATTTGAAGAGCTGGCGACGGAAGATGCTCATGCGCCAACGGCTATCGCCCTGCTCGATTAAACAATTAGCGAAAAATTTTCAGGTGCCGGGCCTCCCCGTCTGGCACCCCGTGAACTCCCGCAGCATGCCTGCGGGAGGCTTACGGTCACTCATCTACAAGGATATGCGATGACCAGACTGGCCGCCAATCTCAGTATGTTGTTTACCGAACATGCATTCCTAGACCGCTTTGCCGCTGCCGCACAGGCAGGTTTCAAAGCTGTGGAATTTTTATTCCCCTATGCATTTGAAGTGAAACAGATCGCAGCAAAACTGCAGGAAAATAATCTACAACTGGTACTGCACAACCTGCCCGCTGGCAACTGGGAAGCCGGTGAACGCGGTATCGCCTGCCACCCTGACCGTGTCGATGAATTCCGCCAGGGTGTCGACATAGCCATCGCTTATGCAAAAGCCTTGAATGTCACGCAACTGAATTGTCTGGTCGGCATACGTCCGGCAAATGTCAGTGCACAAGAAGCAGAGCAAACCCTGGTTGCCAACCTGCGTTATGCGGCTGACAAACTGAAGGCAGCGAATATCAGTCTGCTCATCGAAGCCATCAATACCTACGACATACCCGGCTTCTTTTTATCCGGCACACAACAGGCGCTGGATCTGATACTTGCTACAGGTTCAGACAATATCTTCGTGCAATACGACATCTATCACATGCAACGCATGGAAGGTGAACTGATTAATACCATCAAGATCAATCTGGACAAGATCAAACATATCCAACTGGCCGACAACCCGGGCCGCTTTGAGCCGGGCACAGGCGAAATCAATTATCACAGCATCTTCGCCGCACTGGCCGACATGGGCTACCAGGGCTGGGTAGGCTGCGAATACAAACCGCAGAACGGCACTGTCGCTGGTTTGGGCTGGATTAAATCGCACGGACTTTGAGATCAAGACCATTACCCACAAAGGTCTTAAGCAAACTATTAACATTATCAGGAACTATCATGGCTAAAATTGGATTTATAGGTTTGGGTATCATGGGTGCACCTATGGCCGGGCATTTGCAGACGGGTGGGCACAAGCTGTATTTGCACGACATCAAGAACCCGCCGTTTGAATTGATAGAACGCGGTGCCACCGTTTGTACTTCCGGCGAAGAAGTCGCCAGACGTGCGGACATCATCATCATCATGGTCCCGGATACACCGCATGTAGAAGCTGCGCTGTTTGGTGAAAACGGTGTTGCTGCAGGCCTCGACGCTGGCAAGATCGTGGTCGATATGAGTTCCATCTCACCGATTGCCACCAAGGACTTCGCCAAGAAAATCAATGCCCTGAAATGTGATTACCTTGATGCGCCAGTGTCCGGTGGTGAAGTAGGTGCCAAGGCAGCAAGCCTGACCATCATGGTCGGCGGCCCGGAAGCTGCCTTTGACAAAGTCAAACCCCTGTTCGAGCTAATGGGCAAGAACATCACCCTGGTCGGTGGCAATGGCGATGGCCAGACCACCAAGGTTGCGAATCAGATCATCGTTGCGCTGAATATACAAGCCGTGGCGGAAGCCCTGCTGTTTGCATCGAAAGCCGGTGCTGATCCAGCCAGGGTCAGGCAGGCACTGATGGGTGGTTTTGCAGCATCGCGCATACTGGAAGTGCATGGTGAACGCATGGTCAAGCGCACCTTCAATCCCGGCTTCAGGATAGAGCTACATCAAAAAGACTTGAACCTAGCTTTGCAAGGGGCAAAAGCTCTGGGTGTCTCTTTGCCAAACACGGCAACCGCGCAGGAATTGATGAATGCCTGCTCGGCCAATGGTATGCGCGGCCTTGATCACTCAGCCCTGTGCCGGGCGATAGAGATCATGTCTAATCACGAGATAGCCAAGGTTTGATCGTTGTTAGCCTTCAACATTGGATGCACGAAAAAATTTCACGTGGCGATAAGCTGTTTGAAGGCATACTTGGATTTGAAATTATCTTATAGGTTGGGCTACGGTTTACCAGCCCAACACTGGGCCTTGAATTAACACGTACGTCATTGAACCGCCGAGTGTTGGGCTGATGAAACGTAGCCCAACCTACGAGACCAGGCCCAACCTACGATTTACGAAGCAATACATAGTTTTTCACGAAAGCCCCGACATGACCATCCTAGCCCCACGCCAGTTTTTGCTCGACCTCTACACCAGCGCCGTCGCTGCCGTAAGCGCCGAGAAATGCCTGCCCGCCTTTCTGCCAGCACCACCAGCAAAAGGCAGAACATTGGTCATCGGTGCAGGTAAAGGCGCGGCAGCCATGGCCAAGGTAGTGGAAGATCACTGGCAGGGTGAACTCTCAGGCCTGGTCGTCACCCGCTACGGCCACGGTGCAGACTGCCGCAAGATAGAAGTAGTAGAAGCTGCTCACCCTGTACCTGATGAAGCAGGCAAGCAGGCTGCAGCGCGTATATTGAAGATGGTGCAAGGGCTGAGCAAGGATGACCTGGTGCTCTGTCTGATCTCTGGCGGTGGGTCTGCCCTGCTGGCCCTGCCTGCGGATGGCATCAGCCTCGAACAGAAGCAGGCCATCAACAAGGCTTTGTTGAAAAGCGGTGCAGCGATCTCTGAAATGAATTGCGTGCGCAAGCATTTGTCGGCCATCAAGGGCGGGCGTCTGGCACTGGCCTGTGCCCCGGCACGCATGGTGACCTTGCTGATCTCCGATGTACCTGGTGATGAACCTGGCATCATCGCCAGCGGCCCTACTTTGCCCGATGCCACGACTTGCGCAGAAGCGCTGGCGATCTTGCGCAAATACGACATCGCTATTCCAGCAGAAATATTG
The DNA here is from genome assembly GCF_049339865.1 of Undibacterium sp. TC9W. Taxonomy (NCBI): domain Bacteria; kingdom Pseudomonadati; phylum Pseudomonadota; class Betaproteobacteria; order Burkholderiales; family Oxalobacteraceae; genus Undibacterium; species Undibacterium sp. TC9W. The sequence goes on along the minus strand of NZ_JBMPPJ010000003.1, from coordinate 130,969 downwards.
CAGCATCTGGAAAGCGGCAAGGGCGAAACACCCAAACCGGATGATGCGCGTTTTGCCGGTCACAGCCATCATGTGATTGCTACGGCACAGGAAGCACTCGAAGCCGCAGCTGCGACAGCACGTGCAGCTGGTATCACGCCGTATATCTTGTCCGATGGCATAGAAGGCGAAGCCCGTGATGTCGCCCTGGTACATGCGGCAATGGCCAAGCAGGTGGCCAAGCATGGCCAACCCTTCCAGAAGCCTTGCGTATTGATTTCAGGCGGTGAAACCACCGTCACCGTACGCGGCAAAGGTCGTGGTGGCCGCAATGCAGAATTTTTGCTGAGCCTGGCTGTGGCACTCGACGGTCACGCAGATATCCACGCCATCGCCTGTGATACTGACGGCATAGATGGTTCGGAAGACAATGCCGGGGCACTGTATGCGCCGGATTCCATCGCCCGCGCTACAACGAAGCAGATACGTGCGCGCAGCCTGCTGGAAAACAATGACGGCTATGGTTTTTTCAGCGCACTCGATGACCTCGTCGTCAGTGGTCCTACGCGCACCAATGTCAACGACTTCCGCGCCATTCTAATACTGTAGCTCTCACCCAAATATTCAAAGACAGCAAGAATCACGGCGCAACGCGCCGGGATGGCTGTCGTCTATAACAAATGAAAGCAAGCCATGAACCGCAACCGCAAAGCAAAGATAGTCGCTACCCTGGGCCCTGCCAGCAGTAGCAAAGAAATCATCAAGGAATTGTTTGAAGCCGGTGCCGATGTATTCCGTTTCAACTTCAGCCACGGCAGCCATGCTGACCATCAGTTGCGTTGCAATATCGTGCGTGAGATCGAAGTTGAACTGGGCCGCCCTATCGCCATCCTGGCCGATCTGCAAGGGCCCAAACTGCGCGTAGGCCAGTTCAACAATGGCAGGGTGATACTCACTGCGGGACAGGAGTTTGTACTTGATAGTGACAGCACGCTTGGTGACGTCAAACGCGTTTGCTTGCCTCACCCTGAATTGTTTGCCGTCATCACTGCCGGGCAGTCGCTACTGCTGGACGATGGCAAGCTGCGCCTGCAAGTCCTGGGCAGTGATGTCCACTGCATACGCACCCGTGTGATTGTCGGTGGCAGCCTGTCTGACCGTAAAGGCGTGAATGTGCCAGATGCGGTATTACCCATCCCGGCGCTGACTGAGAAAGACAGGCGTGATCTGGCTTTCGCGCTGGATATGGGCGCAGACTGGATCGCCCTGTCTTTTGTACAAAGGCCGGAAGATGTGACACAAGCAAAGACACTGGTAGCAGGGCGTGCCGGAGTATTGTCCAAACTTGAAAAACCGGCAGCGCTGGACAGGCTGGAAGAAATCGTCGCCGTCTCAGATGCCATCATGGTGGCGCGCGGTGATCTTGGTGTGGAATTGCCACCAGAACGCGTACCCGGCGTACAAAAACGTATACTGCGCGTTTGCCGCAGCCATGGCAAACCCATCGTCATCGCCACCCAGATGCTGGAATCCATGATAGCCGCACCAGTACCCACACGCGCCGAAGCCTCGGATGTCGCCAGTGCGATTTATGATGGGGCCGATGCGGTCATGCTGTCGGCAGAATCTGCCAGTGGCGCCTACCCGGTTGCCGCAGTTGAAATCATGAACCGTATTATCAGCGAAGTAGAGCGCGACCCGCTGTACAAAAACATGATCGCGGCCCAGCATGAGACACCACAGAACAACAAAGGCGATGCCATCTGCGCAGCCTTACGTAAAGTGACTCAAATAGTCGGTGCAGTTGCCACGGTCACTTATACCAGTTCCGGTCACACCAGCCTGCGCGCCGCGCGCGAAAGACCGATGGCACCGATACTGAGTATCACCCCGAGGCCAGCGACAGCACGCCGTCTGGCCCTGGTCTGGGGTGTGCATTCCACCGTCAGCGATGCTGTACCGGATGAAAACATGCTGGTCGCCACAGCCTGCCGCACTGCGTGGCAGGAAGGCCTGGCACAAGTCGGTGAACAGATCGCGATTACCGCAGGCGTGCCTTTTGGCCAGCCCGGCTCCACCAATCTATTGCGGATAGCCGAGATCTGGCCGCAGCCCTGATCCAAGTCTAAGCTTACTCCCAGATATTGACATCGCTGGCTGTATGAAAATCGGGGCGCTGGGGATTGACAACACAAAACCGGTGTCCCGTCGGTGCTTCCATGACGACCCAGCGCTCCATGACTTTGACGACTTTAGCACCGAGTTTTTCCAGACGCTGGACCTCAGCTTCCTTATTGTCGGTTTCTATATCGAGATGTATGCGGCTGGGGTGTTCAACCTTTTGCACCAGCATTTTCGGGCCGGTAGGGGTGGCATCCAGTACCGCGTATTTCTCATCCGCATCTCCCGCAGGATAACCCAAGGCCCCGGCCCAGAAATTGGTTCCAGGCTCAATATCATCCACCTGGCAATCAATCACAAAACATGCCAATCGACTTTTATGCATCTTGATCTCCTGTGATTTGTTTATTCTGTGTATCTGAGCGAGTTCAGGCATCTACAAAGAATAGCAAAAAAACAGGATGTTGGCCTGGCGTACTTTTTCACCTTCTGGCAAATAAAAAAAGGACAGACATTTTGCACGTCTGCCCCAACACTCAGTTGCTTGTTTATAGGTGGCTTATCTGTGTTTACAGGCCTTGGTTTGCAAGCCTTGTTTACGCAATTTCAGTTGATTGCTATCAGTCGTAAGTCGCTGACACACTCACGCCGGAGAAACTCTGTCTGGCGTTGAGCATGATGTAGTACCAGCGATTGGCAACCGGGTTGGCGATGGTCACACTTTCATCATTGCCGCTCTTGACTGAACCGTAGTCGTAGATACCTGTACTTGGGTATTTGTCCATGGATACATACAAGTCCACATCACCGGTACCGCCACTGGTTGTCAGTTTCAGATTCTTCGCACCGGCTGGAACCATGATGTAGGTATAGGCCTGGGTACTGGAAGCAAAATTACGCTTCACGCAGTTTTTAGCCAGATAGCTACCGGCAGGGCAATCAGGCAGGCTGTTATCGACTGGCAATGGTGGCTCACCTGTTGTAGTTGCGGCAGCAACCCAGGCTGTGAACTCATTGTCGTAACGTGTGCCTATATTGGCCATATAGGTTTGGTAGCCATCATAATCACCAACGCGGAATTTGGCGATGACAGCATCTACATCACTGCGGTGTTTTTCCATCATGAAGCGGGTCGCCATATAACCCCAGCTATAGGCGCGTGTTACATAGTCAGCCATGGAGTAAGTGTTGCCAAAAATCTGGCTCAACTTGTAGGTGCCGGTTTTTGCTACGTCTATGGCTTTCTGGTTATTGTTTTTCAGTGACAGGTATTCGGCTATGCCTTCTATCCACCAGACGGTAGGCTTGGCAGTGCCTGCACCAAAATCACCTTTCATGTCGAAGCGGCCATCAAGGTAATGGACGTATTCATGTTGCAGATTCCAGACCTGGAAAGCCGGGCGCAGCCAGGACGCCTCATGTGCGACGAAACGGGCCTGGTTGCCAGCAACACTAGGGTCACCCTCCAGATACATGCCGCCATTATTGGTGTCGATACCGTATAGGATGGATGCATATTTGCTGTAGTTGGTATAGTCATCAAACACGACTACTTCGAGCGCGGTGTTGTTGTCACCTGCTACTGGCTGACGCTTGCTTTGCAGCATGGTGTGGAAATAATTTTCCTCGGTTGCCAGCATGGAGCAGGAATCCTGCAACTGTGCCGTGGTCATGTCCTGGGCACGAATCTTCAGACTGGGGCTGCACGTATAGTTGTTTTTGAGGATGGTATTGGCCAGCGTTGTTTCGTAATTACAGGTGCCATATTCTGCGCAATTGGCTGTGTCATAGTACTTGACGGCAGATGCTGCATTCAGCCATAACATGCTGTCATTGCCTGTCATGCTCGAATGGCTGAGCTGGTACTTGACCATGGGTTTGACCGAAGGCTGCAGGTTGGCATACTGCATGAAACGGAAAGCTTCATTCTCGGTATCGCTGAGTTGATACTCAAGACTGGTGCCCAGCAATGCTGCCTTGTTGTTGACAACAAAATTGTTCAGTGCAGTCGCGTAGGATATATCGTTACGCAAGATAGGCAAGGCATCTGGGCGTGAATGGCCGTAGAACAGGATGGTCAATGCAGCCGTGTAAGCGTCAGCAACAGTGGAAGACTTCAATGCATCCGTTGCTGCCGGATTGGATGAAGTATTCGTGTAGCGCGTGATGATGTTTTTGACGCTGCTCAGGTAGTAAGCTTCATCATGCAGGTTGGTCACCAGTTTCAAGGTCTCAGCTGCGGTGCTTGGGCCAACGTTGTTGGTCTTGAACAACTGATTGCCATCGACCAGTTGCTTGATGGGCCCACGCATGCTTGTCAGGTAATTTGCCGATGGTGCAGGTATGGTATTGCTGCCTGCCAGGTAATAACCGGCGCGCAGGTAAATGATGAGGTTGACCAATGCCATATTGGTGGCGTTGTAGTTGGTCGCCTCTTGCGCAAAGCGATTGATGACAGCAGTAAAATTGGCTGGTGAATACACCTTCGCTGCATCAGTAGCATTCAACGAAAACAGACCATAGTGGCATTCATAGCTGGGCAAGTTGACGATGTAAGTCGCCAATGCATCGCCGCTGTAATTCGCCAGCGTCGCCATGTTTTTGCAATCATCTGATGGTGGTGGTGCCATCAGATTTTTTTGCTTGTTGACGATGCCCAGATCCAGGCGTGTCGCATTGGTTGGTGGCAGATTGAATTTCTTTTGTTCTGCCGTTGGCGGCAAACTTTGCCTTTGATGTGGCATAGGCGCCTGCTTCAGACGTGTATGGTCTTCGGCATCCGCCGCATGCACCATCTGAACCAGACCTGTGAAGCTAAGGGCCATCAGCCCCGCCATGCTTGCTATTTTATGTGGATATAACATGTAATACGTCTCCCTGATGATTGTAGAGTTTTGGGCAATACCATCCCCTTCAGGCTTTTTCATCCGCCAGCTTGCAAGCTGTCGTCGCCCGAATAATTCAAAGAAGGTCTTTACCAGCCCCCATATATGTAGAAGCAGCAGACATGCATGCGCATGCCGCTGCTTCTGCTTCCCTTTAGCAATATCCGTCAGCTCCCTATTCAATAGCGCCGGATACTGCATTAACCAAATCGCATTTACTAAATTTGCTTATGACTTGGTTGAAATATATTAGTAATATATTTTATAAATATCTAGATCATTTTTAACAAAGCCAGAAAATTGGGCATTTGTTAAGCAGGGCGGAATTTTAAGTTTTGAATGATTAAATGGAAAGAATAATGTTTTGAAAAGTTGTAATTAGACGTAACAAGATTGAATTTTCTTAAGTCGCAAAATTTTATTTGTTTTCTGTTCATCGCCGCTGTTGACATAGTCCGCAAGCAACTCTATGCTCAGAGCATGAATACCTTTTCCACATCCGTTTTGCATGCAGCGCAACATCAGTCACATCGCTGGCTGGGAGAGCTATTGCCTGGATGAATGTTAAGCCCCATCACCAAGAAAGCCCTCTCAGCCTGCACAGAGGGCTTTTTTGTTTCCGCTCGCATGCAAACCTGAATCAGTGCGTGGCGGCTAGTGCAATGCAATGATGGAGTGAAATATGGAATTGAGGATAGAAGAACAAAGCAGGGGTGTACGCATCCTGGCAGGTGACGAAGTCAGGGAAAGACGCCGTCTCCTTAACGCCCTGATCGGTATCGCTGAAGCTAATGGTTTTAACGAAATCATGTTGCCATCGCTGGAACCGGCGAATATCTATGTCAACAAGGCTGGCCCTGAAGTGCTGTCACAGATGTATGTCTTCCCGGATAAAAAGGGCAGGTCGCTGTGCCTGCGCCCCGAAGCGACGGCGACAGTACAACTGCTCGCCGACAAACACTTCAAGCAAAAGAAAAATCTGAAGCTCTGGTATTTCGAACGTTGCTGGCGCTATGAAAAACCACAGGAAGGACGCTACCGCGAATTTTTCCAGTTTGGTGTGGAAATCATCAATCCTGACAATCCTGCCTGTCGTGCAGAGTTGCTGGCCATGGCTGAACAGATGGTGGCTTTGAAAACCGGTGCTTATGAAGTCGCTAGCTCAGTCAAACGTGGGTTGGATTATTACACTGAAGCTGGTTTTGAAATCTCTGTTCCTGCACTAGGCGCGCAGAAGCAAGTGGTAGGCGGTGGCAGCTATCAGCAGGGCATAGGTTTTGGCCTGGGTTTTGACAGGCTGATGTTGTGTAATACATAAAATCCACCCTAAAAAGGAAGCTTGCCGAGCATTGGTGCGGCGAGCTTCTTTCAAGTTTCTTGTCCCATTCATCCCCATAAATAGCCGTTAGACCCTGTCAAGTTACTGTTAGTCGCAACCGGCTACGGCCTTGTAAAAGTGCCTGCTATTCTGCGTACATGGATGAAGAAAATCATCCGGCAGACAGGAGAGAAAAATGCATACGCAAACAGAAAACACTTTGGTCACCGTTGAAACAACAACTAACAGGAGCGATAACATGAACAACACAAACCACAACCCGGTTCTGGACTTTGCCAAAAACCTGGCAGACACGCTGGTCTATGCAGGCCGCCATGCTCTTGACTGGATATTGCAGGCATCATGGAAGAAGCTCTTGCTGACTTCTTTGCTGACTTTGATCACTGGCGGCATACTGCACTTATCATCACTGGCAAATGGCCTGGTGTTTGGCGCTATCATTGCCAAAATATTTGCTGATAAAGACAAGACAGCAAGCAACCCACAAACTGAATAAGCGGCCTGGCAAAACTGGCGGCGAATGGAAATGGTATGAAACATCGCGACGATAACAAGGTACTCGACCTGATCATGGATATCACCGACACGGTGACCGTGGTCTGGTGGAAGTTCTTTGACTGGCTGGCAGTAGTGCCCTGGTCCTCTTTACTGGGCATCTCGCTGGTCGCCATGATAGTAGGTGGTGCCCTGGGCCTGGGTGGCCTGATGCCCGCGCTGGTATTCGCATCTTTCATCATCAAAAGCCTGGCAGGCGGCAAGCGTAGTGCCGAGATAGCCGCCACTGCTGCTGCAACCCGTGCCGATGTCGAAGCACTGGAACGCCGCTTGCTGGAAGCAGAAATGGCAGCACTGCAGGCACAGATAGAGCCGCATTTCTTGTTCAATACCCTGGCACTGATAGGTCAGCTCATCGAAACCAATCCGGCGCAAGCCACCATCGTGCACCAGCACCTGATCAAATATCTGCGCTCGGCCATGCCGCAAATGCGTGACAAGGGCAATGGCAAGCTGGGCCTGCAAATGGACATGTGCCGTGCCTACCTGAATATCATGCAGGCACGCATGCAAGAGCGTTTGACTTACGAGATAGACTTGCCATCCGAGCTGGAATTTTTACCCTTCCCATCGATGATGATACAAACCCTGGTGGAGAATTCCATCAAGCATGGCCTGGAACCCAAGACCACAGGCGGGCATATCCGCATCACGGCAAAGAAAGTCGATGGGCAATTGCTGGTCGAAGTCAGCGACAATGGCATGGGTTTTGACATGCATGCAGATGATGGCATGGGCCTGACGAATATACGTGAACGCCTGAAAGTGCTGTATTCAGGCAAGGCACAGCTGGTCATTGAAGCACCTCAGGCTGGTGGCGCAGTGGTCGGCATAATGGTGCCTATAGACACGAAACAATAAGAACATTATTCTTATTGCTTATTCCACAATCCTGTATCAGGGAACAGCATGCCAGCATTAGCAACTGCAGCAACAACAGCAGCAACGGCAATGATAGTCGATGATGAGAGCCCGATGCGCGATCAGCTACGCGCACGCCTGCAACAAGCATGGCCAGACTTGTCCATCATTGCTGAAGCTGCGAATGGCATAGTCGCCATAGAACAGGCAGAAGAACTGCACCCCGATATTATCTTTCTCGATATACGCATGCCGGGCAAGAACGGCATAGAAGCTGCAAGCATACTGGCCAAGCAGGCACTGGTAGTGTTTGTGACTGCCTATGATGAATATGCGATACAGGCTTTCGAGCGCGGTGCCATGGACTATCTGTTGAAGCCGGTAGAGACCGAAAGACTGGCAGGCACCTGCCAGCGCCTGCAAGAAAGATTAAAGCAACGCCAGCAAGAAAAGACAGCGCCAACTAATGCCGCCAGCGATCAGGCAAAGCAGGTCGAACAAATGCTGACGCAATTAATGCAGCAGCAAAGCCAGAAGCGTGAATACCTGCGCTGGATACAGGCCAGCGTAGGCAGCAGCCTGCGCATGGTCAGCACCAAAGAGGTTTTATTTTTCCGCTCTGATGAAAAATATACGCTGGTGCAGACAGAGCAGGCAGAGTACCTGATACGCAAATCACTGAAAGAGCTCGAAGACGAACTCGACCCCAAAGAATTCTGGCGCATACACCGCTCTACCCTGGTGCGCGTCTCTGCGATTGCCGAAGTCACACGTGATTTCCGTGGCCGCCAGTTGATAGGCCTGAAAGGCCATGCAGAAAAACTCGAAGTCAGCCGTAACCACACGCATTTGTTCCAGCAAATGTAGGCTGGTACTCCGTCAAGGTATAACGGACAGTCAAAGCGCCGGCACTGCAAGGTTTATAATCAGCCATCCCTGGCATCAGCCAATCCCTTAGCAAAGTAAATCCACCCATGCAAGAGTCAACAGCAAGTCTGAAGGAAAGAATACGTGAAGCAACGCAGGAGGCTTCGTCACGCATCAGAGATGCCATCCGCGAAGCCACTACGGGTTTGATAGACCGCGACCAACTTGCAGAACTCATGATACTGGGAGCAGTGGCACAAGAACATTTGCTCGTAGTTGGGCCACCGGGTACGGCAAAGAGTGCCGTTGTACGACGGGTTGCACAAAGTCTGGGCGGGCAGTATTTTGAATACCTGCTGGGCCGTTTTACTGAACCTTCAGAATTGTTTGGCCCTGTCAATCTGACAAAACTGCGTGAAGGCACGGTAGAAACCGATATCGCAGGCATGCTGCCGGAAGCAGAGATTGCTTTTCTGGATGAAGTCTTTCTTGGTTCAACAGCCATCCTTAACACACTGTTGGGTGTGCTCAATGAACGTCAGTTCAAGCGCGGCCATACACGCGTCAAATGCCCCTTGCGTATTTGTGTAGGCGCAGCCAATGGCTTGCCTGAAGATGAAGGCCTGGCAGCTTTTGCCGACCGTTTCTTGCTGCATGTATTTGTAGAACCGGTACCAGACCCGCGCCTGGAAGATTTGCTGGAAGGTGGCTGGCAAGTCAATCACCGTCCCGTGGCAGCCAGGGCAGACCTGTCCAGCCTGGACATTTTGAATCGTGCAGTGCCGCTGGTAAATATGGCAGAAGTGCGCGGCGACCTGGCCCAGGCAATACGCCAATTGCGCCAGGCGAATGTCTTATTATCCGACCGCCGCATCGTCAAGGCGCAACAATTGATCGCCGCTGCAACCGTGCTGGCTGGCCGTCAGGTCGCGAGCAGGGCAGACTTATGGCCACTGGTGTATGTCATTCCCACCGCAGCTGGCCAGCGCAATGCCCGTGAAGTATTGCGCGACTTGCTGGCACAGGCCCGTCATCCCTTATTACAGGCTGTGGTGGAAGAAGCCGTACAACAGCCGCTGGCCCGTATAACACGACTGGCAGAAACGGCAGACAGTTTACTGACGAACACTGAAAGCGAAGACTTTCAGAAATTAGCAGAAGCCCTGTTGCGCGAGATTGATGCCAATTTTGTCAAGGCAGAATTGCCAGCCGAGCTGGAAGAACGCCGCACGCAACTGATCGCCGCCCTGGAAACAGACTGATGACCGTATTGGAATGGCGGGCCAGTGAGCATGCGCCCTCACCGGCGGGCCTGATTGCCAGCGCCGGTATTGCCAGGCAATTGCTGCACAAACTGCAGACTTTGGCAGCCGATGAGCTGAGCCATCTGTCAGTGGTCGCCAGCCGTGACTTGCTGGTGCTCATGGGACCGCCTGAGCTTTTGCCATGGCTGGATGGCGTGCAATATTGCGCCCCACATCCGCAGGCGCGTGATCTCTGGTTGCCTACCCATACTGGTCCGGCTCTCTCCTGTGATCTGGTGCAGGCTGCGCTGGCACGGCGCCTGGGTACGCAAGCATTGCTCTTGTTGAATGAGCCGGAACAAATCATCCCGCTCGCTGACGCTGCTTATCTGTCCGCAGATATGTTGCTCTGGTTACTGCAGGAGCTGGAATGACATCACAAAGTTTGCCACTAACACAGACTGTACCGCAGTCAGTAGCACAGTCAGCACCGCGAGCACTACCGCAGGCACTGGAAGCCTGGCGTGACTGGCTGACCCTGTTCCCGCCCGAATTGACAGATGCCATAGGGCAGATGCTGTTGCGGCTTGACCCTCTGGTTGGCCGCCTGAAATTTGCATCCCACAGGACCAATGATGAACCCGTAGGCATAGGCAATATCGTGCAACGTGGGAACTATGACCGCCTACTCATGACAGAGTGGCTGTACGCCGAGGCCGAACCGGATGAATTCATACGGCGTGCTGCCAGCAACGAACTCTTGTTTTTGGGCACGGAGCCTGACATACGTCTGCGTTCGCAATTGTGCATCGCCCTGTTTGATGCAGGCCCCATGCAATTGGGCGAACCGCGCCTGGCCCATATCGCGCTGTTCATCCTGCTATCCCGCCGCGCAGAAGAAGCGGGTGCCCATTTCAAGTGGGGGATATTGCAACACCCAGGTGTCTTGCATGAAACCCAGGGACGCGAGGCAATGAAAGCCCTGCTGAACAGCAAGAGCTTGCGCAACGCCACTACGGTTGAGCTGGATAGCTGGGATACCCTGCTAAAACAGCAGGACAAGAACACCTGTGATTGTTGGCAAATTTCAGGGACGCACACGGCACGCCTGCAGCGCGCCACCAGCCTGATTACCAGCCATGTTGATCTATTCAGTGATGAGCAGAACCGCCGCCTGCACCTGCAGTTAAGCCAGCGCAGCAACCAGCGTGATGTCATACTTGATTTGCCTGCGGAAGATGTGGCGATACGCATCTTGCGTGAGCAATTCAAACGTATCGATGGCCTGGCCCATGTGCGTAATGCAAAAAACCGCCCTTCACTGAAGCAGGCACCACGCTTTGCCAGCAAGGGCTATTGGCTGGCAGTACCACAACTCGATGGTAACATCATCATCTACAACGTACCTCAATCCGTGCGGGCTGCGCCAGGCAAATTCCGCACGATCAGGCAGCCAACTAAAGGCAGTATCCTGGCTGCAGCGGCGATGGGCAAGAACCTCGCTTATATTTCAGCCGATGGAACGGACCTGAGTTTTCATGGTTTCCCCAGCCAGCATTTTTCTTGTAAAAAAGTAGTCGTGCAAAGACCAGAAATGAAGTATTTCAGGGCACCGACCGGTGGTACGCGCTGGCTGCCGGCTTACTTCATGGAAGTCAGAAAAAACGCACGCAGCCTGGCCAGGGTCATCGTGCAGGACATAGACCAGCACCTGGTTTGCTGGGAATCAAGTCTGGAATTACCACAGGCGGCAGGCAAACCAACAAGCGCAAGGCCGGAACCGTCAGAACCACACTTTAAACCCATTGCCAGCAATGTCATAGGTTCGGACTTTTTTGGGCAGCGCCTGTTATACGCAGTCAGTGAAAATGGTAGTACAAAAATTTTCCGCTGGCATGCACACGAAAATGCGCCTCTGGCTGTTGCAAATATTTCCCATGCTGGCCAGGCTATTTTCTTTGGCAATGAAATATCCTGGACTCATGTCAACAATTTTGAGCACGGGCTACTGGCTTTGCAAATCGGTGAGCATGAATGGTGGATAGGTACTTCAAAGTCATATATAAAAAAATCTGTCCCTGCTTCTGTAAAAGTCCTGGGCGTTACCAACAGGCGGCAATACGGTGAAGACGAATTTGGCCTGGTCGTATTGAGCGCAGACAGGCACAGCATACAATTCATAGGGCAGGCAAAACAGATAGAAATTCACCGTTCAGCAGAGCCCATCGCGAAAATCAGCATGGATTCTGTCAGCAGCCGTCTGGCCTGGATCTTGCAAAATACCCTGGATATCAAGGTACGGGGTCTGGATGAAGAAGCCCTGTTACTTAAAGTCACTGCAGATGGAGTGTCAGTATGATGCCAACTGTACGACGCCCCTTGTTTGATGGCATGCGCGAATTGCGCGGCATCTGGTTCGACCCTGAGCTCATCGGTGAGAGCCAGGCACGGTCACGCATCCTGCACCACTGGCGTCCAGGTTCACGCCTGTACCAGGTGCTCAAAGGATATTTTCTTGAATTTCCAGAAAAAAAATACCTGCATTGCGCCGGGCTGGATGGCCTGGCCATCGCAGAAATCAATGGCATCTTGAGCAGTGCGCCTTTGCACGAGGACGAGTTGGCGGCCATTTCCGGTAATAGCTTCTGCCTGGTAGCCGGTGCTCAAATTCTGACGGCAAGGCTGACACAGTCTGACAGAATTGATCCATCGGCATGGCTGGACCTGAGTGCAATCAGCTTGCGCAAGCCCTTGAAATTCCCCACAGCGGGAGGAACATCCGGAATAGATGAACCTGCGCCAGGCAAAGATATACGTGACATCCTGGGCGATGCCATTCCGCAGGCCAGTGACAAACAAAAAGCCTTTCTTGATGAAGCGGCAGAGCTCATTGAAGGAGGCAAGCTCCCGGTTGATGCTACTCAGAAAAAATCCTGGTCGCAAAGAGCAGGGCCTGTTGCGCTTGGCGCCCTGGGTTTGATAGCCAGCTGGCTCAGCAATCTGATTGATTTTCGCAGACCGGCCAAAGAACACGCATGGGGTAACTCAGGTGCTCCGGAAAAGCTCTCCCCTCTGGCGCAAAAACTCGCCAATTTTGCCGCAAAAATCGCGAATATGACGAGGATGTCAAAATTGCTGGGCGAACGCCAGGCCAGATTCCTGCGCGAAATGATGGAGATGTTTGAACGTGGCGATTTGAACGAAGCATTGCGCCACGCCGTGCCCCTGGATTCCTTGCAAAAAAAGAATACCCGCCAGGCATTTGGCACACCCAGAAGGCGCGACAATCTCAGCATCAGCAATAGTAGCGGACTGGGATCAAGCATCCACGTTGCCAGCGATGTGCAAGAGCATTTGCGGCAATTGTATCGCCGTACTTTTGAACGCCTGGACCGTGAAGGAAAAATCGATGAAGCAGTATTTGTCCTGGCAGAATTGCTGAAATCAGGCACAGAAGCGGTCAATTATCTGGAAAGCAAAGACAGGATAAAGCAAGCCGCTGAACTGGCCGATACCCTGGAATTATCACCGGAAATTAGGGTAAGGCTATGGTGGCTGGCTGGTGATTTTTTACGGGCCGCAAAGCTTGCACGCCTGTTCAACAGCTTTGCAGAAGCAGTGCATTTACTGGAAAAAAAGCAGGCGACAGAAGGGCGGGAATTACGCAAGCATTGGGCACACGCTGTGGCAACAAGGGGTGACCTGGCGGATGCCGCTGAAATTCTCTGGCCACTGGAAGAAGAACGTGAGCAAGCCCTGTCCTGGCTATCCCAGGCTGAACGTGCGGGCGGCATACTGGGCGTACGCGCATTGACGAGGAAGTTGTCGCTACAAGTCTCCGACTTGAAACAGAGTGAAGCCAGTATCAGGCATATACTGAATATGGCCGGTGAACCGGGAGCACAATTGCGCGCCCGGCTGGCGCAGGAATTAATCACACTCAAAGAACGCTCGCCCGCCAGTACCAGGCTTGCGGCAGAAGTATTGCGTCATGTGCTGGCGGAGCGTTCGGCAGGCCTGAATCAATTACAGAAGCAGGACATCACCCGCCTGATTGAATTTGCCGATGCCGCCGTCATGCGCACTGATCTGCCTGCACTGAATCTGCCTCATGATGTGTATCTCGCGCCTTTCAATGCCAGATCGACTCCGCTTGAAATGTTGTTTGAAGAGCGTGGTCTCATGCGCATCCATGATGCCTGTCGCCTGCCAGATGCGCATTACCTGCTGGCCCTGGGTGAGAGTGGTGTCAGTATAGTCAACCAGGTCGGCAAGCAACTGGCGCACTATCCCGTACCGGCACATCATCTGGTCTTGTCAGACAATGGTCAAAGGGCACTGGTGCTGGCTAAAAGGGATAACACCATGCGCATCAGCCGCATAGACCTGGCCAGCCGTAGTGTTGCTGACTGGCTGACCCTGCCAGTCTCATTCTGGTCACGCCGCTATGATGGCATACACTGGAATGTGGTCATGCATAACCGCCTGCTGGCCATCGATACCAGTGTCGATAAATTGCAGGTAGTCTGGCAAATTGCTGACCTGCCAGGAAAAATTTTTGCCTATTCAGAAAGCGCCCAGGCACAAACCCTGTTGATAGGTGCGCACGACGGCATAGAGCAATGGCGCTACCTGCTGCCCAGCCGTCGCCTCAACCAGCGTGATTCCTGGGCCCTGCCAGATTCAGATGTATGGCGCATCCTGCCAGTCGAGAATGCTGACGAGCCCGCCAGGCTCTATTTGAAAAGCAATGAAACCAGCAATGCAGTACTGCTGGCCAAATCCAGCATGGTTGCCTCTTTCGAAGTGAATACAGGTGCAGCAGCACAAGCCCCTGAAGTTCACCTCGAAGATGGCATGATTTTTGTTGCATCAAGCAATGACGGTATGAGCATGTGGGAGATAAGGCAACTGGCACAGGGGAAAACCCTGTTAAAACTGGCCTTACCCTCTGCTGATCATCCTGGGGTACATGTGCAGCGTGATTACATCATGCTGTTTGACCGCGCAGGGCGGCTGGTGGAAGTCAACCGCTCGAATGGCCTGGTCAGAGCGATGACGGTCAGTTAGCAATGAAGAAATTTTCTTGCATGCGACCGGTATCAGGCTGATTTTCTCCATTGCCTCAAAAAACATTCGGGCAAAAATGGGCCTTTCAGGAGCAGCTTGATCACACTGACACTTTTCCATTTGCCCACAGGCAAACAAGGGGCTGCCGAATGATAATCACAATTTCAGGCCAGGAACCTGCGTGTAAAAAATTGAAATAATCCTACCCCCGTTTGTCTGGTTTTCAGATACTGCCAGCTTGTCAAAGATACATGCAGAAGTATCTTTATACTGCCAGGAAAACCAGACATGTCCCAGACACAATTTCAAACACGCGGCACAACTGCGGAAGCACAACTTGCATCCATCAACGCTGCCTTCCCCAAGCGACGCATGCAGATACTCGCAACCGGAAAACAAGGGGTGCTGATGTTGATAGGCCTGTCCATGGCCGGGCTGCTTTTCCTGGTCGGCCTGGTCTATATGACGGTGCCGGATTTTTTATATGACTACAAAGTATCCAAAGACCCTGTCGTGGATGAACGCGCAGAAATCCACGGTAGCTGCAAGAGCCGCAAAGTCATCTTTATCGACTGCGACGTCAAAATTCGCTACCTGCCAACACCACAAGATACCGTAGCAAAAGAGATCAAACACAGCTTCTGGTTTGTCAGTTTTCAACCGTCGATGTCCACCGAAGCCGTCAGGTCTCGATCCAATCCCGGCATGATCACAACGACCATGGCGACCGAACATATCACCAATCGTTTTTTCATGATACTGACTTTTGCCCTGCTGTTTGGTTTCATGACTTTCGGTTGCCTGTACGCGGCCTGGCTAAGCCATCTCTTTAATCGTCTGATACAAACAAAACCGGGCTTGCTGCCGGTGATGGTCAAAGTCAAAGACATACAAAACCAACGTACGATATTTTTTGAAACCGATATAGATGGCGTAAAGAAAAAACTCCGTCATATCATGCGCAAAAAAGAAAGTCCTCTGTTCCTGCCGCATCAGGAAGATATGGCACTGGCCGTCAGGCTCACTGGCTCACCACATATCGTCCTGCTCAATGATGATCTGACGGCACTTGACTTTACTGAGCAGGAAAGAAGCGCACTCAGAGCAGCTATCGCCGCTTGAGTTAACGAACTAAACTGGGTTTGCATGCATTTTGGATATGCATGCAAACCGGGATCAAACCGTCTTATCCTGATTCATCACAACAGCACTGCGCTGGCGTTTTATTTTTCGGGATAATTTTCGCACATCCTCATCCGAGTCATAGGGCAGTTCTTCCAAAATTTCATCAGACAGCACTTTATTGTCGTTCAGCAGTTCTACCAAGTCCCGTCTGTGCATTCCACAATTCATGTTGTAATACATGGCTTCCAGTGGTGCCTTGCTATCAGCCACGGGATTGGCCTTGAATATGGCGATGATGCCTTGTACCAGCAAATGCACTTCATCAAAGTTCTTTGCTCGCCCTATTATTTCCACTAACATTTCAGCATCCCCGGCCTGATAGTTACTGACGAGCAGATGCAGGTACTCACAAGGGATACGCTCTTCCTGCATTTTTTTCAAGGCCAGGGCACGTATGTCAGCGCCAGAAAAATGGCTAAGCGCGAGCACTGCATTATTCACTGCCATAGTCTGATGATTTTTTTTACCGCTCGCAATTTTTAGCAAAGGCGCATAATCAAAAGGAAATCTGGTCGCATAAAAAAATCGCAGGTATCTGAATTTTCTGAGCTTGTCCTTTTCGTCAAGAAAGTTCCTGGCAACGGCAATTATCTCGTGCTGTGGCATCCTCAGCGTACGGTCGCGATTAAACCCGACGCGCTTGCTTGGACGATTGATAAGCTCTTCTATATCTTTCACTGTATAAGCTGAAGGTATTTTTCTGCGAATACGCTTGAAGGGTGCAATTGAAGATATTAATTTGAAATAATTATGGATGTACGGGTTCTCTTTAGCTACATTTTCAAATTCTGCAAACACATCCAGTTCAGGATTGGCCTTTTGAAAATCATCTATATTCCAGCGATACTCATACCATGGCCATTCATCTTCAGGCAGCCTGCCTATCTTGTCAGCCAGCTTGAACAAGCCCTGCAATCCATCCATCTTCAAAATTTGCTCTTCACCACAAAACTCATAATCGTCATGAAAAGATTTGTCGAATCGTTCAAGAAAAATTTCTCTGGCATGAAGATTCCCATCCCGATAGAAATACAGCGCGAGACCACATAATTGATCCAGATTGCATGCTCCAGATTTTTTATTTTTAAGTCTTTGCAGCAAGGCTTTTTCTATCAAGGCCCTGTTCTTGGCACGTCTGATCAATAAATACAAATAATCAGCTCTGCTGCCTTCAGATGGAGCATCATTTGCGAGATTTCTAGCGGATGCGGCAATGAGTTCTTTGGAAAAATCCAGCTGCGGATACCCCTTCATCAGCAGCATCGCCCTTCCTGTTCCCAGGTTCAGGGAATGGAGAAACAACTTTTGTAGTTCTGCAATTTCAGATAAATCTGGATAATTATTTTTCACCATGCAGGATTAAATTTTGTTCTGGTTTAAGTAAACTTTTTTCAAAATCTTAAAGTCATAAAATACTCATAAATCAGCATCGTTAGCTCTTCATTTTGGAGCGAGAACGTTTTATGCTACGGGATAATTTTCGTAAGTCCTCATCGGTATCATAGGCAAGTTCTTCCACGATTTCCTCCGACAAGACCCCATTTCTATTTAACAGATCTATCACATTCCGTCTATGTATTGCACAATTCATGTTGTAATACATCGCTTCCAGTGGTGCCTTGCATTCCTTATCCGGATTCGCGTCAAAAACGTCAACGATACCTGCTACCAGGTCATGTATGTGATGAACATTGTCTGAACGTTGTATGATCTCAAGTAAATTTTTCGCATCGCCTGCTTGATAATTATTGATCAGCAGTTTCAAGTAATCCCAGGGTGTCTTTTCACTGGCAAATCTTTTTAATGCAAGTGCACGGATATCATCGCCTTTGAAATGACTGAGGGCATTCACTGCATGCATTATGCGGCGATTTTTCTTCACGTTCCTGCCGCTTGCCAACTTCAGCAGAAACCCGTAATCAAAAGGGAATTTTGTTTGATAAAAAAAGGGGAGGTATTTGTATTTTCTGTTACCGTCTTTTTCGGAAAGAAAATTCCTGGCGACTTGTTCTATATCTGCCTGTGTCATTCCTGAAATGTGCGAGGCCCAAAAGCGGGGAAAGCGACCTGCTTCATCAATCAGTTCTTCAATTTCTGCCACTGTATAAGGAATAGTTTTACTACGCCTGTATTTTTCCCTGGGTTCAGCAGACAAGATCAGATCAAGGTAATTTTTGATCGCTGGATTTGTCTCTGCTGCCTTGGCCAATTCTGCATAGACATCGACAGACTTGTTCATCTCTTGAAAGTCATCGACGCGCCAGCGGTCTTCGTAATCTGCTCTTTCATGTTCTGGGAGTTGTCCCACTTTTTCAGCAGCCATGATCAGGCCTGCCATGCCTTCAATTTCCAGCAACACACCTCTAGTATACAGCTCATAGCCATTGCTGAAAGTTTTTTCAAACCTGTTTAACAAAGCCTCTTTCGCTCCGGCTATGCCAGCCTGATGGAAAAACAGGACGAGATCGCTTAACTGATCCATGCCATAGTCATTGCGTTTTTTGACGCTGAATTTTTTGATGATAGTACGAATCAGCTCCTCTTTTTGCCGTGACCGCCAGATCAGGCTGTACAGATATACGGCCCTGCTGCCTTCACATTGTCTGTCATAGGCGAGGTTATCGACAGTGGCAGCGAGTATCTGCGCAGAGAAATCTATTTGCGGGTGCGCTTTCAAGAGCAACATCGCCCTGCCTGTGCCTAGCGTCAGAGAATGGGAAAACTGCTTTTGCAGTTCTGTAATTTCAGCTGGATTTAATGGAATCTGTTTTTGCACTTATGAATAAAGGGGGAGGATAGACCTGAGTTCACGTCAGTATTAAGGGGATTTTTTGAGACTATAGCAGAATGGAGTGGGAGTTCATCAATTCACATGCCCTTGAACCTGTATTGATAACGCTGGCTCACAGGCAAGCGAGCATCATGTTCGCGCAGGCTTAGCCACAATGCTGCATCGGCGTCGCGGTTGACGCTGGCAATGCGTTTGACGGCGACCAGATAAGCGCGGTGGATTTGCCAGAAACCTGCCTCTTCCAACGTATCTGCCAGTTCTTTCAAAGGGGTGCGTATATGCGCTTCTATTTTGTCTGTTACTACCCGCGTGTATTTCAGCTCGGCACAAAAATAGATGACTTCACTGAGATCGATAAAGTGTATGGTGTTGCCAACCGCTGCCTGCAACCAGGCTGGAGACTGTGCTTTCTTTGGTGGCTTGTCATGTATCTTTTGCATGAAGCTGCTCAAATCAGGCGGTGGCGTACCCAGGCGTTCACGCACGCGGGTGATAGTGCGTGCCAGCCTTGCGGGGCTGCTGGGTTTGACGACATAGTCCAGTGCGCCTTCTTCAAATGCGGCGATGGCATGTTCCTGAAATGCCGTGACAAATACGACATGGGTGCGGGCCGCAAAAGCCTTGGCGACTTCCAGGCCATTCAAACCTGGCATGCGTATATCCAGAAACGCCACATCCGGCGACATTTCTCTGGCCAGCCTGAGTGCCTCAAAACCATCACTGGCTTCAGCCACGATTTCGGCTTCCGGCCATAGCAAGGCCAACGATTCGCGCAATTCTGCCATGAGCAAGGGCTCATCATCTGCAATCAGCAAGCGTGGTTTTCTGTCGGGATTATTCATGGGTCAGTTCAGAGTGCAAATTCGGTGGCAAATGCAGTGGTAAAATAAGTTCTGCCACGGTGAGCTGGTGGGCTTCCATACGCAATTCAAAGCTTGCCTTGTCGCCATACAGGGCATGCAGGCGCTGGCGCAGATTGCGCAAACCTACGCCGCTACCCAGCACTTTTTGTTCCAGTCCTGCGCCATCGTCGCTAACTGTGACATACAGCCTTCCTGCCTGCTCGTGCGCCTGCAGCATGATTTTCACTTGCCCTGGCTGGCATTCAACGCCATGTTGCACGGCGTTTTCCACCAGTGACATCAACATCATGGGCGGTAAAATTGCGTTAGTTAAACTTGATGAAAAATGCATCTGAAAACTCAAACGTTCGCCAAAACGTATGGCCATCAATGCCAGGTAATGCTCTGCCAGTTCAAACTCTCTTTCCAAGGTAGACATGGGGCTGCGTAAATCTGGCAAGGCACTTTGCAGATAGGCGATCAGGTGGTCCAGCATCTGCACAGCTTTTTCTGGATCATGGCGTGCCAGATAACGACTGTTGGCCAGGGTATTGTATAAGAAATGAGGTTCGACCTGGGCTTGAAGTGCTTTCAGTTCTGCCGTCAGCGCCAGTTGTTTTAAATTGGCGATCTGCAGGTCTCGTGATTTTGTCTGTACACGCCACAAAGGCAGCCCCAGCAATCCACCGGAAAACGCGAACGAGCTGGCGAAAGCCTGCAAGGTATTCAGACCATGCAATTCATGCTCGGTTATCCACCATTGGTATGCCGTGACTGCAAGCCAGGCTGTTAACACTGCAAGTGAGGACAGACAGCACCATATCCACAGCCAGTTGCGGCATTTGCGAAACAACCGCAGGCTGAGCAGCAGTATCCATGCCGACATGCATAAAGGGAAAGTCAGCAAAGCAAACAATCCCAGCCAGGTCTGTGCCTGCCATTGCATCGCCAACAAAATCACACTCGCCAGCATGCCTATGCTCAGCAAGAACTGTCGCGTGGAAAAGCCCAGCATATCAAACACGGCAGATGCTGCATCACTTTCAGAAATGCTGGAACTTTTTGTTTCAGGCGGCCTGACCCACAGCAGGCGTTTGCCTGCTGTAGCCAGGGTATTCAGTAAAACCAGATTCATAGACTGGGGGCAGTCGGCAAGGGTTTGACTGGCTTCATTTGATCTACCGGCACATCCTTGCCTACCACTTCCAGTTTCAAATCATCCAGCCAGACCTGTCCCTTACCTTCGTCAATGACACCAAAAGCGATGGCTTGGGCATCTGCAGGCACGTCCAGCACCACGCTACGCAATTGCCAGTCTGTCGTGCCCTTGATAGGTTTGTCTTCACTATTGTAGAAAGGGCTCTCGTCCCGTGAAGGTGTGTCCACGCGCATCCACAAACCAGCCCAGTTATCAACATCTTTGGTTTTTACCCTGGCCTGGAAACGTACGCGTTTGTTACGGTACTGTTCCGCACCTATCATCTGCATCAGGGTTCCCCAGCTTTTTTCTTCGCCGCTTTCATAACGGATGAACTTGCTGCCTTTGCCGCTGATGGTCTGGTTGCGGTCTATACCGATCTGGTAGGATTTTGGGGTTTTACCGGCCAGTACCCATGGCTCTGCCAATTTTTCTACCGATTCTGCGGCCAGCGCATACAAAGATGTAGCGGCAAGTACAGATAAAAGAATAAATCCTGGTTTCATGTTTTCTCCTGTGCATGACGACATGTCATGTTGTCACTTTGCCAGAGAAAAATGCGCTCATGGCTTGCTTGCGACAAGCGCATGATTTTAGCGATAAACGCACCTGCGGCAGGATAAAAGATGTGCCTTTCTTCACATTTCTGTAGCAAATCAAATTGTTGGATGAATTGAGCGATGTTTTCGATTCACTCAGTCGTCTTTAACGTGCTGCTTCAGCCAATTGATGGGCAAGACGATTATGTCTTTCCATCACTACTGGTAAATCTATAGAAGTTATTTGACCATCACGTACCACAACACGACCATTGATGATGCTGTAAGCCACATCTGAAGGCGTGCAAAAGACCAGCGCCGCAACCGGGTCATGCCAGGCACCGGCATAACCTATTTGCTTCAAGCTGAACATGACAATGTCTGCCGACATGCCGGGTTTAAGTGCGCCTATGTCGTCGCGGTTGAGTACCCTGGCACCACCCAGGGTCGCCACTTCCAGAGCATGTCTGGCAGTCATGGCGTCGGGACCAAAGCCCACGCGTTGCAAGAGCATGGCTTGCCTGACTTCGCCCAGCATGTGGCCGGAGTCATTCGAGGCGCAACCATCTACACCCAGGCCGACACTGACACCGGCATCGAGCATCTTGCGTATCGGTGCAATGCCCGAGGCCAGGCGCATATTCGAGCAGGGGCAATGCGCAATGCCAGTGCCTGTGCGAGCGAACATGTAGATGCCATCATCATCCAACTGCACACAGTGGGCATGCCAGACATCATGACCTACCCAGCCGCAGTCTTCGGCATATTGTGCCGGGGTCATATTGAATTTTTCGCGGCTGTAAGCGATGTCATTGGCGTTTTCTGCCAGGTGGGTATGCAGCGAGACGCCAAAGCTGCGCGCCAGTGTTGCTGATTCACGCATGAGATCGCGTGAGACAGAAAATGGTGAGCACGGCGCCACGACGATGCGTTGCATGGCGTGGCGGCTGCTATCATGATAAGTCTCTATCAGGCGCTGAGTGTCGCGCAATATGCTGGCCTCGTCCTCCACCACACGGTCTGGCGGCAGGCCGCCTTTTGACTGGCCCACACTCATGGAGCCACGCGCCGCATGAAAGCGCATGCCTATCTCTTGCGCTGCCTGCAGGCTGTGATCAAGCTGGCAGCCATTTGGATAGATATAGAGATGGTCGCTGCTGGTGGTGCAGCCAGATAGTATCAGCTCTGCCATCGCAGCCTGGGTCGATACCTGCACCATCTCAGGTGTCAGATTGGCCCAGATAGGGTAGAGGTTGGTCAGCCAGTTGAACAACTCACCATTTTGCGCCGCAGGTATGACGCGGGTCAGGCTCTGGTACATATGGTGATGGGTATTGATGAGACCGGGCATGACGACATGGTCAGCCGCATCAATGACCTCATCGGCAGTTTGCGGCAAATCTGCACTTGCACCCACCTCAGCGATGACATTGCCGATGATGTATATCGCACCATTGCTGATTTCACGGCGCGTGTCGTCCATGGTGACGACGACGCGGGCATTTTTGATAAGTAAGCTGGTCATAACAAATAAAATAACGGATAAAATTAATGATCAGAACTATGGGCCGCCGCCATGGCAAATGCCTTGGCTTCAGACTCAGCACCCTGACCGTTGAAAAACAGATTGAGCGCTACTGCTGCAATGGTAGCCAGCAAGATGCCGCTATCGACTATCGTGCCCAGCCAATGCGGCAAATGCGAGAAAAACTGCGGTGCCACCAGAGGGATCATGCCTGCCCCTATGCTGACAGCAACGATGAACAGGTTGTGGCGCTGGTGATTAAGCCCGGCATTGCCGAGTATCTTGATACCGGTGGCGGCCACCATGCCAAACATGACTATGCCTGCACCGCCAAGTACATACACGGGTATCGATGCCGCCACATGCGCCATTTTGGGGAACATGCCAAACGCCACCAGGATCATACCTGCAGCCGCACAGACGTAACGGCTGCGCACTCCAGTGACACCCACCAGGCCTATGTTTTGTGAAAACGAGGTGTAAGGGAAGGTATTAAAGACACCGCCTATGACTGTGCCAAGGCTGTCAGCCCGCAAACCATTCGCCAGTTCTTCATTGCTAATGCGCTTGCCGGTAAGATCAGACAGGGCGAGGAACATGCCCGTTGATTCCACCATGGTGACTATCATGACCAGGCACATACCTATGATGGCACCCAGGTCAAAGGTCGGCATGCCATACTGGAAGGGCATAATGAAGGCAAACCAGCCAGCTTCACCCAGACCATCAAAACTGACCTTGCCCAATACCAGCGAGACGACAAAACCCAGCACCATGCCCAGCAAGACCGAGATATTGCCCAAAAAGCCGCGCAGATAACGCGTCATTAGCATGATGGAGACCAGCACGAAGAAGGCAATCGCCAGGTTTTCAGGTGCACCATAATTGGGATTGGGCTGCATGGATTTGCTCGCCGCATCAAAGATCATTGGCTGCCCGCCCGCTGCCCAGTTGATACCCACGCGCATGAGGGTAATGCCTATGACGGTGATGATGGTGCCGGTGACCACAGGCGGGAAAAACCTGACAGCCCGGCTCATGAAGGGAGTAATGATGAGACCAAAAATACCGGAGGCGATGACCGCCCCATAGATACTGAGTATGCCCAGGCTGGGGTTACCCGCCATTGCCACCATGGGGCCTACTGCCGCAAAGGTGACGCCCATCATGACAGGCATGCGTATGCCAAACTTCCAGATGCCCAGTGCCTGTATCAGGGTCACCAGGCCGCAACAAAATAAATCGGCATTTATGAGGAAAGCTATCTGGTCTTTGGGTAGGTGCAGGGCACCGCCGATGATGAGAGGCACGGCTATCGCCCCGGCATACATCACCAACACGTGCTGTATGCCCAGAGTGAATAATTTTGCTGCTGGTAGCTTTTCATCTACCGGGTGTATCGCTGTTTGCATCGTCTCTTCCTTGCTTGATGGTTTGGTTGTTTGCCACATCACTGCCGGGTTCTCTGACGGAACCTATTCTCAGTGATGGCTGGAAATGCACATACTGAGCTGCTAAAAATTTAAGCGACTGGTAATCGGGATGAGGGGGAAATGCATCATGTGCAAGACTCCTGGTTTGCCTTCATGACGATGGTATCGTCAGGAAAAGCGGCTACAAATACAGCCGAAACATATAGTCCGACTGCGCTTTTTACTGCTGCCTGACGAAGTGCAACCTCCATGAACTGGAAGAAGACATGTCGTCAGGATTGATCTGCGTCGTAAAAAAATGCTAGTGAAAGCATATTCTTGCGTCGCCTCAAACCATGCAGCGTTATCAAGCGCAAACATGGCAGCAGGCTCAAGCTCAGTCTTGGTCCTGCATCAGGTCTTCATTGCGAAGCTGAAGCAGGCAATACTGAAAGTGGCGCCAGAAATCCTGGTTTGTTGAACTGAAAAACTAGACCTCTCAACACAGAGGCACGGAGACACAGAGATGCACAGGGAAAATCTTAAAGAATCCATTAGCCTTCAAAAAAATTCTCTTGATCTTCCTCTTGCTTCTCTCTGTGACTCTGTGTCTCTGTGGTGAGCTTTTCGGACTTAAAGTTTTTCTTTAAAATTCCTTAAAAAATCGAGCAAGATTTGTGCCGAGACTTCTGCGTCGTCAGCGCTCATGGTTTCCAGCGGGTTGTGGCTGATGCCGCCGTTGCCGCAGCGCGTGAACAGCATGGCCACATCGGTCATTTTGGCTATTGCCATGGCATCATGGCCTGCGCCTGATGGCAATTCAAAGGCTGGCAAACCCGCTCTTTGCGTAGCTGCCGCCAGTTGTTGCATCAACCATGGGGCGCAGGGTGCTGCCGGGGCGGATACAGCTTTGACTATATTCACTTCAATATTGCGCTGCTGGCAGATGGCTTCTATCTTTGCCAGGATGTCATTCACCGCAGCATCGCGGGTGGCATCGTCAGCGGCGCGGATATCGAGCGACAGATTGCAGGAGCCGGGTATGACATTGACCGAACCATGCGGTACCTGTAACTGGCCCACTGTCCCTACCAGGGACGTGCCATTGGCGCAACGCTGTTCTACATAGAAAATGATTTCTGCGGCGGCAGCGGCAGCATCCTTGCGCATGCTCATGGGTGTGGTGCCGGCGTGGCTGGCAACCCCTTTGAGTTGTACCTGATAACGGCAACTGCCGGCGATGGAAGTGACGATGCCCACGGGAAGGTCACGGCCCAGCAAGACCGGGCCCTGTTCTATATGCACTTCTACATAGCCCAGTATCTGTGCAGGGTCACGCGCTATGGCAGGGATATTCTTGACATCATGCCCGGCAGCACTCAGTGCATCGCGCATGCTTATGCCGTCTGCATCTGTCTTGTCCAGTAAGTTCAGGTCAAACTGGCCAATGACGGCGTTACTGCCCAGGAAAGTGCTTTTGAAGCGCACGCCTTCTTCTTCAGAAAAGCCTATGATCTCGAAGTTGAAAGGCAGTTTTTCATTTGTCTCGTTGAGGTGCTTGACGATGGCGATGGGTAGCAAGATGCCTTCACGGCCATCGTATTTGCCGCCATTGCAGACGGTGTCATAGTGGGAGCCGGTCAGCAGGGTCTTGGCATCCGTTGCATCAGACAGGTAGCGGCCTACCACATTGCCCACCGCATCAATATGCACATGCATGCCCGCCTCGCGCATCCAGGCGGCCAGTTGCTCTGCGGTTTTTTGATGCGCGGGTGTCATGTAGGCACAGGTTAGGCCATCTTCATCATCGCTCCAGGCGGCCAGGGTTTCTGACCATTGCATGATGGTGTTGCCAAATTGCAGGGTGTGTTCGAGCAAGTCATTCAGACGCAGCTCAGCAATTCGGCCTATCTGACGCAGGGATTCTGCCAGTTCATCTGCGCGCTGGTTTTTGAAGCGGCGCTGGAAGGTGGCGATGATGGCTTCCCGCGTAAAACCCTTGCCATCCGGCCCTTTGACGGCGAGGATGAACGGAAAGCCAAACTTGCTGTTGTAGTCAGCATTGAGCTTGTGCAGTATTGCGAATTCTTCAGGGCTGCAATTGGTCAGACCCGCCTTGGCCTGTTCCCCTGTTGACTCTGCCGTTAACTCTCCGGCGATGGCTGCCTTGCCTGCCAGCTCAGGATGGGCACGGATCAGGCCCAATTGTTCTGCCTCTGTCGCCTGACTGACCACGGTTTGCAAGGCCAGCTTGAGCGCCGTGATGCTGGCAAAGGGGCGGCTGGCGGCTGCCCGCTCGGGTATCCAGGGTGAATGTTCATAGATACCGTGCAGGGTATGCACAAAGTCTTGCGTGCTACAGTTGTTCAGGTGGTCCAGAGTTGTCGTCATAATTGCTCAGGCGTTGTGCCTGTTATTTGTACGTATTCATTAATGTGACCGGTATTGTCCCGGCATGATGATGAAGCTTAAGCCCAATTCTGGCCTGCAATGTGCTGCTGTCTTCATGATCTGTATATCTTCGATAGTATATTGATAGACTGCTGGCAGTATAAGATCTGGCTGATAGCGCATTTCAAGTCATCAATATAGGAGATCAGTATGGGAAAGCTCAGTACACATGTGCTGGATATCACCGTTGGCAAACCCGGCGTGGGTGTGCAGGTGGAGTTATATGCAGTCAATGCAGGCGAGAAAACCCTGCTGAAGACCGAGACCACCAACCATGATGGCCGCTGCAACGCGCCCCTGCTAGAAGGTGACAGTCTCAAGGTTGGCCTGTATGAGCTGGTATTTGCAGCAGGTGATTATTTCGACAAGCAGGGCGTAGATCTGCCCAGCCCCAAATTCATAGACCGCGTGACCCTGGCTTTTGGGGTGGCCGATGCCAGCCAGAATTACCATGTGCCGCTGGTAGTATCGCCCTGGGCGTACTCGACTTACAGGGGTAGCTAAACCCCTGCATAACTCAGGATTATTTGGACATCAAAGACTTGGCTGCCTGGGCGATCTGCTCACGCAGCCATCTGTGTTCTGGTGAATGATGCACGCGCTCATGCCAGAGCTGGTAAAAGCGCAGTGGCGGGAATTTGATGGGAATGGAAAAAGACTTGAGTTGCAGGCTTTTCTCATAAAAGCTCAGGTATTGCTTGCCTGTCGTCAGCACCATGTCCGACTGTGTCAGCATATGCGGCATGAGGCCAAAGTAGGCCGACTCGACCACGACATTGCGGCGCAGGTGCTGGCGTTCCAGATGGGCGTCGATGACGCCGTGGTAACCGGACAGGAGTTGCGAAGGCGCGACATGGGGCAGGCTCAGGTAATCTTCCAGCGTCATCTCGTCAGTGCCGGTGCGCTTGGCATAGGGGCTGTCGGCACGCATGGCGCAGACGATGGGGTCTTCAAACAGTTTTGACAGATGCAGGTGCTGCGGCGGTTCATCCCAGTTGGCGATGACCAGATCGAGGTCACCGTCAGACAGGTGGCGTACATAATCGACTTCGGCCCCCAGGCCATGAATGACGATGCGGCTTTTGGGTGATTCACGGCGCAGGCGCTCTACCACGCTGGGCAGGAATTGCACATGCAGGGAATCTGGGGCGGCGATGTGGAAGGTCTTGCTCTCTTGCTGGGCGACGAAGGGGACTTTGCGTTCAAACAACAACTCAGTTTCATCAAGTATGCGCTTGGCAGGCTTGAGCAGGGTTTCACCATGAGGGGTAGGCACCATGCCGCGGCCACCGCGCACCAGCAATTGATCGCCAGTCAGCTCACGCAATTTGCGTAGCGAGGCAGAGATCGAAGGCTGCGGCTGGTTAAGCTTCAAAGCCACGCGGGAGACGTTTTTCTCACTGAGCAAAAGATACAAAATGCGTATCAGATGCAGGTCGAGATGATTGGGTAGTTGTGCCATGCTGATGCCTGTCTTCAAACGTATATCGAAATCTGTATTTTTAATATACTTCGTTTTCAATGAAGTTTGTAGGGAATAAGTTTATCGTTGGCAGACTTCACCAAGTTTTTTGCTATTAATGCTGGACTTTCATGATCCAACATTACCTGCCCTTGGTCTAACTGCGGTAATGGGAGACATTTGCAGCAGATAGATACAGTTTGTGGTTTTTTAGCACTGACATCGTGAATGATAGGAATGTATATTCCTCAATAACACCTGGTCGCAGCGGAGCTTCGGTTCGCGACCACTTTGGGGTATTTTTCTACCCCTCTCGTCTGAAGAGCCCGCGGAGGCAGACGAGCTTCTAACATGAGAGAAAACATGGAAGCTTTTTTACTTGCGTATGGCACTGAGTGGCTGAACCTGATCGTCCGCTGGCTGCACCTGATTACGGGCATCGCCTGGATAGGTGCATCCTTTTACTTCGTCTGGCTGGACAATAATATCCGCCCGCCCAAACCTGGTTCTGAACTGGCCAACAAGGGCGTCTCCGGTGAATTGTGGGCTGTGCATGGCGGCGGCTTTTATAACCCGCAAAAATACCTGATCGCCCCCAAAGAATTACCAGAAGAATTGCACTGGTTCAAATGGGAAGCCTATGCGACCTGGCTGTCTGGCTTTGCGATGTTGTTCATCGTCTATTACTTCAATGCTTCGGCGATGATGATAGACAAGTCAGTCGCTGATTTGACGAGCTGGCAAGCCATAGGCATAGGCCTGGGCACGCTGCTGGTGGGCTGGACTGTGTATGACTTGCTGTGCCGCTCACCGCTGGGCAAGCGTGAAGGCCTGCTGGGCATCACCATGTTTGTATTCATTGTGGCGGCGGCATTTGTGTTGTCGAAGTTCCTCAGTGGCCGCGCTGCCTACATCCACGTCGGCGCCATGATAGGCACGATGATGGTGGGTAATGTGTTGATGCTCATCATCCCCGGCCAGCGCAAATTGGTCGAAGCCATGCAACAGGGTAAATCGCCTGATCCTATTCACGGCCAGAAAGCCAAGCAGCGCAGCGTACACAATAATTATTTCACCCTGCCTGTGCTGTTCATCATGATCAGCAACCACTATGCAATGACCTATAACCATGAATACAACTGGCTGGTGCTGGCGACCATCATGGCGGCGGGTGTACTGATACGTCACTTCTTCAACCTGCGTCACAAGGGCATTACCAACTGGGCTTATCCTGCGGCTGGCGTGACATTGTTACTGGCCGTGGCGATTGCGATTGCCCCCAAGCCACCAGCCAAAGTGGCAGCGCCTGACCCGGCCTTGTCGGCAGCAGAAGCAGACAAGGCCCAGTTCACCAAAGTGCAGGGCATCATCAACCAGCGTTGCGTGTCCTGCCATGCGGCCACACCTAGCCAGCCTGGCTTTGCCACAGCACCTGCCGGTATCAAGCTCGATACACCAGAACTGATCAGACAGAATGCGGTAAAGGTCAATATGCAGGCAGTGCAACTCAAGGCCATGCCTATAGGGAATATGACGCAAATGACGGAAGAAGAACGTGCAGTCGTCGGCGCCTGGTTCCAGGCTGGTGCCAAGTAAGCCAATAAAAATTTAGAAAGTACAAGACATGAACAACTACGAACAACTCGACGCCTGGGTAGATGCGCACTTTGACGAGCAGGTCAAGTTCCTGCAAGAACTGATACGTGTTCCTACCGACACGCCACCCGGTAATAATACCCCGCATGCAGAACGTACTGCAGATCTCTTGCAAGACATGGGCATCAGCGCAGAAAAACATGTAGTGCCAGATAGCGAAGTCAAAGACGCTGGCCTGCAAAGCATCACGAATCTGCTGGTACGCCGCCAGTACGGCCCAGGCAAGACTGTGCTGCTGAATGCCCATGGCGATGTGGTGCCACCGGGTGAAGGCTGGACCAAGAACCCTTATGGTGGTGAAATAGAAAACGGTAATATCTATGGCCGTGCCACAGCTGTCAGCAAATGTGATTTTTCGACTTACACCTTTGCCTTGCGCGCCCTCGAAGCGGTTGCCAAACCAAAGGCGGGTACGCTGGAGTTGTTATTTACCTATGATGAAGAATTTGGTGGCGAAGTCGGCCCGGGCTGGATGCTCAAGCACAATCTGATCAAGCCTGACCTGATGATTGCAGCAGGTTTTTCTTACCAGGTCATCACGGCACACAATGGTTGCCTGCAAATGGAAGTGACCGTACATGGCAAGATGGCCCACGCAGCAATCCCTGACTCAGGTGTCGATGCCTTGCAGGCCGCTGTCAAGATTTTGAATGCCCTGTATGCGCAAAACACGCTGTATAAACAGGTCACCTCGAAAGTAGAAGGCATCACCCACCCTTACCTGAATGTGGGGACGATAGAGGGTGGCACCAATACCAATGTCATCCCTGGCCGCGTGACCTTCAAACTCGACCGCCGCATGATACCGGAAGAAAATCCGGCAGAAGTCGAAGCGACTTTGCGTAAAGTCATCAGCGATACTGCGGCTGAACTGCCCGGCATCAGCGTTGACGTAAAACGCATACTGCTGGCGAATTCCATGCGCCCATTGCCGGGTAATACACCGCTGGTCGAAGCGATACAAAAACATGGTAGTGCAGTATTTGGTGAAGCCATTCCTGCACTGGGTACGCCTTTGTATACCGATGTGCGTTTGTTCTCGGAAGTGGGCGTACCAGGGGTTATCTATGGTGCGGGGCCGCGTACTGTGCTGGAGTCACATGCCAAGCGGGCAGATGAGCGTTTGAATCTGGAAGATTTGAGGCGTGCAACAAAAGTGATTGCGCGTAGTCTGGCGGATTTGCTGGTGTGACGCAGGGTGGCGTTCATCGCATGCCAGTTAAACCACGGTATGCGATGAACGCCACTAGACTCCAGCCTGCGCTGGAGCGACGAATTTGAGATTGCAGCTTATCTTTATCAAGTACCAAAGTGCCTGATTGATTCACTCACTTCACGCATTCTCAATAATGCGGTGGTCTCTCATCCACCACCGCAGTACGCTGGCTGGCAGCCACTGCCACTTCCCGTAAACGTGCGGCCATCGCTGCGCACAGCGCTTCAAGTTCATCGATTTTCTTTTGCTGGCGGTATACCTGGGTGTTCAGAGTATCGACCAGATCATCCTGACGGGTCAGGCGTATTTCCAGGTCTATGAGTCTTTCTTCTGTTGTCATGATGCGGCTTTCTTTGAAATCAGGGCTACAGTATGCCATACCAGTCTGGTATTCCAGGGGACTGGTATGTCTGCCCCAGAAGCGGTAAGCACAAGTGGTATGTTCCAAATCGGGATGGAATAAAAACCTGTTGACCTGTTTTTCCTCTGCTTGCATGCTATGCGCATGAAAATCGCCAAACTCCCATCACGTCTCTTACTGTCATGCCTGTCCGGCATACTGGTCTTATGTTCCACGCCTGCCGTTCAGGCAAAGGATGCAGGCAAGCCAGTGGTCATGGCATATTACGCACTGGGCAAAGATGATATCAATCATTATGACGAGGGCAAAACCGCATTCCCTGTTGCTGCGATCACGCCAGAAAAAGCACGCATGCTCACGCATTTGAATTTCTCGTTCCTGACGCTTAGCGAAGATGGCAAATGTGCGCTGGAAGAAGGAATCAACCTGCAGGCAGCGGGCAAGATATTTCGCGAATTGCAAGGCCTCAAAAAATATAATCCTAATTTGCGCTTGCAGTTTTCCATAGGTGGCTGGGCTTATACCAATGATGACAGTCCCACGGTAGCGCGTTACCGCCAGGCCGCTGCGACAGTTGAAGGCCGCAAGAAACTCGCGCAATCCTGCGTGGCTTTCATGCGTGAATATGGCTTCGATGGCCTGGACCTCGACTGGGAATATCCACGTGCAGAAGACGCGCAGAATTTTGTCGCCCTGCTCAAGGAAATGCGCCTGCAACTGAAGCGCGCCAAACAGAGTAATCAACTTTCTATTGCCGTGGCCGGTGGTGCTTTCAGTATGGCGCGCACTTATCTGCAACTGCCACAGATTGCAGCACAGGTTGATTATGTCAATCTCATGAGTTATGACTTCAATGGTGCCTGGGAAAAGCAGACCAATCACAATGCCCACCTGTTTGGCGACGCACCTGAGCATATGTATGACAACCCCTTGCGCAAGCTGGCATTCAAACCAGCGTTATCGCTGACAGAACTGGAAAGACGCTTCCCTGCAACTATGGCATTGACGGTGGATGCGACGGTGCAGCAATACCTGCGTGCCGGCGTACCTGCCAGCAAACTTGTGCTGGGCCTGCCATTTTATGGCCGCGCCTACTTTGCGGTAGAAGCCGGGGAAAACCATGGCCTGTATCAAAGCCATCAGACACTGGCAGGCGATGTCTATACAGGCGACCCGGCGCTACTCACAGGCTGCGATGCCTGTACGGCCCGCAAGGACCCACGCACGCCTGGCTATGCTGAAATCAAAAAACTGCTGGCTGCCAATCTCGGTTACAAATCCTATTTCAGTAAAGAGACCAAGGTGCCGTGGATTTATAACGCGGACAAGAAAATCTTTATCAGCTATGACGATGAACAATCATTCGCTTATAAAGTCGCCTACCTGAAGAAATACAAGCTGGCTGGAGCCATGTTCTGGCACCTGGGGCAGGATGACGAAGAAGGCAGTCTCTTGCGCAGCTTATACAGGAACCTGCATGAAAAGACAGCAGAAGTTGATCTGGCGGGTGGGGTGCATTACCAGCCCCAATAATGAGAGTTTATTACAGATTCTCTACCCAGATTTTTTCTCCTGGATGATGATCTGCAATCGTTTCCAGCGCGCTTGAAAAGTCTACATCAGCAGGGCTTGCCAATGGATAGACGAAGCGGGAAATATTCATGCCTGACATATCATCGTATTCTGCTTCTGTCAGGACATTACTGCCACACCAGACAGATACCGAAGATGCGTTATTTAACGCGATCAATTCATCAAGACCCTGACGTGTAAATGCAAGAAAGACCATCACAATATGCCGTTGACAATAAGAGTGAGCACATATTAATCCAGCTATGTGCAAATTTGCAAAAATCAGGCATCAAGGCAAAAGCGAACGTGATGCAGGTTCCAGCATGATGATCTCAGGCCAGCCTTGTAATGACTTATACAAGTCAGCAAATGCCTTATCGCGCCATAGCGCATCCCCCGCCAGCCTTGCCATATAGGCTTCATAGGCTGCACGGTCAGGGTAGGAAGCAAACCAGACAAACACATTCACATTCTCACGCACGGGCAGGCGCTCAAAGGTATTGTGGCTTTTTTCTGTGACAAAACGTCCCATGATATGTGCCCCATGGAGCTCAAACATGGGCATCAAGCGCTCATTGAATTTGTTGATGAAGTCTGACGTCACTTCCTGCGCGAAATGGTAAACCGTTGCTACGACGAAGCCGCTACGTGGAGCAGTACTATCCGGCGCAGGCCTGGTACACGAACACAGCCTGAAACCACTGCCAGCGGAGGCAGGGCGCAGCAACAGCACATCGTCGTTATCGTACAAGGTCGCATTGGCTTCATTGCGGTAAGCCTGCCAGGTCTTGCCTGAATAAAAATCCGTCAACGCCTGCTTGCGTGCGTCCATATTGGGAAAGCCACGCAACCAGGTATAACGATAGGGATCGTTAATATCGCGGAACTGACCGAGCACACATATGCCGGCTTCTTCCTGGCTTTCTATGAAGTGCTTCTCAAACAGTGAGATCAGTGCATCCCGTTTGCCTGGGTAAGTCACATACTGGCGCAATTCCACGATATTGCAGCACTCAGCGGCCATAATGGACTTGTCCAGACTTGTAGTATCTGATGAGGTAAGCATTGCTGTTCTCCATGACTACGAATGTGTGTAAATACGATGGAGTCAGCATATCTTGCAATTAGGACGATACCAGTCCTAATAAGGCAAGAAAATCAATCTGCAACGCAATACAGACATGATTGCTTCCATTTTGCATAAGTCAGGACAGAAATCAGTTTTTGCAGGAATTGCCTTTCACCTGCTTGCAAGTCGAGTAGCAGCAAAGGCAACAGAGAGCTGAAAGCCTGTTCTATTTCATCTTCAGAAAATGCCTGGTCTTCGAAGAGATTGGAAATGCGGTGTAAAAAAGAAATATCTACCCTTTTCAATAAACGGGCAATCTGCGGCAATTCATCAAACTCGATCCCACCTACGATATCCGGTGCGTCTTTTACTTTGCTGCTTTTGCCAACTACGAGGTCATAAGCCATTGCTGAGCCTTTTATATTTTTGCACCAGGTTCAGAATCAGGCTTCAAAAAAAGTCTTTTGCTGAAACCTGATACCAGCCAGTATCTGCATGACCCGCTCATCAGACAAATGACCTATGAACTCGCCGAGCTGATTTTTAGGGATGGAAGATATCTGCGATACCACGACCACACTTTGTTTATCCAGACCAGCTTCGCCCAATTCCAGTATGACATTACCCGGTTCGGTCACGCGCTTCAGATTGCTGGTCAGGGCGCATATGACAGTGGTGGTGATGCGCGACTGATTGAAGACATCATCCTGTACGATCACATGCGGATGCGCCAGGCCAGCGACGGTACTGCGTTCTTCATCAGGGCTGGCCCAGTAAATGTCACCGCGTTTGATCTTGCTTGTCATGGACTGGTCTGCGCCGCAACGAGCGGCTTGATGAAATTATCTACAGCGGTGGTATACGCACTATCCAGTCCGAGATTCTTATTGATGTCAGCATGACTCAGGCTTTGCGGCAGCAACATGGCCTGCATACCCAGTGACCTGGCCTTGTCGATGAACACACCCGCCTGGGCGCAGGGTTTGTCTGGTCTGAGGCTGGAGCACACGGCCACGAACGGGGCTGCGGATTGTTTCAATTGCAGGGTGGGTGAGCTGGCCTGCCAGTAAGCGGGATCAGAGCCAAAGGCTTCATCATAAAAGCGGTAATGCTTTTGTCCCATGATCTTGTCGATGTCGTAGGCAGCACTGTCCAGCGCAATAGTCGCCAGCCAGGCAGAGGCACCTGCCCGGGCGGCGATGGACGGGTTGCTGGCCAGCAGGGCAACCAGGTGCGCCCCGGCGGAATGGCCCATGATGATGAAGCGCTTGCCAGATCCACCCCATTCTGCCGCCTTGTTTTGCGCTGTTGCCAGGGCTTTGGCGACATCGTCAGCCTGTTCCAGCGGTTTAATGTCGGGCAACATGCGGTAATTGATGGAGACGAATATATAGCCCTGGGGCAGCCAGTGTGCTGCCTTGTTCTCGACCACGCCACGCGCGGTTTTGCTGCCTATCTTCCAGGCACCGCCATGTACCATGAAAATGACAGGCATGGATTTCAGATTAGTTGCATTCGCTGGCAGATAAACATCCATGGTCTGGCGCTTGTCACTGCCATAGGCGATATCACGCAGGACTTTGGTGCCGGCTGGCAGGCCTTGCGGTGCCAGGTCTGTGGTTTCTGCCTCAGTCATCTCATTTTTTTCAGCCACCTGCTCTGCCCGCTGCTCTTTTCTTTCCTGCCGTCTTTCCATGATTTTGTCGCGCAGGGTGCCAGCGGTGGCAGCAGTCGAAGCAATCAGGGGCAAGGCGAGCAGGAAGCCCAGGCAAACGGCTGTCGCTCGCAAGGCGTAGCGGGGCAGGGTGGTCATATCGGCAGGCTTGGGCATCATGAAACTCCGTATCATCAGGTCAGTACCAGTTTAAGCCCCTATCTTAGAAAATCCGGCGCTTGTTGCACTAGTCTATTTATGCAACAACTTGTAAAGCAAAGTAACATTATCGGGGCAAGTACGTGTTGCAGGCGTGCATGCAAGACCGGGTTTATGCGAATATAGCAGGCAACCACTACAGGAGTGCTTCAGACATGATGGCGACTGTCTTGCTGTCCCCCTTCGTTTTAGTTTGCCACTGCCAGCAGGAGGCAGGGTGTTAGGCTTGCTGCGCAGTTTATGGCGGCGGCTGGGCATAGGTTCTGCTGCTGATGCAGAAGCACTGCAGGCAGCCACTGTCTTCAGCGCACCTGAAGATATTGTCGCCGAAGAAGGGGCCTGGCAAGCTGGCTTTGATGTCGATTCACGGTTTTACCCGTGGCTGCTCGGTGCTTATGGCAAGCAGGTACAGCATGGCGCAGATAAGCCACTGCTGATTGCACTGGAACGCCTGGTCAGGGCAGACTTTAGCGATGCCCGCCATATCCCGCGCGTGCCCAGCGTGCTGCCGCAGTTGTTGAAGAGCCTGCGCAATGAAAATGTCTCTGGTGATGAACTGGCCAGCCATATCGGCAGGGATGTGAGCCTGGTCGCCGAGATCATCTCTGAAGTGAACAGCTCTTATTACAGCCCGGCAGACAAGATCAGCAGCCTCGATAATGCGATACGCCTGCTCGGCATCAATGGACTGCGCCTACTGGTGGCGCGCACGGCTTTCAGGCCGCTGATACAACTGCAGTCTGGCCGTATCACTTGCGTGGTTGCACCGCTGATCTGGGAACAGTCAGAAAAATGTGCGCAGGCTTGCCGCCTGCTGGCGCAGGAGCGCGGGCTTGATGGCTTTCATGCCTACCTGACCGGTCTGGTGCAAAACATCGGCCTGATCATTGCGTTTCGCAGCCTTGATCAGATCATGGTGGCACCGGTCATGCCGCTAGCGACAGAATTTCGCCTGCGCTTTTTACACATGGCACATATCCTGTCTTACCGAATTGCCAAAGAATGGGATTTTCCTGATGCTGTCATGCAAGCTCTGAAAGACCAGGTCAGCCATGATGGCCCATTACAGGATCTGGGCCTGGTGTTGAAGCAAGCGGGCGACATCAGCAAAATCAGATTGCTGGTGAATGCCGCTGTCATCAGTGACGACGATGAAGACCTGCGTCTGGCTGCAGACGCAGAAATGCAGCGCTGTTTTACGGCGCTGCACGTACAGGAAAAGGATGAGGCCTAGTATTTATTTCCCTGGCCCATTTTCAAAACAAAAACTTCCTGAAGATCGGTACTGCAGTCGAAAATCTTTGTTTTAAAAACGGGCTGTCGTCAATAAAAAACCGCTTGCAGACTCTGGCATCCCGCGCGTTTCTGGCGATTGTTATCGCGCAAAAAACACATGCTGATCAGCCCTGAATATTTTTGCGAGCGGCTTTTTGTGCCACTTGCTGACGCTGGAATTTTTCAGCTTCATCCATCGCCAGTTTTTCTTCATTAGTCATTCTTTTAGCGCTGATCAACACAGTTTGCATTGCGTTTTGTGTGGCGTCATACGCCATTTTTTGCTCTTCAGTCATACGTTTTGCAGAGATCGTTACGCTGGCAACATTCATGCTTGCTTCTGCTTTACCTTGAGTAAAAGCAGCAGTGATTGCCAGTGCGCCTGTCAGCAATGCTGCAGAAAGAATCAGGCCAGATTTGAATGTGCTGTTGATGGTGTTTTTCATTTCGTTTTCCTCTTTGTGGTTGGTTGATGTGTGTACTTTAGAGCTTGCGTTGTCAATCCGCGAGGGGCATGCGACGAAATGCAGGAAACGGAGATTGAAGTGTCAAAAACACCTCTTCAACGTTTTTTTCGTCGGAGAATTTGATGTCGAAAACGGCGTGTAAGAGGGCTGACTGGATGACTTAGATAGCCTGGACAAGTGCTGGCACTATCCTGCACGACATGCGAAAGCGAAGAGACAAGGATGGAAAAAGCTCAGACTGCAAATCTATAGTTAGAGGCGATACAGACGAATATGCGCTTTGCCGTGAGCTAAGGATCTTATATTACATCCATGTGAATTGGAAATATTACTTAACAATGACATTCATATTTCATATAACAGACATCTGATCATGTGATTGGATTAACAAGTTTCCAGCCAGTATCATGAACTTGTTTTTAATCATCCAAGGAAATAAACATGATCACCGCTATCGTTTTTGCTCAAATACTGGCAACTATCGTGATGTTGACTGCTGCCCTGACTGACTGAGTCTGATGCTGTCATCAGTAGTAATTAGTAATTGCACACAAGTAGTATCTATACAGGCTGAATTTACAGACCGAATTTATAGCTGAATCAGGTCTGAGGCATACAGTGCCAGATAAGTAAGTTTCTTCACCAGCATATGCGCGACCGTCTGGCGTCGCGCAGCAATGGGCAGTAATCATGGCAGGATGTCTGCCGTTGAGGCGTACAATAGCTACTTTTAGCTGCTCCCGCCTTTTCGCACCATGACCATCCTGCTGACCACCCTGAACGCCCGCTATACCCATGCTTCACTGGGCTTGCGTTATTTGCTTGCGAATATGGGCGAGCTGCAGCCAGTCACGCGGATACAGGAATTTGTCACCGGTGGGCGCAGTACCGATATTGTCGAAAGAATTTTGGCATTGCGCCAGCCCGGTGAAAAATTCATCGTCGGCTTTGGTGTGTATATCTGGAATGTCGTTGAAATCACGCAAATTGTCGCTGTTCTGAAACGCGTCGCACCTGATGTCGTCGTGATACTCGGCGGCCCCGAGGTATCGCACGAAACTGGCGACCAGGAAATCATACGCCTGGCTGACTATGTGATTACCGGGTGGGGCGATGTCAGCTTCCCTGCGCTGTGCCAACAAATCCTGCACGGTCCGCAACCACTGATGAAAGTGCATGCGGGCCTGCAACCAGCTATGGCCGACATACAATTGCCTTACCATCTGTATAGCGATCAGGACATCCGTCACCGCACCCTGTATGTGGAGGCTTCACGCGGTTGCCCTTTCAAATGCGAATTCTGCCTGTCGGCACTCGACAAGACAGCCTGGCCGTTTGATATAGACCAGTTCCTGCAAGAGATGGAAGTGCTGTATCAGCGTGGTGCACGCCTGTTCAAATTTGTCGATCGTACGTTCAACCTGAATATCAAAACCAGCTTGAAGATCATGCAGTTCTTTCTCGATAAACTCGAAGCAGCACCGCATGACCCGGTATTCGCCCATTTTGAAGTGGTGCCAGATCATTTGCCGGATGCCCTGAAAGAAGGCATACAAAAATTCCCTGAAGGCAGTCTGCAATTTGAGATAGGCATACAAAGTTTTAATACCGACGTGCAGGCCCTCATCAGCCGCAAACAAAATAATGAAAAAGCCGCCGAGAACATACGCTGGCTGTGTGAGCATTCACACGCACATTTGCATGTGGATTTGATCGCTGGCCTGCCGGGTGAAACCATGCAGAGTTTTGCCGCTGGCTTTAACAAGCTGGTGGCCCTGGGGCCACATGAGATACAGTTCGGCATCTTGAAACGCCTGCGCGGCACACCGATTATCCGCCACACAGAAGCCTACCAACTGGCGTTTGATCCGCAACCGCCTTACACCATCCTGGCCAACAAGGACATTGCCTTTGGCGACATGCAAAGGCTGATACGCTTTGCCCGCTACTGGGACATGATCGCCAACTCAGGACGTTTTTCATACAGCCTGCCATTGATACTGGCAGACACGCCCTTTGAAAACTTCATGGCCTTATCAGACTGGTTGTTCGTCAATACCGATGCAACACACCGCATTGCTCTCGACAAACTGGCCGCACTCGTCAACAACTGGTTGCTGGAGGTACATGGCGTAAGCAGTGAAGCAGTGCAGGCAGCGGCATCCCAGGACTACGCCGGTCTAGCCATACACAGGCAAGGCAACAAAGCTGATCCATCAGCACCGCAAAGACAGACCAGGAAAGAGGCTGCCAGGGAAGTCGTGGCGAGGGCTTTGCCGCAAAGACAGGCGCGACATCTGGCAGCTTGAGATATGCGAAGTTCCGATCTCAATCATTTGGCCTGGGTCGGGAGCTTACTGGGAACTCAATCACACCTTGCACCGGATTAGAGAAGTCTTCATTGAGCGTGATAAATTGGATTGCACTCCAAAACCCGACATCTCCAGTATTTCAGTCTGACGTCATGCTTCATCAGAGCCAGGCACGCACTGTGCTGCCGCCAAAGACAGCATGCTGGCGAAGCAAGGGAGTAAAAAGGCTGTAAAGCATTTTTGGGTCAGGTGCACTGACTTCATCAAGCGCTTTTCTATGTTCCGGTGACAAGACGACTTCCAAGGCTGCTGCGTTAGCAGATACCTGCTCTACGCGGCTTACTCCCATTAAAGTTGATGTCACGCTACGCTGGCCCGTTATCCAGGATAAGGCGATTTGCGTGGAACTCAATCCGGTTTCGGTGGCAAGCCTCTTCAACGTGTTCACAATTTCCCAATTTTTATCGGTGAAGAGGGTATCACCGAAAGGGTTGGTACCATCCAGCCGCTTGTCCCCCTCTGCTCTCTGCTCACCTTCTTTAGCTGCCTCTCGTGGCAATCCTCCGGCTCTGGGTGCAGAAGCTTCAACGACAGTACGGTCGTATTTCCCGGTCAGCAGACCAAATGCAAGCGGACTCCATGGCACTATACCCATGCCAAATTCCGCAGCCATCGGCATATACTCATCTTCGATGTCACGGTTAGCAAGCGAATAAAAGTATTGCAGCGCAATCGGACCAGGCACACCCCGCACTTGTGCCAGCGTCGCCAGTTTGGCGATATACCAGGCTGGCGTGTTAGACAAGCCCCAATATCGAATTTTGCCTGAACGGACAAGTGCAGCCATAGTCTCAAGCAACTCTTCTGCCGGTGTGACAGAATCCCAAACGTGTATCCAATACATATCGATATAATCAGTGCGCAAGCGCCGCAACGATCCCTCAAGGGCAGTGTGTATGTGCTTTGCCCCATTGCCTCCAGCATGGGGCCCATGCCCATCTGCAAAACCTGACTTGGTCGCAAGCACAACACGGTCTCGTAGTGATTGCTCTTGAATAAACCTGCCGAGCATCTCTTCACTACGGCCACTTGAATAGACATCTGCAGTATCAATGAAGTTACCCCCGGCTTCTACATAAGCATTGAATACGGCACGAGATGCCTCTTCACCGGAACCCCAGCGTGCAGTGCCAAA
This sequence comes from Undibacterium sp. TC9W, assembly GCF_049339865.1. Classification (NCBI taxonomy): domain Bacteria; kingdom Pseudomonadati; phylum Pseudomonadota; class Betaproteobacteria; order Burkholderiales; family Oxalobacteraceae; genus Undibacterium; species Undibacterium sp. TC9W. Next base: position 89,647 of record NZ_JBMPPJ010000003.1, on the reverse strand, counting down.
AGTCATGCTCCCCAGGCAAAATGGGCTGACGACAAGGCCAGAACGCCCAAGAGTGCGGTAGTCTGTGAGTGGCATAACTTTACTTTCCGAGTGATTGATAGGAAAATCATAGCCCGGATTTCTCAAGAATGCAATTAATTTACTAGTGATCGCTACAAATATATGAAAATGACTTCCCGCAAGAAAGGCCGGCCATTATCATTTGACCGGGACATAGCATTGCAAAAAGCCATGATGCTGTTCTGGCAGCACGGTTACGAAGCGACCTCATTGAACGACTTGACCACAGCCTTGGAGGTAACTCCGTCAAGCATCTACTCTGCATTCGGCGACAAGAAGGGATTATTCTTAAATGCCGTCGCCCTTTACTTATCAGGGCCAGTGACGTCCGGGACAATTATCAATGAAGCTGCCACAGGACGTGAGGCCGCACTGGGTTTACTGAACGCAGCAGCAATCGGATTCACTGGCAAGGACACCCCCGCTGGCTGCCTGTTGGCAAGTTCGGCGATCAGTTGCTCGGTTGCCGCCGATGACGTCAAAGTGGAGTTGGCAAAAATCCGGCATGGAATAGAAACACAACTCCGGGAGAAGATTACGGGTTCCATAAAAAGCAAGCAAATGCCTGCTGAAACAGATGCCGACGGACTGGCGGCACTCACCATGTCCATTATTCAAGGCATGTCAACACTGGCAAGAGATGGTGCAACGCGCGACAAATTACTTAAGGTAGTTGAGACTGCAATGAAAATTTGGCCGTGATACAGATTCCAGCATCTGTATGCTGATGTTGACCGAGTTAAATATAGCTGGCAGATTACGGCAGATACTTTCAAACATTGAAACTTGCACATTCATTTCCTCAATTTGATAGGCGGGCGCTTGCATGCACTCATTTATCGCTGATCAGTATGCGGCTGATCTCGCCAGATTTCCTGCCTGCCAGTATCGCTGCATTGAGCTTACGTATCCATTTTTCATACTGCACACCAGCCGCAGCGAAATGTAATTCATCGACCAGCATGGGCTTGGGCAAGACCTTGAAGCCGTGCTCCAGGGTCTTGTCACCGCTGCTGGATTCTTTGCGCAGTATGCGTATCAATAATTGTTCGACTTCATCTGCCTGGGCACGACGGTCACCAAAGATCATCACATCCATTCTTTTATTGATGAGTTTTTTGAGGCGCGCACCGTGTGAACCTACGTCTTCTTCAACCTGGAACAAGACATTGCGCTGGCTATCAAACTCATCACCGTAGCTGGTGCCGCGTATGACACCGACGGTCTTGCCTTTCAGGTCCAGCATGCTGTTATAGCTAAAGCTGGAATCACTGCGCGTGACCAGCCAGACATAGTTTGCATAAATGACTTCGGAAAATTGGTAGGTCTGCAGGCGTTCACGGTTTTTTGAAAGACCAAAGATAATGCCTTCGCCGTTTTTTGCATTCACCAGCAGGCGCGTCCACGGATAACGGCGAATTTCAAATTTGATTTGCAGATGGTGCTCAAAATAATTCAGCAACTGCCGGATTTCATCGCGTATCGGAACGATGTCACCAGCTTCATTACGCAACTCACGTATCAGCAAGACCAGTTTGTCCTGCTTTGCTGCTTCTGTCGCTGAGCCAGGAGTGACAATCAACAAAACAGAAGACAAGAACAGCAAACGCACACCCAGACGCACAGGCTGCCAGAGCCCGCACATATACTTGCCCGCTACTACTTTTGCCAGGATGGACATGTGGTGACTGATGCAGGTTTAGTCCGGCATCAGGCGAATTTTTCCAGCAAGGACGCCAGGCGCCGGGTACTGGCGACGGCTTCTTCCGTCGTCTCGGCCTTTTCTGCATGGGTGACAACGGCACTGGTCAGCAAGGTCACAAAAGAACGGTCGAGCGCCTTGCGGGCGGCGGACATCTGTTGCGCTACTGCCTCGCAATCAGCGGGTACGGCTGCTTTGGCGATGAGTTTTTGCACGCCGCGCAATTGCCCTTCCACTCTGGCCAGACGATGCAGCAGGTCTTTTTTCTGCTGATCGTTCAAAGCCGTGCCTTGCACTATCTTCAGTGGGGGAGTATCTGCCATGAAAATGCTCCTTCGCGATGTTGATGAAGTCTCTGCGTATCCTTCTTATACTACTACCGAGTATGCTACACCAGTCAGGCTATCAGCGGGAAACGGATATGCACACGCAGGCCCGGTGTTTCAGATGTGGCTAGTGTATTCAGGCTGGCATTGTCGAGGCTGATCTCGCCGCCATGCAGCTTGACAATGTCATGCACTATGCACAGCCCCAGGCCGGTGCCGCCGGGATTGGCAACCGAGCTGGCAGAGGCGCGGTAAAAGGGTTCGAATACTTTTTCACGCTCGGCCTCTGTGATGCCCGGCCCGGTATCCTGGATATCGATATGCGCCTGGCCATCCTGCTGGTATACATGCAGCACGATGCGGCCACCTTCTGGCGTATAGCGTATGGCATTGTCGAGCAGGTTGCTGAGCATTTCATGCAGCAACAGCGTATTGCCACGGTAAGGCACAGCCTGATCAGCCTCCAGCGCCAGATCCAGTTGCTTGCGCACGGCAGGCATAGCCAGTTCCAGGCAGACATCTTGCGCGAGCTGGTTGAGCAAGATGTCATCCAGCTCTGCCGCTGCCGCACCATGGCCAGTACGCGCCAGTGTCAGCAGGCGGTTTGCCAGATGGACGGTGGCATCGGTAGTCTGGGCAATGCTGGCGACGATCTGGCGCATGGCGGCTACATCGTTTTCACGCAGCGCCAGCTCGGCCTGGGTTTTCAATACCGTCAGTGGTGTGCGCAGTTGGTGTGAAGCATCGGCGATGAAGCGTTTTTGCCCGTTGATCAGGGTCTGCAGCCTTTCCATATAGGCATTCATGGCATTCACCAGCGGACGTATTTCCTTGTGCACGACATTCGGGTCAAAGCCTGATAAATCAGTCGGCTCACGCGCCTCCACGTCGGCACGCAATTGCATGATGGGGGCCAGGACAAAGCGCAAAGCCACCCAGACCATGAGTGCCACCGCCAGCACCAGCGCAGCCTGGCGCAGCAGGGTATCGATGAGGATTTTACGTGACAGGCCGCGCCGTGCGTCCAGGGTTTCACCGACTTCGATGAGGGCAATACCGCGCATCTGGTCGTCATACACAGGCTGATGCAGGGCGGCGATGCGCACAGGCTGGTCCTGATAATCCGCATGGAAGAAATGCACGAGGGCAGGGTAGATCTCTGAACGCGGCACATTTTTGGGCAAATCCGGCAAGTCTTCATAACCAGAAACAAACTCGCCATTGACGCCGGTGACCTTGTAATACAAACGCCCCAGGGTATCGGTTTCAAAACTGTCTAAGGCCACATAGGGTACGTTCGCCACCACCTTGCCATCGACAATCTGCACCCTCTCTGCCAGTGCCCTGGCCGACGACAGCAAGGAGCGGTCGTAAGCCAGATCAGCTGCATCAAGGGCATTGCGGTAAACCGAAAATGCATTTAGCGCTACCAGCAAGACCAGGGGTATCAAGAGCCAGCGCAAGAACTGGCCGCGCAAACTCCCCAGTCGGTAAGGCCGCTCCATCAGCGTGCTTCCAGCAGATAACCTATGCCACGCAGGGTAACGATGACAACTTTGCCTGTGCTGACGGTATCCAGTTTCTTGCGCAGGCGGTGGATATAAATTTCTATGGCATCGAGATTGGCGTCATCATCAAGGGCAAACACTTCATCGAACAGCTTGTCCTTGGATACAGCCTGACCAGGGCGGCTGATCAGGGTTTCCAGCACCGCATATTCTCGCGGCGTCAGTGACAAGGGCTGGCCTTCATAATGAAACTGCCGCGTGACGGTGTCAAAACTCAGGGCACCACAAGTCAGGGTCACGGCCTCATTACCCTGGGCGCGGCGCAACAGGGCTTTGACGCGCGCTTCGAGTTCAGCCAGCTCAAATGGCTTGGGCAGATAATCATCCGCACCCGAATTCAAACCCTGCACCCTGTCATTGAGGCCGCCACGGGCTGTCAAAATCAGCACTGGCGTCTTGCTGCCACGCGCACGCATGCGCTTCAACACCTCCATGCCATCCATTTTTGGCAAGCTCAGATCCAAAATGACCAGCGCATATTCCTGGGTATGCAGGAGCGCATCGGCATCTGCCCCGTTCATGGCGGTTTCCACGGTCAGGTGGGCGTCCCTCAGCGCCTTGGCCAGCCAGTGGGACAACTCGATATGGTCTTCAACTAATAGTATGCGCATACACAGCCTGTTTGCTCCGGATACACGCTAGGCTACCAGCCTGACTCAAAGGCGTCACTATCTGTGTGACTATTTATGACAAGAAAAGGACGGTCTATGTGGGAATGAAAGGTCAAAATAACAATGCTGTTTGTATTGGTGAGATTGTTTTTTAGGTAATTTTCTAACGAGTGGACGTAATGGCGTTGCTGTTGGGTTTGACTTTGGGGTTGATGTTGTTTTTGACGTTAGCAGTTCCCATGTGTAGGCGCCGTTTGTGCGGTACAGAAAATGGAAAAAGAAGGACCGCTGTTTGAGGTGTAGCAGGGGTTTCGGACAGCATGCTGTCCGCCTGCGTAACGGCATGCGCTTGCAAGCGCATGTTCCTGAGAGCAAGGCTGAAGCGAGTTTCGGGCCTTCCCATTTTTTGTACTGCACAAACGGGAACCCCCTCTAGGGGGCGACGACGCCTGGGTCGCCTTTCTTTGAATACTTACTTTGGCGACGCAAAGAAAGTATTTCGGCTGCCGGGCCGAGACCCGGCTTGTATCTACGGAGGGCAAACGTTTTTGTCAAAGTACGTCATGTAACGAGCAATACGGCATACGATGAACGCCACTAGATTCCTACCAAAAGCACGCAGGAATGACATTAATAAGATTATCCCAATGCACACAAAGCTTGAATATTCTCGCATCACAAATCTCCCAAAAGCCCCTTCACTGCAAGCAAACTGAAAGCTCCCCGGCTCTATGCTCCCTTACAAAAAAAATTCCGGAGACTACCATCATGATGCCCTTACGCCTCAGTTTCTTCCTGCTCGCCTGTTTGATCTGTCCCGCCCTCGCCAGTGCAGACGGTAAAATCGTCATCGGCCAGTCCGTAGAATTATCCGGCCAGGCCACCGGAAAAGAGAACCGCGAAGGGGCGCAACTGTATTTTGATGCGCTGAACGGCAAGGGTGGCATCCATGGAAAAAGCATAGAATTCATCAGCTATGACGACAAACGCGATCCGGCGCTAACCAAAGAAAATACCCTGAAACTCATCAATGAAGACCATGCGATAGCCCTGTTTGGCTACCGCAGCACACCTACCATAGAAGCCATACTGCCGCTGCTGGAAAAGCATTCGATCCCGCTGATTGCGCCTTTCTCCGGTGCGCAAAGCCTGCACCAGCCGCTGCATGCCCAGGTATTCAACCTGCGTGCCAGCTATCAGGATGAGGCGGCCAAGATGGTTGCTTCGCTGGCGGAACTCAAGCTCAGCAAACTGGCCATCCTGCACCAGGATGACAGCTTTGGCAAAGATGGCCTGAACGGTTTTGTCAGCAACCTGGAAAAACGCGGCATGCGTGCCGCCGCCATCGCCAAATATGACAGGAAAGAAATGAAAGTCGATGCCGCCGTTGTCAGTATCGCGGCCGCATCGCCACAGGCGGTGTTAATGGCATGTACCCCAGCCGCCTGCGCCGACTTCATACGGCAAATGCAGAAACTGGGGCAAAGACCGCAATTTTTGATGCTGTCGAACGTCAATTCTGATGATTTCTTCAAATCCCTGGGGGCAGAGGGACGTGGCATAGGCGTCATGCAGGTCATGCCTTATCCGCGTGACATAGGTATACCCGTGGTCAGAGAACTGCAAAAAGTACTGAAATCGGCCAAAAATCCTCCGCCTTTGTCCTATGCTGTACTGGAAGGTTATGTTGCTGCAAAATTAATGGCAGAAGCCTTGCGCCGTGCTGGCAATAATCCAGATTCCAAAAAGCTGCTGCAGGCGCTGGAGAACATGCGCAATGTCGATCTGGGCGGGGTGGAAGTCAGCTATGGTCCCAAGGACCATGATGGCTCACATTTTGTAGAGCTGACCATTGTTGGTAAAAATGGCATCATATTAAGATAAGCTATGCCAGTATTTCGTGAAAGCCTACTGAAAGTTTCATTTCGGTATGATCCATGTAACCCTTAGCCTATGGTCTTAACATGCATATCCGGCCTGCCCAACTGACTTTCCTGCTCTGCAGCCTGCTCGCCAGCCTGCAGGGGTTTGCCGCCAGGCCGGAAGCAGCAGAAAAGCATGAAGCAGCCACCTGCATAGTCCCGGCCAAACCCGGTGGAGGCATGGACCTGACCTGCAAGCTGGCACAGCAGGCAACCGTGAGCCAGCCCATGCAGATCAATTACCTGCCTGGCGGCGTCGGCGCTATCGCCTGGACCACCATCATTACCCAAAGAAAAGCCGAGGCGAATACCCTGGTTGCGTATTCCGGCGGCTCGCTGCTGAACCTGGCAGAAGGCAAGTTTGGCAAATCCGATGCCAGCCATGTACGCTGGGTCGCAGCTATCGGTACCGATTACGGCATGATCGCGGTACGCAAGGATTCTCCCTACAAGAATCTGCGCGAACTGATGGATGCGATCAAGAGCAAGCCCGCAAATATCGCCATCGGTGCCGGTGGCACTGTCGGCAGCCAGGACTGGTTGAAAATGGCTCAGGTTGGCAAACAGGCAGGCATAGACCCCAAGAGCATGCGCCTGGTGGCGTTTGAAGGCGGCGGCGAATCTTTCACCGCTCTGCTGGCAGACCATGTACAGGCAGTATCAGGCGATGCATCGGAAGCCAGCCTGCATGCGCGGGATGACAAGATACGTGTGCTGGCGGTGCTGTCCGATGCCCGCCTGCCCGGCCCGCTAGCGAATGTGCCTACTGCGCGCGAACAGGGTTTCGACGTGACCTGGCCCATCATACGCGGCGTCTATATGGGCCCGCAGGTCAGCGACCGCGATTACCAGAAATGGGTGGAGCATTTCCAGCAGGCGATGAACACCCCAGCCTTTGATGAACAAAGAAAAATTCACGGCCTGTTTCCTTTCGCCATGACAGGCAAGGAACTGACCGCTTACATACAGAAAGCCGTCAATAATTACCGTCTGCAGGCAAAAGAATTTGGCATGGTGCGTTAGTGCCCTGTCATGAGTAAACCCTATAACCCTTATCACTTGGTACTAAAGTACAAACAATAACAGGAGAAGACAAATGCAAACAAAAAGACTTTTCGTCAAGAGTATGATCGCACTGGCTACAGGCGGCGTGCTGCTGAGTGCGCAAACTGCGGCGCAAGCGCAGGCACCTGCCGGTTACCCCGCTGACTACAGCAAGATCGTCGATGGAGCCAAAAAAGAAGGCAAACTGGTCATCTATAGCGCGACCGACACCAAGGCCGTGGAACCGCTGATCAAGGATTTCCGCAGCATGTACCCGGACGTGCAGGTTGAATACAATGACATGAATTCCACCGAAGTGTATAACCGCTATATCTCGGAAATGGCCGCAGGCGGCAACAGCGCCGACCTGATGTGGTCATCTGCCATGGATTTGCAGACCAAGCTGGTATCTGACGGTTATGGCCTGCAATATGCATCACCAGAAATCAGCGGCATACCACAATGGGCGATCTGGAACAATTCCGCTTACGGCACAACTTTTGAACCAGCGGTCTTCGTCTATAACAAGCGCCTGGTAACAGCCGATGAAGTACCAAAAACCCATGCCGAATTTGCCAAGCTCATCAATAGCAAGCTGGATAAATTCAAGAACAAGGTCACTACCTATGACATCGAAAAATCTGGCGTAGGTTTCATGTTCATTACCCAGGACAGCCGTGAGAACAAGGAGTTCTGGGAACTGGCGAAAGCCTTTGGCAATGTCAGCGTGCGCGTGCAGTCATCTACCGGCACCATGCTGGAACGCCTGTCTTCCGGCGAGAACCTGCTCGGTTATAACATCCTCGGCTCGTATGCCCTGGTACGTGCTGCCAAAGACCCGTCGATAGGCGTGCAAATCCCTAAAGATTACACCCTGGTGCTGTCACGCGTGATGTTCATCAGCAAGGCAGCCAAGCATCCGAATGCGGCCAAGCTATGGCTGGATTACACCCTGTCCAAACGCGGCCAGACCATGATTGCGAATGAAGCCAAGCTGTATGCGATACGTGCTGACGTCAAGGGTGAAACCACTTACTCTGACCTGGCAAAGCTCATTGGTATCGGCCTCAAACCTTTGCCGGTCAACCCCATGTTGTTGCAGTATCTTGATCAAAACAAACGCCTCGCTTTCCTGAAACAATGGAAAGAAACAGCAGGTAAAAAATAAGCCTGAGGGCACCGTGCCGGTTTTAAGCTGTACGGTGCCAAACGGCTCTTCCTACGGGATATTTTCCCCGCACCGCCTGTATGGCGAACCACACTACTATTGAATCTCAACCCTTGATATTGGGCTAAGCATGAGCACCCTGAGTCTACCTCCGCGCAGCCGGTGGTCGCAATTCAACTGGCCGCGTGGCCTGGTTGTGACCCTGACGCTGCTGGCGATTTTTACGCCGCTGTCACTGATCCTGTTCCAGAGTTTTTTAAATGCCCCCTTCTTTTCGCCAGTAAAAGAACTGGGTCTGGATTCGTATCGCTTCATCTTTGATGATCCTGATTTTCGCCAGGCATTCTGGAACGGCCTGATACTGGCTTCTGGCCTGGCTGGCATTGCCGTCCCGCTCGGTGCCTTGCTAGCCTTTTTGATGATACGTACCGACTTGCCAGGCCGTAGCTGGATAGAACCAATGTTGCTGGTACCTATCTTTGTCTCACCAATGGTGATGGGTTTTGGCTATGTTGTCTCCATGGGGCCGGTGGGCTTTTATACCCTGTGGGTCAAGCAGTTGACAGGCGTTGAGCCCTGGAACATTTATTCCTTCTTCAGCATAGTCCTGATCGCTGGCCTGACGCACGTGCCTCACGTCTATCTGTATTCATCCGCTGCGCTGAAGAGCCTGGGCTCGGACGTCGAAGAAGCCGCACGGGTCGCAGGTGCCTCGCCTTTCCAGGTCGCCATGCATGTGTCCCTGCCAATGATCATGCCGGCGCTGGCCTTTGCTGCTGTGCTGGTGTTCTTCCTTGGTTTTGAAGTGTTCGGCCTGGTGCTGGTGCTGGGTGACCCTGAAGGCCATCTGGTATTGGCGACTTATTTGTACAAGCTGACCAATAAACTGGGCACACCTTCATATCACCTGATGGCGGCAGCAGCTGTATGTCTGGTCGCGGTGACCATGCCGCTGGTGATGGTACAGCGCTGGTTGTTGAAGTCAGCGAATAAATATGTATCGATCAAGGGCAAGGGTTCACGCCAAAAACCACTGCCACTGGGTAAATGGAAATGGCTGGCCTTTGCTGTTTTGGCAGCCTGGCTGATCTTCACGATCGTCTTGCCATTGTCAGGCATCGTCCTGCGTGCCTTTGTCTCTTACTGGGGTGAGGGTGTCAAACTGGCTGACGTGATCACGCTGCAGCATTTCAGGGACATACTTGAGCAACCTTCGCTGATGCGCGGTATTTTCAATACTGTGCTGATCGGTATCATCGGTGGTGCGCTGGCCGTGATTTGCTATGCCGGTATCGCCCTGGCCATGCACCGCAAACCGGATGGCATTACCCGCCTGCTTGACTATAGCGTGCTGGTACCACGTGCGATTCCTGGTCTGCTGGCTGGCCTGTCTTTCCTGTGGGTGTTCCTGTTTGTACCCAGCTGGCTGGAAGGTGGCCTGAAGGGTTTTGATAATGCCTTCTGTGTCTGGCTTATAGAAAATGTGATCCCCCAATTGCGCGCTCTGCGTTCGACCATCTTCTCGGTATGGATTGCTTATTCCGTCGTATGGATGGCCTATGGCTTGCGCCTGATTTCTACTGCTCTGCTGCAAGTTGGCCCTGAACTCGAAGAAGCAGCACGTGCCGTTGGTGCCAGCCGTGGCCAGGTCACACGGGACGTAACCCTGCCATTGGTCAAGTTTGGCTTGCTCGGTGCCTGGTTGATGGTCTTCCTGATTTTTGAACGTGAATATTCAACTGGCGTGTATCTGCTGTCACCGGGTACTGAGGTCATCGGCGCATTGATCGTTTCGCTGTGGGCGGGCGGTTCTGTTGATCTGGTAGCGGCGCTGTCCTTTATCAACATCACCCTGGTTGCCATCGGTTTGGGCCTGGCTCTGCGCTTTGGCGTGAAACTGAGTCACTGAGCCAGCCACTGATAGCGCGACAAGAACAAAACATTACATAGCCCTAAAAAATTATACGAGAGCACACTATGTCTGAATTAAGCGTACAAGATCTGACCCTGGAATATGGTTCCGGCGCGACAGCCAACCCCATTCTCAAAGGCGTATCGATGAATTTGCAGCGTGGCGAGGTTGTCGCCCTGCTGGGCCCTTCCGGCAGCGGCAAGACCACTTTGTTGCGAGCCGTGGCAGGACTGGAGTCACCCAAGACCGGCACCATCACCCTGGGTGAACGTGCCATTTTTGATGGCAGCAAAGGCCTGGAAGTACCTGCAGAACAGCGCAACCTGGGTCTGGTATTCCAGTCCTATGCGCTGTGGCCACACAAGACGGTGTTCGACAATGTCGCCTATGGCCTGAAGCTGCGCAAACTGGGCACCAGCGAAATCAATGACAAGGTCAAGGATGTACTGGGCCAACTGGGCCTGGGTCATCTGGGTGAACGTTTCCCGCATCAATTGTCAGGCGGCCAGCAACAGCGCGTGGCGATTGCCCGTGCGCTGGTATATAACCCGCCCGTCATCCTGCTGGATGAACCCCTGTCCAACCTCGATGCCAAACTGCGTGAAGAAGCGCGTGCCTTTTTGCGTGAACTGATTGTCAGGTTGAATCTGTCGGCCCTGATGGTCACCCATGACCAGGGTGAGGCGATGGCGATATCTGACCGTATCCTGTTATTGAACAATGGTGTCATAGAACAACAGGGTACGCCGCAAAGCATGTATGAAACGCCTGATACTCTGTTCACGGCTGAATTCATGGGCAGCAATAACAAGCTCAAAGGCAAGGTAGTGCAGCGCAATGGCGACACTGCGACCATCAGTGTCAATGGTGCATCATTGAAAGCCACAGTGCGTGGCAAGAATGTAGGCGAAGAAGCGACCGCCATCATCCGCCTTGAAAAAGTCAGGATCACTGACAGTCAGGCTGAGAACGCCATCAAATTGCCGCTGACGACGTGCATGTATCTCGGTGACCGCTGGGAATGCCTGTTTGGTCAGACAGAAGGCGGCTTGCGCGCGTATTCACCTTTCAAGCTGAGCCCGGGTGAGTATTATCTGCAACTGGATGCCGACAAGCTCTGGCTATACTAAAAATAACCGCTGTACAGCGCAGGAAAGCCCCACATTGTTATTCAATGTGGGGCTTTTTTACATTCAGGGCAGGAATTTTGCTCAAGACTGTATACTGAAGACTTATTTCATCTAATTTGCCCCACATGCCCTCAAGATGGCTAATTTCCGCAACCGCCTGCTAACAGTCTTTGCCATGCTGCTCTGCCCCTGGCAAGTGGCCAGTGCGGCCACGCCTGTCGCTGGACTTGTATCGCCACCCCACGGGCAAGACATCTGGTTCTGGCTGACGCTGACCCTGCTGGCACTGGCTATCATTACTGCGGCTTACACCTGGCACGTGCGCGCCCTGAAACGCCAGAAGCGGGCACTGGAAACTGAAATCAGGCTCAGGACTACGGAAATACAGGCGCAAAAAGAAGAACTCGAAAAAATCAACCAGACCTTGCTGAAAGTGAACAAGCGGCAAGAAGCGCAACAAAGCGAACTGACGCGATTTCTGGCCGTTGCCAGCCATGATCTGCGCCAGCCCATGCATGCGCTGAATCTCTATCTCGGCGCCCTGTTCAGTTTTGAACTGCCGGCCGCTGTGCGCCCTGTCGTGAACAATCTCAGAAACTGCGCACGTACCATGGATGACATGTTTGCGAATCTGCTCGACTTGTCACGGCTGGATGCGCAAATCGTCGAACCGCAATTGCAGGAATTTGCGATTGCCGAAGTACTAGGAAAACTCGATGTGGAATTCACTCCCCAGGCAATCGCCAAGAGCCTGCATTTTGAAATCCACCACAGCATGGCCATCGTCAATAGCGATGCCGACCTCGTCGAACAGATAATGCGCAACCTGATTGCCAATGCCCTGCGTTACACCCCAAAAGGCCAGGTCGTGGTCAAGTGCCTGGAGTTTGACCAGCAGTTGCAGATTGCCGTTGAAGATACCGGCATAGGTATTTCCAAACATGACCAGGAAACCATCTTTGAAGAATTCTTCCAGGTAGGGTCAGCATCTGAATCCCGACGCAGCACCGCAGGCATGGGGCTGGGCCTGGCCATCGTACAAAGACTGGTACGACTTTTGAACATCCCCATCAAATTGCAATCACAGCCTGGCCAGGGCTCGACATTTGCGATCAGCCTGCCTCTGGCTGCCAGTCAGGATGTAACAGACAAACATGGCCGCAGCAAGGCCAGCAACAGCGCTTCCCTGCTGCAAGCACTGATCGTCGTCATTGATGATGACGAGAGCATATTAACAGCCATGCGTGCCTTGCTGGAACTCTGGGATGCCCGCGTCATTACCGCCACGTCCGGCAAAGAGGCGATGGCACTATGCAGCGAAGAAATCAAGATTCCTGATTTGCTGATCTGTGATTACCGTCTTGGTTCCAATGAAAACGGCATAGACCTGATTGCCAAGCTGCGTGAAGAATTCAATCTGCAAATACCCGCCATACTCATCACAGGCAATATCTCACCACAATTGTCAGAAGCCGCCAAGGCCGCTGCATTGACACTAATGCACAAGCCCATACAGGCAGAAAACCTGCATATGAACCTCAAGCAATTACTGAGCGAGACGAAAGAGTAATAAAAAATAATAAGATACGGGTGCAAAGAATTTATATCCTGTTTACGATTTGCACCCCAGTTTTTTAGAGAATTTTTACGTCTTGGCTGCTAATCTTGTTTTGTGTCAAACAACACGAGATTACGATGAATCATCATCCCGGTCACACCTCTGAAAATTATTCAGACGTATTAAAATCCTGTAAACGCGAAAAGTTTTTATTTGAAAATCATCGCCTACGCAAAAGCGCCTATGCGCTGCAGCAACCCCTGGTCACCTACAAGACACCCGCGAAATTAATACAAAATGATTTCGTCATGCGTATCACGGTTGATACTGCCAGCATCACTGAATTACGTCATCTGATCCTCAAATCCTGTGGTGACCTGGTCTTGTTCATGCGCGTCAAACCGATAGACCATGCCAGCAAGATGAAGGTATGGTTATGCCTGAGCAAGTCCTCGGTCGATATCATCATCAGCCACATCATGCGCGCCTTGCCGCAAGCTGAATTCGGGAAAATCACACCGCTACTGGCAAGCTAATTTTGGACATGCCGACAACTTCAAATCTTTAAAGAGATCACTATGTCTATCCACGAAGGCATCTGGGTTCCACTCGTCACGCCATTTAAAAATGGCAAGCCTGAGCTCGATAAAATACAGCAACTAGCCACACAATTGATGGCTGCAGGCATACATGGTCTGGTGGTCTGTGGCACTACCGGCGAAGCGGCGACACTGAATGAGCGTGAGCAAAAACAGTTGCTGACTGCAGTGCTGGAAGTGACGAAAAATTCTTGTCCTGTACTGATGGGTATCAGCGGTAGCGATACACGTTCGCTGGCAGAAAAAGTGCATGCTTATGATGACCAGCATCTGCAGGGATTTCTGGTCAGCGCACCGTCTTATCTGCGTCCTTCGCAAGAAGGTGTGCGCCTGCATTTTGAGACCATTGCCAGAGCGACTGAGAAAGATATCGTCCTGTATAACGTCCCCGCCAGGACGGGTGTGAATATAGACCTGAGCACCGTCATCGCACTGGAAAAGCAAAAGAATATCGTGGCTATCAAAGAGAGCAGTGGCAATCTGACGCAAATGATGGGCCTGGTAAATTGCAGTCACCTGAAAGTATTATGCGGTGATGATGCCATGTTGCTCGATACACTGAGCATGGGCGGCCAGGGCGCGATTTCTGCTGCGGCACATGTGCGACCTGATCTGTTCGTGCAATTGTATGAACTCATGCGCGCTGATTATTTTCCCGAAGCACAGGCTCTGTTTGCTGAAATGCAGAATCTGATACGCCTGCTGTTTTCTGAATCCAATCCTGCACCCGTCAAGGCAGCACTGGCGATGCAGGGTCTGATACAAGAAGAACTGCGCTTGCCCATGACAGCCATGTCCCTCGCCGGAAAAATCAAACTCGCGCATGAGCTGGAAAGATTGGCAGATTTGCCTTTGCCTGTCAAAGCCAGGAGCTTGCCCGGCCCTGTTATCAACAATGTCCGTACACTGCGCATGGTGCGCTAAGCACAAAGAAATTACCTATGATCATCACTATTGCACATGGCGCGGGAGACTGCGCCAAATCCATCGTGGCCGACAATCTCGCTACCTTGCGTACACTGTCAGGTAGCAAACTCATTTTGCTTGATAACGACGCCCGTCATTCATCACTGGACTGGAACCGCGCCCGCCGCCGTACGGCAGACTGTACGCCAGTAACCGTGCGCAGAGTCAGCGGCAAAGGCATGCAGGCTGAACTGGAAAATCTGGGCTTTCATTATCAGGATATCGTCATTGATGCAGAAGCACGCGACTGCATGGGTAGCCGCAGTGCATTGCAGGCAGCCAATGTCACCATACTAGTAATAGCCCTTGATCAACTGGAGCAATTGCAAGAGCATGAATTGAGCACGCGCATAAAATCTGCTCAGGCAGAAAACCCGCGCATGCGCACCCTGGTCGTCATGAGTTGCAGCGACGTACAGGCTACCGTCGATAAAGTGAACAGGGTAAAGGATTTTGTCAATAAGCTGGACGCTGCAGAATTATTTCCCTATCCCTTATTTTGCGGTGGCAGTTTTCATCAGGCGTATCAGGATGGCTTGTCAGTCTGTGAATACCCTGCAGCCCATCCCATGACGATCAAGGCCATGCAGGCATTATCCAGCAAGGTTTTTGCCAGCCACTGAATGCAATGAAACGCCTGTTAATTGCACTGGCTTTATACAGCAGTATGACTTTGTCTGGCTTTGCTGTGCTTGCCTATATGCAGATAGAAGGCCTGAGATTGCAAATGATTTCTGGACTGGCACTGCTGATATTTGCCATCTGCATATTCATGGGAATCAAGCCAGCGAATAAAGAAACTGAACAGGGTTTTAACATCTCTATTTGTTTAGTGGCTGCGGCGTCGCTGTCTTCACTCATGCTATATCAAGCCAGCATAAATGGCTGGCTGATGGAATGCATACTGATGCTTATCTTTATAAGCTTAATACAGATATTAATTGCACTTCCGGCACTGCAGTGGGCTCGTCAAAAAAACTATGTACTGCTCTTCATCAGTTTGCAGAAGTTGATGGCCTTGATATTGGTCATGCTGGCAGTACAAGACCTGCTGTCTGGTGTACATACGCAATTTTCCACAGCCTCTCTCCATGTCAGTAATCTGCTAGGATTGCTTCTGCCATGATACTGGCGATAGTCACTGCAGATTTTGCATCAGCGACTGCAAGCTCAGCCGTCAGGCTGGCCGAGCGCCGGGCATATGCAGGCAGAGACGTGTTACTGCTAAAACAAAATTGCGAAAGAAAACAGCTTAACCAGTACCGGAAAGAAGCTGAGAATATTGCATGGTCGCGCCTGGAGATCAAGTCTGGCGCAAGACCCAGCTCTCTTTCTTCTGATGCCATGGCTACAGAGCTGATGCATGGACATGCGGACTTTAACGATATTGTGATGGATATTCCCAAGCCATTTTATGCAGATGCAGCCACTGCTTTATCCTGCTGTGATCTGTTGGTATGTCATACAGAACTGGCTACATGGAATAAAGAAAAACAGACGAAACTCTATAAATGCATCAGACTGGCACGCAGTAAAAATAAGCATTTACCAGTGTTGATCACGATAGATAAAATCGCTTGCATGCAGAACCAGAAATTTGTCAGCCAGTTGTCGCAGCAACTTTCGCAGATCAAATTTATTTACCTCGATGCAGAAAATGATATGCCGAGGACACAGCTTTACAGGGCGATCTATTTACCGTGATTGCCTTGTTCCATATTCAAAAATAAAGCCAGTTGAAAAACGAGGCCTGAGTTTTGTAGGGTGCGCCATGCGCACCATTTTTGACAAGGGAAACGGTGCGCATGGCGCACCCTACAAATTTAATCAGTACCTATTCAGAACGTCTTGCTGACTGTAACTACCAGCGCTGTCTTGCCCAGGAACTTGCCATTGGCTGGTGAAGCATAAGCCACTTCACCGGCATTGGTGCCGATGACGGCTACTGCACCTGTGACGATACCAAAGTCTTTTGTCAGGCCCAGCTTCCAGTCTGTATAACTGTAAGCGCCATTGTTCTTGACTTGCTGGTGACCGGCATGCAGGTTCAGTGTCAGACCGGTGGCCATTTCCACATTCGCACCCAGGTCCAGATAGCCACTGTTCTTACTGTCGGCAAAACCGAACAGGTTAGTCACAGAGTGTGAATATTTGGCATAAGCCGGGCCGTAAGAAAGCTGGCCATAAATTTCTGTGGTGTTCGCGCTCACAGCCAGGCCATTGGATGGATAAACATAGCTGAGTACACCGACGTCATAGCTGATGTCCTTGGCAATTTCACCGCGCTTGCCTGCATACAAATCAATTTCTACATCGCCACCACCGCCGGCATCCTTGGTCCATTTGATGGTCGAAGCCCATGTACCTGCATAAAACCCGCTGGGGTTATGGGTATAGTCAGCGCCACCCTGCAATGCTGCCTGCAGGCGTGTTTGTGAAATGCCGCGATAACGGTAGTCTGAAGTCACTGCTGCATTGAAGCTGACTTCATGTTCAGGCTTGGCATCATCTGCGCTGGCGTATCCGGCAAAAAAGACGGTGCTGATGGCTGCTGCCATGACTAGTTTTTTCATTTGAGTCCTCTCAAAAAATTATTTGCAAAATTTAAGGATGCAAAAGTCCCACCGGCAAGCAAAGGCTGCTGCCGGTTATTCAAATATTTCTATGGTTTTAGCTAGGTAAGAGCAGGCGGTAACCTATCGCCGTCTCTGTCAGCAGATAGCGCGGCTGCGCCGGATCATCTTCGAGTTTCTGCCGCAAATGCCCCATGTAGATGCGCAAGTAATGGCCGCTTTCTGAATGGCTCGGTCCCCATACTTCGCGAAGTAATTGCGGGTTGGTGACAACCCTGCCTACATTGGTGACCAGCACCATCAGCAGCCGGAATTCTGTCGGTGTCAGCTTCACCATCGCCCCGGCCTTGGTGACGAGGCGGGCTTTCATATCAACCTTGACATCACCGAACTGGACTATGCCATCCAGATTGACACCAGGCTGACGCTGACGCCGGAAAGTCGCGCGTACCCGTGCCAGTAACTCACCGACACCAAAAGGCTTGCTGAGATAATCGTCAGCACCGGCATCCAGTGCCTTGATCTTGTCTTGTTCACTGACGCGGGCAGACAAGACGATGATGGGTACGTTAGACCATTTGCGTACATCCAGGATGAAATCGATGCCGTCGCCATCTGGCAAACCCAGGTCAAGAATGATGAGATCAGGCTGGCGCGTGCCAGCATCCACCAGGCCGCGTTGCAGGTTGACAGATTCATGGACTTGCCATTCCTCCTCTTCCAGCGCATTGCGGACGAAGCGGCGGATTTGTGGCTCATCTTCCACCAGTAGTGCAACTGGCATTGCTTGGTTGCTTATATTCATTTTTTTGTTTCTGATTATTCTTCCAAGTCCGGCATCGCCGGTGGGGTACCCAGGGGCAAGGTGAAGACAAAGCAGGCTCCACCGTCAGGAGAATGTCCAGCATGCATGCTGCCTTTGTGGGCGGCGATAATGGCGCGGCAAATTGCCAGCCCCAGGCCAACACCGGGCAGGGCAGATTCGCGTTCACCACGGGTAAATTTTTCAAATACGGCTTCTTCACGCCCGGCTGGCAAACCCGGCCCATTGTCATACACCTTGGCTTCCAGCATGCTGCCATTCAGTTCTGCCGAGATAGTGATGAGAGAATTTGCTGGCGTATATTTACAGGCATTTTCCAATAAATTACACAATACCCGCTCTATCAGCACCGCATCAAAATTGACGAGCGGCAAAGCGGCTTCCAGTCTGGTCTCCACTTTATGTGTTTGCAATTGCGCACTACAGATGCGCAGGGAGGTACCGACCACTTCTTCAAAAGTCTGCCATTGCAAATTCAGTTTGACTTCACCACTTTCTATTCTTGCCATGTCGAGCAAGTTAGTCACCAGTGCGCTGAGGCGCAGGGTCTCGTCACGAAGGGCTTGCGCCATATGCAGTTGTGCATCTGCCAGCGCGGGTTTGGACATGGCCAGTGATTCCGAGATACCTACCAGCGAAGTCAGCGGCGTGCGCAAATCATGCGACAGCGCCGCCAGCAGGGAATTGCGCAGGCGTTCAGATTCCATATGGATCAGGGCATCTTGCGCGACTTCGATATAGTGCACGCGTTCGAGTGCGATTGCTGCCAGGGCGGCGAAGGTATCAAGTTGCTGCCTTTGCTCAGGGATCATGATCCAGCGACGGTTCTCTGGCTGTATCGCCAGCAAGCCACGGGTGCGCATGGGTGCCACCAGCGGCAGGTAAAAGAAGTTACTGGCCGGCAGGGTGTCCGTGCCTATGCCTGCTGCTTCTACCTTGTCGAAAGCCCATTGCGCGATACCCATGTCCAGACCACTCACTGTGTTGCTGGGTGGCAGCAAACGACCGGTATCATCAGGTAATAACAGGGTTGCCTGGGCACGGAAGGCTCTTTGTATGATGATCTGTGTGGTTTCTGAAATTTGCTCTGCCAGTAACACGCCTGACAAGTCGCGGGCGAATTCATACAACGCACGCGCACGCGACTCCCTGTGGGATGCGACTCTGGCCTGGTAACGCAAATCAGCAGTCAGGTGACCAGTAATCAACCCCACCAGCAGCATGACGGCAAAGGTCATCAAATACTGCAAATCGCTGACCGCAAAAGAAAAACGCGGTGGCACAAAAAAGAAATCGAATACAGCGATACCAACTATGGTGGAAAGTACCGAGGGGCCACGCCCAAATTTCACGGCAACCAGTACCACCGTCAATAAAAACAACATGGCGATATTGACCAGATTGAACACCTCAAATAAGGGCGTAGCAATCAGGCCGGTCGTAATACTGGCCAATACAGCATACACATAACGCCAGTGCCGTGCGGGTACGCGTGGACTGGGCAACTCGCTAGTGCTGCCAGATACCGCATTTTTTTCATTCTCATTATCTGTCGCTGCAGCCCGGCTGTTGCCAACTTCGATCAAGTCCAGGTCTGGTGCATAGGCGGCGATATCATTCAGATGCGTCGTTTGATGCCATGCAAATCGCCATTTGCTTGCTTTACTCCGTCCCAGGACGATGCGTGAAAAATTATGACTATGCGCATAATCCACGATAGCCAGGGCAATATCTTTGCCGGTCAACACGGCGGTTACCGCACCCAGGTCTTGTGCCAGCTTCAGGGTTTTCAAAATGCGTTCACGCTGCGCCGATGGCAGCCTTTGCAATTGCGGCGTCTCTACATACACTGCATGCCATTCTGCATTCATCTGGCTGGCCAGGCGGGCGGCACTGCGTACCAGGTGGTCGGCATCACCATGTGGCCCTAGACAGGCCAGCAGAGCGGCATCAGTCTTCCAGATCGTACCGATGGACTTTTCTATGCGATAGGCTTGTACATCATCTTCTACCCTGTCGGCGGTGCGGCGCAGGGCCAGCTCGCGCAGGGCGATCAGATTGCCTTTACGGAAAAAATTCTTGGCAGCGCGTTCTGCCTGTTGCAGCTTATAGACGCGGCCAGACTTGAGCCTGGCCAGCAATTCGTCAGCCGGGATATCCACCAGTACGACTTCATCTGCTTCATCAAACACCTTGTCGGGCAAAGTTTCATTGACGCGTATGCCAGTGATGCCACCGACCACATCATTCAGGCTTTCCAGATGCTGGACATTGACGGTGGTGTACACATCGATACCGGCACTCAGCAATTCATCCACATCTTGCCAGCGTTTGGGATGGCGTGAACCGGCAGCATTCGAATGTGCAAGTTCATCCATCAGTATCAATGGCGGGTGGCGCTCCAGCGCGGTGTCTATGTCAAATTCACAGAGGGTCTTGTCACGGTAGGCTATCGCCTTGGGTGGCAAGACTTCCAGTCCTTCGACCAGGGCTGCGGTTTCGTCACGGCCATGGGTTTCTATGACGCCGACTAATACCTGCTGGCCCTCGGCCACCAGCTTGCGGGCGGCAGTCAGCATGGCGTAGGTCTTGCCCACGCCAGCAGACGCACCGAAATAGATACGCAGCTTGCCACGCGTGGCCCTGCGTTCTTGCTCCTGCACGTGGGCAAGCAAGACATCAGGGTCAGGGCGTTGTTCGCTATTGGTGGCCATATCGGTTTTTTTTACTTCTTATCTTGAATTATTTACTCAGCTTGTCCAGTGCCAGATTCAAAGCCAGCACATTGACCCTGGCCTCACCCAGCAAACCCAGCGTGGGCTGTTGCGCCAACTGGTCTATGATAGCCTTGACTTGCGACTCTTGCACCTTGCGTTCGCGTGCCACCCTGGCCAGTTGGTAGTTGGCAGCCGCCAGGCTGATTTCAGGATCAAGGCCACTGGCCGATGCGGTCACCAAATCAACAGGGATTTTTGCAGTATTGCCAGGGTCAGCCGCTTTCAATGCCTCAACCCTGCCTTTGATGGCATCAATTTGCGCCACATTGGTAGGGCCAAAATTGGAGCCGCTGGATGCGCCCGCATTATTTGGCATAGGGCCAGTGGCAGATGGCCTGCCCCAAAAATATTTTGGTGAAGAAAAAGACTGGCCTATCAGGGAAGACCCGACAGTCTTGCCATCCTGTACGACCAGGCTGCCTTCTGCCTGATTGCTAAAAATAACTTTACCCAGGCCTGTCATCGCATAGGGGTAGATGACACCAACAACCAGTGTCAAGCCGGCGAGCAGGACGATGGCGGGACGAAAAATTGAACTACCAGCGTCATTGTTTGTAATAGTACTCATGATGATTCCTTATTGAGCGATATAAATTCAGGCAAGATGCAACACAGCCAGGATGACATCAATGAGCTTGATGCCAACAAAAGGCAAGATGATGCCACCCAGGCCATAGATCAGCAGGTTGCGACGCAACAGCAGCGATGCACCGATGGCACGGTATTTCACACCCTTCAAAGCCAGTGGGATCAGGAAAACGATGATCAGGGCATTGAAGATCACCGCAGACATGATGGCCGATGACGGACTGGTCAAGTGCATGATATCCAGCGCCTTGAGCTGTGGATAAGTGGCGACAAAGGCAGCCGGGATAATCGCAAAATACTTGGCAATATCATTCGCAATCGAGAACGTCGTCAACGAACCGCGTGTCATCAGCATCTGTTTGCCTATTTCAACGATTTCCAGCAACTTGGTAGGGTTGGAATCCAGATCGACCATATTGCCGGCCTCTTTTGCAGCCTGCGTGCCGGATGCCATGGCTACTGCAACGTCAGCCTGCGCCAGTGCTGGTGCATCATTGGTACCGTCACCCGTCATGGCAACCAGGCGGCCTTCAGCCTGGTAACTGCGTATCAGCTTGAGCTTGTCTTCTGGCGTGGCCTCCGCCAAAAAGTCATCGACACCGGCCTCGGCAGCAATCGCCGCTGCAGTCAGCTTGTTGTCACCGGTAATCATGATGGTCTTGATACCCATGCGGCGCAGCTCGGCAAACCTTTCCTTGATGCCGCCCTTGACGATATCTTTGAGCTCTATCGCACCCATGACCTTGCCATCATCGACGACCACCAATGGGGTGCTGCCACGGCGTGAAATGTCATCAACAGTTTTGCTGAGTTCAGCAGGGAAGGGGCGGCCAAGGGATTCAACGAATTTCTTGACTGAATCTGCTGCGCCTTTGCGTATCTGGCGGTTGCCAATATCGACACCACTCATGCGGGTTTGGGCCGTGAATTGCACGAAAGTCGCATTCAGGCTGGCCATTTCACGTTCACGCAGGTTATAGCGCTGTTTGGCGAAGATAACGATGCTGCGGCCTTCTGGTGTTTCATCAGCCAGTGAAGCCAGTTGGGCAGAGTCTGCCAATTGTGGCAGGGTTACGCCAGGTGCAGGGAAAAAGTCAGATGCCTGGCGGTTGCCGAGAGTGATTGTGCCGGTCTTATCCAGCATCAGCACATCAACGTCACCGGCAGCCTCAACCGCACGGCCAGATGTGGCGATGACATTCGCCTGCATCATGCGGCTCATGCCAGCCACACCAATCGCAGACAGCAAGCCGCCTATGGTGGTGGGAATCAGGCAAACCAGCAAAGCGATCAACACCGTGATGGAGATAGGGGCAGAAGCAAAACCCGCTGCCTTGGCGGCATCAACGCTGAACAGCGAGAAAGGCAGCAAAGTCACGGTCACCACCAGGAAGATAATGGTCAGGGCCACCAGTAAAATGGTCAGGGCAACTTCATTCGGGGTCTTTTGACGTTTGGCACCTTCTACCATGGCAATCATGCGGTCGATGAAGGCTTCACCAGGGTTGGATGTCACCCGCATTACCAGCCAGTCAGACAAGACGCGGGTACCACCAGTGACGGCAGAAAAGTCACCGCCAGATTCACGTATCACAGGAGCGGACTCACCGGTGATGGCGCTTTCATCCACCGTCGCCACACCTTCTATGACTTCGCCATCGATAGGGATAACGTCATTGGCCTCGACCAGAACCACATCGCCCTTGCGCAAATCATTGGCCTGTGCTGGCAGCCAGGTGGTGCCGTGTTTTGGTATCGCCAGTTTTTTTGCCATCACGGTTTGCTTCAATGCGCGCAGGGAAGCGGCCTGGGCCTTGCTGCGGCCTTCTGCCAGTGCTTCGGCAAAATTGGCGAACAGGACGGTGAACCATAACCAGATGGAAATGGCGAGGATAAAGCCAGGGCTGGCTTCGCCCTGACCCATCAGGGATTGCACGAACAGCATGCTGGTGATGATGCTGCCGACATACACGACAAACATCACCGGGCTGCGCAATTGCGTGCGCGGGCTGAGTTTTTTGAATGAATCGATGACAGCAGGCATGATCAGGCTGCTATCAAATAGCGACAAGCGTGGCTTGCCGCTGGATGTGGCGTCGCCAGCTTGTCCAGCGCCAGGTTTGGCGGCTGTATTGACTTTGCTGTCTATCGACTTTTGTACACTGGTACTAGACATGTTAATCCCCTTAAACTACTGGCGGGTCTGAATGAAAGCGCATTCCAGATGCGGCTGTCACTCAGACTGCTTAAATTAATTCGTGCGTTATTTCGCGATCAGTTGCAGATGTTCAACCACTGGTCCCAAGGCCAGGGCAGGCACATAATTGAGCACACTGATGAGCACCACCGTACCAACCAGCAAGGCAATGAACATGGGACCATGGGTGGGCATGGTGCCGGCATTGGCTTCCAGCCTTTTCTTGCCTGCCAGTGAACCGGCTATCGCCAGCACAGGCACGATCATGGCAAAGCGGCCAAACCACATGGCGATCGCCAGCATGATGTTGTAGAAGGGCGTATTCGCACTCAAGCCGGCAAAGGCGCTGCCATTGTTGTTGGCAGCAGAAGTGAAGGCATACAGCACTTCAGAAAAACCATGGGCACCTGGATTCAAAATACCGGCCTTGCCTGCCTCCGACATGACCGCGATGGCTGTGCCAGCCAGCACCAATACCGGTGTTACCAGGATGGCGATGGAAGTCATCTTCATTTCAAATGCCTGGATTTTCTTGCCCAGGTATTCTGGAGTGCGGCCTATCATCAGGCCAGCGATAAACACGGCCAATATCGCGAAGATCAACATGCCGTACAGGCCACTGCCTACGCCACCAAACACCACTTCACCAAACTGCATGAGTACGATAGGTACCAGGCCGCCGATAGGCATGAGGGAATCATGCATGGCGTTCACTGCACCGCAGGACGCTGCCGTCGTCACGGCCACAAACAGGCTGGAGGCGCTGATGCCGAAACGGGTTTCCTTGCCTTCCATATTGCCACCGGCTTGCAGGGCTGAAGTAGCCTGGTCGATATTCATGGAAGCAAGCACCGGGTGAGTCTGCTGCTCAGACAACATCACTGTCAGCGTCATTGCCACGAACAAGACCGTCATTGCCGTCAATACCGCCCAACCCTGGCGCATATCACCGACCATGTGGCCAAAAGCAAAACATAGCGCAGCAGGTATCAGGAAGATGGCGATCATCTGCATGAAATTGCTCAGGTAACTGGGGTTTTCATAAGGATGAGCCGAATTGGCATTGAAAAAGCCACCACCATTGGTGCCCAGCATCTTGATCGCTTCTTGCGAAGCCACCGGGCCCATGGGCAGGGTTTGGGTAGTCGCCGTCAGGGTTTCCATGACGGGTGCTCCCTTGTCATCTTTCAAAGCTTGCGCATCAGGCCCCAGTTTGGGCTGGCTATAAGTGACAGGATCAATCAACTGCACATCTTTATAGCCAGAGAAATTCTGGATCACGCCCTGGCCCATGAGGAAGACGGCAAATATCACCGACAATGGCAACAGCAGGTACAGGGTGGAACGAGTGATATCAGTCCAGAAATTACCTATGGATGTGGCTGAATGACGGGAAAAACCGCGTATCAGCGCAAACACAACTGCTATGCCGGTCGCTGCGGAAAAGAAGTTTTGCCCAGCCAGCACCAGCATCTGGGTCAGGTAACTCATGGTTGCTTCACCGGTATAGCCTTGCCAGTTGGTATTGGCGACAAAGCTGACCGCGGTATTGAAGGATGAATCCATGCTGACATTCGCCATGTTTTGCGGATTCAAAGGCAGCCAGACTTGCAGGCGTTGCACTGCATACACCAGCAATGCGCCCAGGGTATTAAACACCAGCAAGGCGACAGCAAATTGCTTCCAGCCCATACCTGCTTCTGCTTTAACGCCTGCGACACGGTACAAGCCTTTTTCCAGCCAGCGCAACCAGCCCATGCCAGGTACTGTGGCCTTGTCATCCGCTATCCTGGCGATGTAGCGACCCAAAGGATAAGACAAGAGCAGTAGCACACCAAGAAACAATACCAATAAAACAATTGCTTGCGTAGTCATCACAGCTCCTCGGCATTCAACAAGGCTGCGATCAGATAGACGAACAGGGCGGCAGCCACCACCGTGCCCAGGATGTAGAAGGGATTCATGCTTTTGCTCCCAAAGTGTCGCAGGCCAGCACCAAAGCCCAGATCAGCAGGAAGAACATTCCCATGCCTGCGAGATATAAAAATTCCATCAGATATTCCATGCTTTACTCCTTCGTTTTTACACAGTGAAGCATAGTCAGAAGCTTGTAAAAAATTCGTAAAGACTTAAACGGGGGGCGTAAACAAGATGTAAAAATTCAAGATGTAAAAATTCGGCAAAATTTGAAATTCAAAGGTAAATTGAAAGAGCGCGGATATTGATCTAAGATTAAGGGAGACTGTCTTGATGTATTTTTGTCAGGATTAGACGAATGACAAAGAATGTTGACTTATCAAAAGTTAACTAACGTCAGTCTTGCTTTGCCGCATAATTGCTCAAGTCTTTTAAAGTCTTTATCCATGTATAAGCCTGAGCAATTTGCCCATACCAGAAATTTTCGCCAGGAAATACGGCTGGGACATTTTCTATTGATCATGCTTGCCTACTTTGGTGCCGGGCGTGTCGGTTTGTCCATCCCCTATGTCAATCCCAGCGTCAGCCTGATCTGGCTGCCAACCGGCATCGCCATCACTGGCTTGCTGCGCCATGGCAAGCTGGCTGCTGTCGCCGTGTTTCTTGCCGCCTGGCTGCTGGAGATGTCGGCAGGCTTTAGCGTACTGGTAGCTGGCAGCCTTGCCGTAGGCAATACGCTGGGGCCAATACTGAGCAAATGGCTATTGCGCAAGCAAGGTTTCAGGCGTGATTTTTCCCGGCGGCGCGATGTCGTTGGCTTTGGCATAGCTGTCATGCTGGGCATGTGCATCTCGGCAAGCGGCGGCACGCTAACGCTATGGCTGCATGGCCTGAACGCTGATCCGGCGGCGGTCTGGCTGACCTGGTGGGCAGGGGACACTGTAGGTGCCTTGCTGGCAGCACCACTGTTGTTGTCTTTTTCACTGAAATCCTTGTCTGGCTTTTCCAGACGGAGCAAGGAAATCTTTGGCTTTCTGCTCTTGTTTGCACTGGCCAACTGGCTGATCTTTGCGTCCCCCTACAGCCACCTGCACCTGACCTTCATCATGGTGGGCATCATGATCTGGGCAGCCATGCGCTTTGGCATTACCGGTGCCTCTTGCGCAGTGCTGATCACGTCTTTGTTCTCGGCCTGGGCAACCTCGCACAGCATGGGGCCCTTCTATGACGGTGGCCAGGCCAACCTGCTGATACTGTGGGCGTATATGACGACCATGGTGCTGATCACCCTGATCATCACTGCACTGCAGTCAGAAAGCATAGACGCTACCCGGCAAATAGAAGAAGCTTATCAACGCATCAACAAGGTTGCCTCGCGCTTGCCCGGCCTGGTCTTGCAATACCGCATACGACCCGACCATAGTGCCGCCATTCCCTTTGCCAGTGATGCCATTGTGCAGATGCTTGAAGTCACGCATGAAGAAGTCAGGGACGATGCCCTGCATTTGTTTGAACGCATAGACCCGCAGGATATAGAAAAGGGCACCGAACTGATACGCGATGCCATGCGGAACCTGGCTCCCTGGCAAAGTGAGTTTCGCATGCGTCGCAAGGATGGTACGGTGCGCTGGCTGTATCTGGATGGCTTGCCAGAGCCTGAGCCCGGCGGCTCGATGTTATGGCATTGCTTTATCACCGACATTACCGAACGCAAACAGGCTGAACAGGATTTGCGCATTGCTGCCTGCACCTTTGAATCACAGGAAGGTATCTTCGTTACAGACGCCAACTGGATCATGCTGAGACTGAACCAGGCGTTCACCCGCATTTCTGGCTATACGACAGAAGACCTGATAGGCAAACGCCCGCCCCTGCACAAGACTAAACAGCAGGACAGGGATTTTTTTGAGCAGATCAATCTCTCACTGGCAGAGCACCGCTACTGGCATGGCGAGCTATGGAGTCGCCGCAAGAATGGTGAAATCTATCCGCAAATGGTGACCCTGACGGCGATCACCGATAGCCGTGGCGAAGTCAGCAATTACATAGGCTCTTTCAATGACATCAGCCGTCACAAAGGTTATGAAGCAGAGATACGCAATCTGGCTTTTTATGATCCGCTGACGCAATTACCGAACCGCCGTTTGCTGATGGACAGGTTGC
This sequence comes from Undibacterium sp. TC9W, assembly GCF_049339865.1. Taxonomy (NCBI): domain Bacteria; kingdom Pseudomonadati; phylum Pseudomonadota; class Betaproteobacteria; order Burkholderiales; family Oxalobacteraceae; genus Undibacterium; species Undibacterium sp. TC9W. The sequence goes on along the minus strand of NZ_JBMPPJ010000003.1, from coordinate 62,043 downwards.
AACACCTGATCTCGGTCAGCAACCGCAAGGACAATCATAGCGCCATCCTGTTTATCGACCTCGATAATTTCAAGACCCTCAACGATACCCGTGGTCATGATGCGGGTGACCTGCTGTTGATAGAAACTGCCAGCCGCCTGCAAACCTGCGTGCGTGACAGTGATACCGTCGCACGTCTCGGTGGCGATGAATTTGTCGTGGTGCTCGAAGAACTGAGCATAGAAAAAGAAGATGCCCTGCGCCAGGCTGACCGCATCGCCGAAAAAATACGCCAGTTACTCAGCCAGCCTTACCAGATCACCGACTTTGAACATCATGGTTCCAGCAGTATAGGTGTCTGCCTGTTCCAAGGTGGCGATATCACGGTCAAGGATTTGTTCAAGCGCGCCGATACTGCCATGTATGAAGCCAAGACCGCAGGCCGCAATGCGGTGCGCTTTTTTGACCCGGCCATGCAAGCCATACTCGTAGTGCGCATGCTGCTGGAATCGAATTTGCGCGTGGCACTGGCGAATAATCAATTCCAGTTGTATTACCAGGTACAAGTGAATTCCGAAGGCAAGCTCATCGGTGCAGAAGCCCTGCTGCGCTGGATACATCCTGACCGTGGTTTTATTTCACCGGCTGACTTTATCCCGCTGGCAGAAGAAACCGGCCTGATTATTCCTATCGGCTTATGGGTACTGGAAACCGCCTGTGCCCAGATCAAGCAATGGGAAAGCAGCAAGGACACCCGCCACCTGACCCTGGCGGTCAACGTCAGTGCCAAACAATTCCAGCAAGTCGATTTTGTTGATACCCTCAGCGAAATCATACGGCGTCACAAGATAGACCCAACCCGCCTGAAGATAGAACTCACCGAGAGTACCGTGCTCGACAATGTCGATGCCACGACCGAGAAAATGCACGAATTGAAAAAGCTCGGTATTGCTTTTTCCATGGATGATTTTGGCACTGGCTATTCTTCACTGGCCTATTTGCAACGCCTGCCGCTGAACCAGTTGAAGATAGACCAGTCTTTTGTGCGCGATCTCAGCCACGATGAAAACGATGCGACCATCGTCCGCGCGATTATTTCATTGGGCGTTAACCTAGGTTTGAATGTGATTGCCGAAGGGGTGGAAACCAGTGCCCAGCGAGCATTTTTGATTGCGCATAATTGCTATGCCTTCCAGGGTTATTACTTCTCCAAACCCTTGCCACTGGAAGGCTTCCTCGCCTTGTTAAAAGCGCCGGAGTCAGACGAGGTTCAATAAGCGCAGATCTGGCTTGCCGTCCTGCATGGGCGGGCACCAGAAATAGCTGCCCGTCTGCGGCACGGTGAACTGGAACAGGGCATCAGTGACACCATCTTCTGCACCCGACATACGTTTCAACTGCACTTCAAACGGGTAGAAGGAATTGGCAAAGGCGACAAAATATAAGCCGGCCTTGTCCTGTGCAGACCAGGGCATGGAACGCCTGAGCATGAAGGCCTCAGGTGTGAAATCCTCCTGTGCAGTACGCTTGACGTGGGCAGATTCTGGCGCATCTTCAAGCTCTTCATTATCGCTGCGGCGACGGCCTATGGCATTGTCCTGATCTGCTGTTGCCATGGCATCAAAACGATCAAATTTGTGTGCCCATTGCTGGATGGCGACAAAACTCGAACCTGCCAAACCAGGCGTATCACCCGCCACAAAAGCAGCAGCGATGGCTGCATCGCCATGCGGATTCTCGGTACCATCTTCATAACCGCTGAGGTCACGGCCTTCCTTGTATTTGAAGGCATCGACCTGCTGTTGTACTTCAAATGCCGGTGCCAGCAAAGACAGAAGTTGATGCAATTGACGCACCAGGTCGCCACGTTCATGCTGACGCAACCAGCACCACAATGCGGCAGGTGTCGCAGGCAGGCGCATGCGGCTACCCTCTATGCCATGGAATTCTTTCATGCCTGTGATCTCACTGCCTAATAACTGCAAGAGGCTGGCACCGAAACCGATGACCAGATTCTGGCCATCGGTCTTGTCAGCAAGATCGCGTACTACCTTCTTGACAGTTACGGCATCAGCACCTGCCTTGATATTCAGACTGAGATAAACGGCATGGACAGGGACTGCCTGCAATATGCCTTCCTGGAATAAGTTCATGTTACGGCTCCACTTTTTTCGAATTGATTGAATAGCGACAAATTTGTTTTAGCAAGCATAACGCATCTTGCTGAAATCCAGATTGCTAGCTACAATCAAACGCGAGGCAAATCGCTTCAACGTCGCTCGGACGGTTCCGGGCGCCCGTTCTTGCAGTCTGTATGGACTACAAGGGCTACGTACAATTTAGATCATGACAAATACAACTACTCCGCCGGGCCGGGGTTCTGCTGTTGAAGGCGCGCCTGTGCCTGCAACAAAGTTCTCTTTCGCTCGTATCAACCGCCTGCCCCCTTACGTATTCAATATCACTGCCGAGCTGAAGATGGCTGCGCGCCGTCGTGGCGAAGACATCATTGATATGTCCATGGGTAATCCCGATGGCGCAACCCCTGCACACATCGTAGAAAAACTGGTCGAAGTGGCACAACGCCCTGACACCCACGGTTATTCTGCCTCCAAGGGCATACCCCGTTTGCGCCGTGCTATTGCGCACTGGTACAAGAGCCGTTACGAAGTCGATATCAATCCTGATAGCGAAGCCATCGTCACCATAGGTTCGAAAGAAGGTCTGGCACATCTGATGCTGGCGACATTGGACAAGGGCGACACCGTGCTGGTGCCCAATCCCAGCTACCCTATCCACATCTATGGTGCAGTGATCGCCGGTGCCGATATACGTTCGATACGCATGAGCCCTGGCGTGGATTTTTTTGCCGAGCTCGAAAGAGCAATACGCGAGACTTATCCCAAGCCGAAGATGATGATCTTTGGCTTTCCATCGAACCCGACCGCGCAATGCGTGGAGCTGGAATTTTTCGAGCGCGTAGTCAAGCTGGCCAAAGAACACAATATCCTGGTGGTGCATGATCTTGCCTATGCCGACATCACCTACGACGGCTGGAAAGCCCCGTCCATCATGCAGGTGCCCGGGGCACGCGACGTAGCCGTGGAATTTTTCACGATGTCCAAGAGTTATAACATGGCCGGCTGGCGCATAGGCTTCATGGTAGGTAACAAGGAACTGGTCGCAGCACTCGCCCGTATCAAGAGTTACCACGACTATGGCAGCTTCACGCCCGTGCAGGTGGCGGCGATTGCCGCACTCGAGGGCGACCAGACTTGCGTCAATGAGATACGCGACCAGTACCAGCGCCGTCGTGATGTGCTTGTCAAAGGCTTACATGAACTGGGCTGGATGGTAGAGAAACCAAAGGCATCAATGTATATCTGGGCAAACATCCCTGAGCATTATCGTCACCTGGGTTCATTGGAATTTGCCAAACAGGTACTGGAAAAAGCCAAGCTCTGCGTTTCACCCGGCATAGGTTTTGGTGAATATGGCGATGAATATGTGCGCTTTGCCTTAATTGAAAATGAGTCGCGCATACGCCAGGCCTTGCGTGGTTTGAAAACCATGTTCAAGGAAGATGGGGTGACAAAATAGGCACGATCACTATTGCTGTCTTGCGTGACTTGCTGTCACCCTGGGGAGAATTACGCCCGCAAGCAGCAAGTGACTGGCAGGGTGAAGTAGCCCTGCCTGTGATTGTTGCCAGCCTTTATGAACAGATAGGCCCATGGGGTGAAATAGTCCATGAAAAAGTCGGGCCTACTGGTCTATCACTGAACGCGGGTGGTAATCCTGTCGATATACCTGTGCTCAAAAACCTGTGGTCCCGCCAGGCTTGCTATCGCTGGCATGGCAATACCGGCCAGCGTCTGCCTGAGTGGCAAGAGCACTGGCTGGTGGTGGCGACCGAAGGCAGCAATCCCTTCATGCTCGATACCATATCAGGGCAAGTGTATTTTGCCCTGGCCGGTGGCAAGCCTGATTTCCAGCTGTTTGCACCAGACTTGCTGACAGCCTTTGCCGCCATCGCCTGTGTCGCGAATACCATACGCGAACTGGATGAACAGGCTTTTGATGACACCTATGAATTGACAGCCGCCGCACGTGCGCAAGTCACTCTGGATCTGGACGAATTGCTGGCTGGCAGTGCGGACGCCCGTCAGATGCTGGCTGCCTGGCGCTGGTATTGCTGATCATTTTGCAAGCCAATTACTCCGCCAGCTTGCGCATCTGCGCATACAAATCTGCCTTACCTTCAAAGCCTATGCCTGGCAATTCTGGCAGCAGGATATGGCCGTTGACAACCTTGACACCATCCGGGAAACCGCCATAGGGCTGGAACAGATCGGGGTAGGATTCATTGCCACCAAGGCCCAGGCCAGCAGCAATATTCAGCGACATCTGGTGGCCGCCATGGGGAATGCAGCGTTTGGCTGACCAGCCATGCTCGCGCAACATATCGAGCGTGCGCAGGTATTCGACGAGGCCATAGCTGAGGGCGCAATCGAATTGCAGCCAGTCGCGGTCAGCACGCATGCCGCCATAGCGTATGAGATTGCGGGCATCCTGCATCGAGAACAGGTCTTCTCCGGTCGCCATGGGATTGGGGTAGTAATTGCGCAGCGTGGCCTGCAATTCAAAATCCAGCGGGTCACCCGGTTCCTCATACCAGAACAGGTCGTATTGCGAGAGTGCCTTCGCGTATTTTATGGCAGTGTCGAGGTCAAAGCGGCCATTTGCATCGACCGCTAGTTTTTGCCCGTCACCGAGCACACTGAGGATGGAGTCAATGCGGCGCAAGTCTTCATCGAGCGACGCTCCACCTATCTTTTTCTTGACCACGGTATAGCCACGGTCAATATAGCTGCGCATTTCATCCTTGAGTTTGTCGTGGTTCTGGCCGGGGTAGTAGTAACCACCTGCTGCATAGACAAAGATATTGCGGTCTGGTGTGCCATTGCCATAACGTTCTGCCAGCAACTGGAATAAGGGCTTGCCTTCTATCTTGGCTACTGCATCCCAGACTGCCGTGTCGATGGTACCGATGGCTACCGATCGCTCACCGTGGCCGCCGGGTTTTTCGTTGGTGAACATGCAGTTCCAGATCTTGTGCGGGTCAAGATTGTCACCGGCATCATTGATCAGGCTTTCTGGTGCAGCTTCCAGCACGCGCGGGATGAAGCGTTCGCGCATGAGTTTGCCTTGCCCATAGCGGCCATTGGAATTGAAACCGTAACCGATGACGCACTTGCCATCTCTGACCACGTCCGTTACAACAGCGACCAGACTCAGCGTCATCTTGCTGAAATCAATATAGGCATTGCGTATGGGTGAACTGATGGGAACGGTTTGTTCGTGTATTTCTACGATTTTCATTTGGCTTTATCCTGATAGGTAATGGGGGCAAACTTTGTATGCGCAAAGCTTACTCTTCATTTATAGCCATATAATTCACTCATATTTAAACCATTATTTACTTCAAGTGAATATCGATATCGCCCCTGAGCTGACTTTTTTCGTGCTGCTGGCCAAGCTGGGCAGTTTGTCGGCGACAGCACGCGAACTGGGTATCACCCCGCCTGCAGTGACCAAGCGATTGATGTTGATGGAACAACGCCTGGGTGTACGTCTGGTCAATCGCACCACACGCCGCCTTAGCCTGACCAGCGAAGGCGAATCCTATCTTATGCAGGCAACGCAGATACTGGGCAGTATCCGCGATATGGAAGAATCGGTATCGAGCAGCCGAGGCGTCCCCAAAGGTTTGCTGCGGGTGAACGCCACACCCGGCTTTGGCCGCACCCACATTGCACCGCTGGTGTCACGCTTTGCCCATTTGCATGAAGAGGTGGAAGTGCAATTGCAACTGACTGACCGCCCCATAGGCCTGGTGGAAGAAGCGTATGACCTGGCGATACGCTTTGGCGAGTTGCCGGATTCACGCCTGGGTGCCCGCAAACTCATGAGCAACCGGCGCTTTTTATGCGCTTCACCCGCTTATCTGAAACAGGCCGGGCATCCGCAAACGCCTGCTGAGCTGCATCATCACCGCTGTATCCTACACAGGAAAAATGATGATGTATATGGCACCTGGCGACTGGAAAAAGGCCGCAAGGTGGAACTGGTCAAAGTACGCGGCGCGGTGTCCAGCAATGACGGCGACGTGGTGCTGAACTGGGCGCTGGATGGCCACGGCATCCTGGTGCGCTCGGAATGGGATTTGAATAAATACCTGGAAAGCGGCAGGCTGCAAATCGTCTTGCCTGCCTATACCTTGCCATCGGCTGACCTGTATGTGTATTACCTGAGCCGCCGCCAGCAACCTGCCAGGGTCAGAGCATTTATTGATTTTTTGGTGGAAGAGTTCAAATGAGAATCCGGCTGTAGCCGGATTTCATCAATAATCACACTGCTGTCCGGAATAATTATCTTGACTCATTTGGAGAGTCAAGTACGAACAGCGTCGCGGCGATTCTTCTACGTCGAAGACTTAATTCTGCAATTGAATAATTTTTGCCAGCGATCATGCTTGAAGCTCCTTCCCCTTCAAGGGGAAGGTTGGGATGGGGATGGGTTTCTGTAGCAAAATCATGTGCAGCCAATCGACCGAAACCCATCCCCACCCTAACCCTCCCCTTGAAAGGGAGGGAATTTACTCGTTATTGTTTGTCAAGGACATTATTCCGGACAGCAGTGATCAATGATCAGCTTTCCAGGTTTTCATGATGCGCGATCAAACCACGCTTCCAGTAAGCCGCTACCCGCATGGCAGTACCAGCATGGTCTTTTTCTTCAGCCAGTATGCGGCGTGTTGCAGCCATGGTCGCAGCTTCACCGGCGCACCAGGCGTAGCCATCACCCACTGGCAAAGGCAGGGCGCGCAGGGTATCCAGAAACTCTTGCGCGCTATCTACCCAGACGATGCTGATATCTGCAGCGCTGTTTAATTCGCGACGTTCTGCTGGTGGCACTTGCAGGATGACAATCGCGCGCGCCCCGGCAGGCAATTCTTCCAGGCGTCGGGATATCGCTGGCAAGGCAGTTTCATCACCCGCCAGTAAATGCCATTCATAGTCGGTGGGGATGACTAAAGAGCCACGCGGCCCCGCGACAGTGACGCCATGGCCAACATCAGCCTGGTTGGCCCAGGCGGCAGCAGGGCCATCACCGTGTATGGAAAATTCCAGCACCAGTTCGCCTTTGGTGGCATCGTAATGTCTGGGCGTGTAATCACGCATGACGGCGTTTTCACTGTCGGCACCCAGTATCAGTTTAAGGTGATCATCAAAAGATGCACTGATAAAACCCGGGAGATCAGCACCACTGAGAGTGATGCGGCGGAAGTGTGGAGTCGGGCTTTCAACACGGACAACTTGCAGATTACGGCGTTTGATTTCATGGCGTATGCGTTGTACGCGGCTGGTTTCAGAGGCTATACTCATTTATTGACCCATCAAATTAGTTGACAATATCTACTATAATGCGCAAAACAAATGACAATGTCAACCATTCTCAAGAAAATAATGAGGATGGGGTGCTGGACCTTATCCATACGGTCATGCATCAATACCGGTCCATGCAATACCAGGCCCTGCGCGATGGCCCGCATGACATTACCCATATGGAAGGCAAGGTGTTGAGTTTTTTTGGCCATTATCCTGGCGCTACCCAGAGTGACCTGGCCAAGCACAGTGGCCGCGACAAGGCGCAACTGGCAAGACTGATCAAGGGCTTGCGTGACCAGGGCTTGCTTGATGCGGTTGCCGATGAAAGCGACAAGCGCAATGTCAGGCTAACTTTGACTGCCGATGGACAAAGCGTATTGACAACCTTGCGCCAGCAAGCCAAACGTCTGAACACCCTGGCATTGAAAGATATGGCCAGTAATGAGCAGCAAGAGTTATTGCAACTCTTGCGAAGAGTTCAAGTTAATCTGAACACCGGATCTTAAAAATTTTTTTCCTTAAAGCAGAATTGTCAGATCATGAGTAAATACTGGAGTGAAGTTGTCCACAAGCTGAGCCCTTATACCCCTGGTGAGCAGCCAAAGATGGCCAGGCTCATCAAGCTCAATACCAATGAAAACCCTTACCCGCCTTCACCCCGTGTGCTTGCGGCGATACAGCAAGCCACCAGTGCTGACCTGCGCCTCTATCCTGATCCCGGCTCGGATCATTTGCGTAGCGTCATCGCCAATTATCATGGCTTGCAGGCAGACCAGGTTTTTGTTGGTAACAGCTCGGATGAAGTGCTGGCCCATGTGTTCCAGGCTTTGCTCAAACATCAACGGCCCTTGCTCTTCCCTGACATCAGTTACAGCTTTTATCCCGTGTATTGCGGCCTGTATGAAATCGCCCATCGCAGCGTGCCACTGGATGCCCAGTTTCAACTCAATGTAGAAGATTATCTGCAAGAAAATGGCGGGATTATTTTCGCCAATCCCAATGCGCCAACTGGCTGTGCCGTGCCGCTGGAAAAAATCGAATTCCTGCTGCAACACAATCGCGATACGGTCGTTGTCATCGACGAAGCTTACGTGGATTTTGGTGGCGAGACAGCGATTGCGCTGATAGACCGTTACCCCAATTTGCTGGTCGTACATACCCTGTCAAAATCGCGCTCACTGGCTGGTTTGCGGGTAGGTTTTGCGGCAGGGCATGCAGATTTGATTGCAGGTTTGAACCGTGTCAAAAACAGTTTCAATGCTTACCCGCTGGACAGGCTGGCAATAGCGGGCGCGATTGCCGCATTTGAAGACCAGGATTATTTTTTGCAGACTTGCCAGGCTGTGATGGCAACGCGCGAAAGGCTGGCTGCAACTATGCGGGATTTGGGTTTTGAAGTCTTGCCATCGGCGACGAATTTCATCTTCGCCCGTCACCCTCGTTTTGCGGCAGAAGAAATTGCCCTGGGTTTGCGCCAGTGCGGCATCATCGTGCGCCATTTCAAGCTGCCACGCATCAGTGAATTTTTGCGCATTTCCATAGGTACAGATGATGAAAGTACTGCGCTGCTTGCGGCACTAAAGCTACTTAAAAAATAAAGCTGTAAAAGTGCTTACTCAGGCCACAGGGACAATGCCAGTTCCTCTATATTATTCGGGTCATTCAGTTTCTTTTTAGCCTCTGCCCATTCGGCAGGGGCGGGCACTGCTTTTTTGGTATGCACAGCTGTGTCTATCGCCATCTTGATACCGAACACCAGAATGCCGCTTTCTACGTTTAAAGGCGGGATTTTTTTGATGGTTTCATAAATCTGGTTATCGTAGTATGCATCCACCGCAGGGGTCATGTCGAGCCAGCAGGTGACTTCACCATCCGAGCGTACAGCCACGACCAGGTAACCTGCGCTCGCAGGCATCTTGGCTTTTTTGAGTGCCTTGTAAATCTGTGTTTGCAAGACACGTGTATAACGGCCAAAGGTATCGACATTGATGCCTTTTTTTTCCAACTCAGTTTGCGACTGGAAAAAATAGACAGAATCAAAACGCGTTTCTGCTGCCTGCGTCAGGGTGGAAAAACACAGCAATAATGTCGCCAGCAGCAGTTTCATGGTGGTCTCAATTCGTCCCAATTAGTCTCACTCGGTTTTACCTGGATTTACTTATTTACGAATACGCCAGCTTCACGGTTCTTTTGTACGTCATTCCAGGGAAAGACCTTGCCATTCATGGCAACGTGCACACCGGCTGGCAAGAGTTGCGCTGCGCTACAGGCAAAACCCAGATTGAAGAAAGCATCAGAATTGGCGATTTCGTAAGGGATCATGGCGCCGGTAAACACGATAGTCTTGCCCAGATTGGCCGCACCCAGGACTTCTGCCGTTTCACGCATGGTGTCGGTACCATGGATGATGACAATCGCTTTTTCTGCGGACTGCTGGCAAGCCTGCAAGACGGTATTGCGGTGGCTGTCGTTCATGTCCAGTGAATCTACCAGCATGCAGACTTCCAGCTCTACGGGTATCGTCAGGCGCGCACGCTTGAGCACTTCAGGCAGGTGGCTGTCTGCAAAGCTGAGCTTGCCTGCCAGTTCGTCATAATGTTTGTCAAAAGTGCCGCCCGTGGCGATGATGCGCAAAGTCATGGTCTTGTCTCTGTAGATAAAGGATGTGTAAAATTTTAGATTAGACACATTGTAACGCGCATAGGGGGCCAGTGAAAACTGCTACACTAAGCTGTTGCATTTCATCGCATGCAGCTTGTTGATACATCCCGGATACACCAGAGATATATGAAACCGATAGCCCCCGGAACCGTTATTTTTCACCGCCATCGTGGCTATGGCGTGTTGACTGCCGTGAACCTGCTCAGTGGCTGGGTGGCGGCGCGTTTTGGTGATGAAAAACGCACCCTGGACTTGAACTTATCAACAGACGAAGTTCAGCATGCCGATGGTGAACCCATACTTTTCCGCCGCACCCCGCCAGAACGCATGCCGCATGCACGTTTGATGGCCATGGTCAGGGACTTGCATGCTGCCGGTTATCAAAAACTCTATCTGTATAGCTGGCCCAAGGCGTCTGGCCTGCACTGGCGCTGGCAGTTATTCACAGGCACGCGCAACTGGATGCAAAGACCCTGGCGCGAAGGCTGGTATGGATCAGGTGCCGATTACAATTTCAACCCCGTCATGGGCTGGGGTGATGCACCCGGTGCCAGCACGGCTGAATTGATAGAAGCCCTGGCGCGCTTTGATCCGGCTGGCCTGGCAAATGCACTGGGCCAGGATGAAGACCACACGGCCTGGTTTGCCGCAGTGTGTGATGCCTTGTTGCCGAATTACGCCTATAGCCTTGGAGCAGATATCCCGGAGCAGCCCTTGCCGCTATACCTGCCCGTGATCGCCGTGCGCCAGCGCCTGCCAGACTGGCAAGGTGAGGGCCTGGCCTATCCACCTGGATGGGAAAAAACCTGGAGCCCCGACAGCCTGCAACGCCGCCAGCAACAGCGCGCCGTGGTCAGGCATGATGTCATACCTGCCAGTTGGAGTTTGCCGCTGGAATTTTGAGTTTGAATTTGAGTTTAAATTCAGGCAATGAGTTCAGCTTATTTTTCTGGAAAGATGGTGACAACTCAGGTCGAAGCCATTATTCAGATACAGCCTGTGTGCATCATGCCTTTGGTAACCAGTATCGAGGTGCAATTCACTGCAATTCAAGATCTTTGCCTGCAGCTTTACCCATTCCATCAGGGCTGATCCCAAACCTGCGTTTTTCTTTTGCGGGTGGGTGATCAAATCATCAAGGTAGAGTATCTTGCCCCAGGCCAGATAATGCTGCACGCGATAACCGGCAGCGGCAACTACGTCGTCATCCATGTAGATGCAGGCAATTGTATAGCCTTCAGACACCTGGGTTTGTACCCGGCTGATGAATTCCTCTTCATCCAGGTGGGGCCGCAAGTAGCTGAATACGGCGAAGCACTGACGTATATTTTCTACATGGCTGGTATCAACTATGCTGACTTCGTATTTCATGTCCATGCCGTTTCCCCCTTTAGCCAAGAATCATGAGCCCAGTGATTCCCACAGGTTATCCCAGTCATTCGGCTGGAAACTGCCTTCGCGCTTTAAGACCAGCTGGCCTTTTGGATTGATCACAAAATGCGTAGGCTGGCTGACGATAGTGCCAAAATTATCCTTATACCCCGGTGTATTGCGCCAGATAATGGGGAAGCGTTGTTCCGCAGGGACAGCCAGATTGATCAGTTGTACATAAGAATCAAAATCTTTCTTGTCTGCATCAATATTAATCGCCAGCAACACAAAATTGCGTTTCATATTACCAACATAAAACTCACGCATAAGTTTCAAATCACGCGCACACAGATTGCAACCCGCCGTAAAAAAACTGACCAGCAGGGTCTTGCCTGCGTAATCGCTGATGGCCAGTTTTTTACCATTTAGTTCAGCCCCTTGAAAACTCATCTGCTGGCTATCTTTGCCCGCCTGGGCGGAGGCAGAGAAACTGGCCACGGCCAGCGTGGCTGCAGTAAGAACGCTGAGTAATTTTGTTTTGTTCACGATAGGGACTTTCTATAAATGTATATGCTTATACGTGAATAATACGACAGATATATATTAGTCGTCGCCTTGATCCATCTGCTTACAGAAAATTATTTCAATACTACTAATGTGATAATTTCATCACTGATGTGGCTCCGTGCCTGCTCTGCTCATACGCAAAAAACAGGCTCACTGCGTCTGCGGATTACTGAACGTGTACTCAAAATATGCCACCACCTCGCGTGCCAGCGAATAGGCATCGCGCACTTCGTAGTGCGTGGAATGTACATGTCCTACAGTCTCAACACCGTATTTTTTCATCGCCAGCTGGAAGCGTGCGATATGAAAAAACTGGCTGGCCAGCATCGTGGTTTTCCAGTTTTTCTCCCGCATCAGGGCAGCGGTATTTTTTGCCGTGGCAAAGGTGGTGACGCCCTGATTGTCGGTAAACACAGCCGCATCTGGCACACCATGATCAACCAGGTATTTTTTCATGACGGCAGCTTCATCATGGCCTTCTTCGCCCACGCCGCCACTGACCAGGATGGCTTTGCATTTTTGTGCCGCAAATAAATGCATCGCAACATCAAGACGGCCACGCAAGCGCTCGGATGGCTTGCCATCAGGATTAACGGTATTGCCTGGTACGACGACCACATCCGCCATCACGATCTGATCACGCAAACCCAGGGTAGAAATGGCTGCAGCCATGAACAGGAGGCAGATCAGCAAACCCAGGCTGAATTGTTTGATTTTCTTTTGCAGTGAATAAGGCATGGAAGCTAGGGATTAATAAAGACGAACCCGCATGCTAAGCCTTTTCACAGGGGATTGCAAAAAGATGCATTCAGGCAGACAACACTGCCCTGCGGTTAATTTGCCATGAGCGCGCCCATTGGTTGAAGACATCAGCAGGCATGGGCTTGCAATAATGATAGCCCTGGGCAATGTCACAACCCATGTCCTTCAGTTGCTGTTCTGCCCTGGCACTTTCTACGCCCTCGGCAACCACCCTGAGATTGAGGTTATGTGCAAGTTGTATCGTCGATAGCACAATGGCACGGCTGTTGGCATCGGTTGCCATGCTGCGCATGAAGCTCTGGTCTATCTTGAGTTCATCTATCTTCAAGTCCTTGAGACTGGCCAGGGAAGTATGCGCGGTGCCGAAATCGTCTATGGACAGGCGAAAGCCCAGCTTGTGCAGGCTCATCATATTTTGCAATGCGGTCTCGGGGGTATCGGCAAAGCTGGCTTCGCGCAGTTCGAGGACGATGGCCTCAGCAGGTATATTGAATTCTTTGAGCAGGCCACGCACATCATCAATCAGTTGATGGTCGAGTATGCAGCGCGCTGACAGGTTGATCGAAACAAACAAGTCCAGGCCTTCGGCACGCCACCTGGCAAGCTGGCCAAAAGCTTCGCGCATGGTCCACAAAGTAAAGGCTTTGATGAGGCCTGATTTTTCTGCGATGGGAATGAATTCTGCGGGAGCGATGGGCCCGGATACCGGGTCTATCCATCTGGCCAGGGCTTCGGCACCAATGACGGCACCGGTTTGCAAATCTATCAGGCCCTGGTAATGCAGGCTGAGTGCGTTTTTGTGCAGGGCTTCATGCAATTGTACAAAGAGCAGTTGCTGCCGGTTGAATTGAAGCTCCATTCTTTCCTCATAAAAAGCCAGACCCTGGTTGGCGAATTGCGCCTGCAACATGGCCTGGGCCGCCTTTCGTAGCAGGGTTTCTGCATCACTTGCGTGGCTGGGGAAACTGGCAACACCTATGGTGTGATCGATGTGGACGGCATAGTCATTGATCTTGTATTCAAGGCGAAAGGCCAGCACGTCCCGGATAATCTCGCTGGCATTGACGTCTTCGGTATGCTTGCGGTAGATACAGACAAATTCATCACGTCTGACGCGGGCAAAAATACCGCGGGAACCTACCGTAGCCGTCATGGTGGCGGCGATATTGCGTGTCAGTTTGTCGCTGGCATCTGGCCCTATGAGAATTGCTGTCTCGAACATTTTTTTCAAGCGTATATGCGCCACCAGCAGGGTGTGGCCACGCTCCTGGGCGTTGGCGATTTCCCTGCTCAGGATATCCAGCAGGCGCAGGCGGTTCGGCAGGCCGGTGACCCCGTCCTGGTAGGCTGCCAGCTCCAGCCTGCTGACATAATCACGGGTCTTGGCCTGCATGCCCTGTTCACTGACATACAGTTTTTCTTCTAGCTGGCTGCGGCTGAAATTATAGGCAAGCGCAATCGCGGAATAAAACAACAGCGCAGCACTGGCCTGCAATACGAATTTTTCATCATAGGCATAAGCAAAAGGGAAAATGCTGCTGCCCGCCAACATGCTGAACGCCATGGCAAGCAGCCATACCAGGCTCCATTGTGCGCCCTGGCGCTGGCCCTTGAGCCATAAGGCCAGGAAGGGAAAAGCATAGATCCACAAGATGCCGCTGCCAGCAATACCGCCCAGCAAACCCAGGGCAACACTGGCCAGCAGGGCAAACAGCAAGAGCAGGGATTCGGCCGTAGCGAGCAATTTCTCATGGCTGGACATAAAAAATGCAGCACCCATCATGAGCACGGCGGTAATGGCAACGATGATGCCAGGCAGGGGATAGCCGGACTGCAGATAATTGGCCAAAGCCAGTAACAGCACACCTGGCAAGGCCACATAAACAAGCTGCCTGACATGGGGTTTGCGTTGATGGACACTTAGCTCATGCCGGGCAAGCATGCCCAGCACGCCCTTTACTATTCCTGTATGTGGCATCAATAGTCTCATCGCAAGGCTCTCCCAACATCAGTGGATATGGACGAAGCGCGGGGTTGTAGAGGCAATGTGCAGTTCTGGAATGATTGGTCGGCAGCAATCATCAAAACATTCAAGATGACTGAAATTGAATACCGCGTATATGCACCTGCTCTTTATTCTCTGACCTGACTTTGATGCTAGAGTTTAGTGCATTTTTTACAAAATTAAAGTATTCACAATGTTATTTTTGAAATATTTTCCCGCATGTTGTAAAATAGGCAAATCATGCCGGGCAAGATTTTGTTCAACCCGGCATGTACCCATTCCTTCAAATTACCCGGCCTGCAAAATATTCTGTGGATTGCCATTGGCAAAATCGACGATATTCTGGAAAGCAATACGGAAATACAGTTCGTAGCTGCTTTGCTCTACATACCCCAGATGCGGGGTAGCCAGGACATTTTCCCTGTGCAAGAGTGGGTGATCAGGGGCAACAGGTTCACTCTCGAAAACATCAATCGCAGCAAAGCCAGGGCAGCCAGCATCCAGCGCTGCTTCCAGTGCGCCTTGCTGCACCAGTTCGGCGCGGCTGGTATTGACGAACAGGGCATCCGGCTTCATCAGCGCCAGGTCAGCCTGGCTGACGATGCCGCGGGTCGCATCGTTCAGGCGTAGATGCATGCTGATGATGTCGCATTCAGCAAAAAAAGCTCCCTTCGATGCTGCCACCAGCAAACCATCTGCGGTAGCCTGTGCACGGCTGGGTTCACGTCCCCAGACCATGACCTGCATGCCAAAGGCCTTGGCGTAGCCTGCGATCATCTTGCCTATCTTGCCGTAGCCCCAGATACCCAGGGTACGTTTTTTCAACACGTGGCCCAGCTGGTTGTGGGCAGGGTGTAGCGACGAGGTTTGCCAGACGCCATCCTGCAAGAGTTGTGCATAACTGGTCAGCTTGCGTGATGCTGCCATGATCAGGGTCCAGGTAAGCTCAGCCGGTGCTGTCGGATCACCTATGCCCTCGGCGATGGCGATACCCAGTTCATGAGCAGCGGCAATTTCGATATTGCCTGCGACTTTGCCGGTCTGGGAAATGAGTTTCAGATTTGGCAGCTTTTGCATGAGGGCGCGGTTCAGGCGGGTGCGTTCACGTATCAGCACGACGGCATCAAACGGCTGCAGGCGTATCGCCAGCTGTCCTGTACCAACAGCCGTATTATTGAAGACCTTGACTTCATGGTCCTTCAATAATTCAAAGCAAGGCAGTTGCCGGACGACGTCCTGGTAATCATCAAGTATGGCTATTTTCATGGTTTGTCCTCATTCGTCCTTATACATTCTTTAAAATCCGGGAAAATCTTTATTCCTGCTTCTATTCTGGTTTGCGTTGAAAAATCTTCACTTTCATAAAACGTAAAACAATGATAATGAAACTGAGGCAAAATTCGCTTCCGGCCAGACTCGCGTGTACAATGTTCGCCTACGTAGCTTTTAGATTCTTCCGCCCCGCGCCATCCTGCCGGGCGCAAGCCAGGAGCCAAGACACCCTCTTGTCTTCGTATTATCCGACAGAACCGCCGCTATGGTGTTCGCCTTGCTTGAGCGCTCCTGCGATCGCATCGCCACAATCTAACGACGATCCTGCCGTGCCGCTACACCGGTTTTTTTATTGAAATGGCATTGGAGGTAGTATCGTGAATCAACCCATCATGAAAGGTGTGGCTGCATTAAACGCACCCGCTTACGTGAAACATCAGAAATTGATCAACTGGATCGCCGAAATGGCGGCTTTGACCAAACCTGACAATATCTATTGGTGTGACGGCTCGCAAGAAGAGTATGACCGTCTGTGCGCACAAATGGTTGCCGCTGGCACCATGAAAAAGCTCAATGAAGCCAAACGCCCGAACAGTTACCTGGCCTGTTCCGACCCGTCGGACGTGGCCCGTGTCGAAGACCGCACCTATATCTGTTCGACCAATAAGGAAGATGCGGGCCCGACCAATAACTGGATGGCACCCGCAGAAATGCGCGCCACCCTGAACCCGCTGTTTGATGGTTGCATGCGTGGCCGCACCATGTATGTCGTGCCTTTCTCCATGGGCCCATTGGGCTCACCTATCGCCCACATAGGCGTGGAATTGTCTGATTCCCCTTACGTTGCCGTCAACATGCGCATCATGACGCGCATGGGTAAGGCCGTCTATGACGTTTTGGGCACGGATGGTGATTTCGTGCCTTGCGTACATACAGTAGGCGCACCATTGACCGAAGGTCAGGCCGACGTTGCATGGCCTTGCAACAGCACCAAATACATCGTGCATTATCCAGAGACCCGCGAGATCTGGTCTTTTGGTTCCGGTTACGGTGGCAATGCGCTGCTGGGCAAGAAATGCTTTGCACTGCGTATCGCCTCCACCATGGGACGCGACCAGGGCTGGCTGGCAGAACACATGCTGATCCTGGGCGTTGAATCACCAGAAGGCAAGAAGCATTATGTGGCAGCGGCTTTCCCGTCTGCCTGCGGCAAGACCAATTTCGCTATGCTGATTCCTGCCATCAAAGGCTGGAAAGTCACCACCATTGGTGACGATATCGCCTGGATCAAACCTGGTGCGGATGGCCGTTTGTATGCCATCAACCCTGAAGCCGGTTATTTTGGCGTGGCACCTGGCACCAATACCGCGACCAATTCCAACTGCATGGCTTCCCTGACCGCCAACACCATCTTCACCAATGTCGGCCTGACCGATGATGGCGATGTCTGGTGGGAAGGCATGAGCAAGGAAGCCCCAGCGCACCTGATCGACTGGCAAGGCAAAGACTGGACACCAGAAATCGCCAAAGAGACAGGCCGTAAAGCTGCCCATCCAAATGCGCGCTTCACGGTTGCAGCAACCCAGAACCCGGTGATCGATGCAGCCTGGGATGATCCTGCTGGCGTGCCTATCTCGGCCTTTATCTTTGGTGGCCGTCGCTCAACGACCGTGCCTCTGGTGACAGAAGCCCGTAACTGGGTAGAAGGCGTCTATATGGCCGCGACCATGGGTTCTGAGACCACGGCTGCTGCCGTGGGCCAGCAAGGCGTGGTACGCCGTGATCCTTTCGCCATGTTGCCTTTCATGGGCTACAACATGAGCGACTATTTCCAGCACTGGCTGGACATGGGCAAGAAGATAGAAGCAGCGGGCGCAACACAGCCAGCTATTTTCTGTGTCAACTGGTTCCGTACGGATGAAAACGGCAAATTTGTCTGGCCAGGTTTTGGCGACAATATGCGCGTACTGAAATGGATGCTGGAACGCATTGAAGGCCAGGCCAATGGTGTGGAAAACATCTTTGGTGTCACGCCTACCTTTGCAGACCTGAACTGGGAAGGCCTGAACTTCACGCAAGCACAGTTCGACACCATCACTTCCATAGACAAGGCCGCCTGGGAAGCAGAGTTGAAATTGCACACCGAGTTGTTTGAAAAATTGGCTTACCATTTGCCAGTTGAGCTGGAAGCGACCCGCGTTGCCCTGGAAAAACGCCTGGCAGCCTGAGTGTCAAGCAGCAAGTAATAACAAAAAACGCGACCAAGGTCGCGTTTTTTGTTTTCTTGCACATGCTGGAAATACGTGATGAACAGGTGTATAAATACCAACTGAGCCTGCCACGCCATGGCAGCCAACATCTCGGATATCTCATGGGCCCATTCAATCCACGCCTGATGCTGTTAGTGTTCACAGGCTGCATGCTGGTTTTGCCCGGTCAGGCACAAAGTCGCGCTGAGCGCAGCCTGGATATTTCCTTGCCAGATACCAATCGCCCCAGTACCTCCACCGCCCAGAGAGTCCTGGAAAAGGCTTATGGACAATTGGGGATCAAGGTCAATTTTGTTGCAGTACCGGGTGCGCGGGCCCTGAACATGTGGAACGCAGGAAAACTTGATGCTATTGCAGCCAAGATCATAGACAGCGGTTTGCCAGATTCCATCAAAATCAATGTACCAATTGCTTTTGAAGAAGTCGTCGTATTTGCCACTAAAAAAAACTTTACTGTGGACGGTTTCGACAGCTTGAAACCCTATGTCGTGGGCTATGTCAGCGGCATTACCTATCTGGATGACAGGCTAAAGAATATACCGCAGAGAGAAACTGCTCCGGGTCTGGAATCCCTGTTCAGGAAACTTGAAGCCGGCCGCACCGATGTCGCTGTTGATTCCCGTTTCAGCTTTTGTCTGGTGCGCAAACTGGGTTTGCATGAGATACGCATACTAGAGCCATCGCTGGAAAAACGCCTGGGCTACCATTTCCTGCATGTCAGGCACCAGCCACTGGTTCCTGCGGTAGAAGCTGTTTTACGCAATATGGAAAAAGACGGCAGCATCAGGAAGATACAGGAAGAAGTCATGCAAGAGTATATGGAGCAATGCACCGGCCTTACTGATGCCAGAAGCAAAAAAGCCGCAGGTTGATTAATCTGCGGCTCTTCAATCTCGTGCAAGGCCTTACTTAAGGGTAAGCAGTACTATCAACGATGCACCGGCAATAATGCAGGCTTACGTTTCAAGCCACTTTTTGCCGTGGCTTCTTCAGAAGCCTGCATGATGCCTCTGGCACTCAGTGCAGCTTCGCTGCTGACTGGTTTGCTCAACATGCGCGCCAGCTTGTTGACCAGGGGCTTGCTGATATAAGCCGCCGGAAAAGCGATAGGCCATACTGTCAGCCAGGCTTCCATCCAGGCAGCCATGAAATCATGTCCGTAACCCATCCACATCAGGCGCAAGACTGCGGTTGCTACCAGACTCACCAGACCTGTTGTTAGTATGGTCGGCAACATCGAAGCCAGACTGCGGGAACCAGCCACCGCACGTGGCTGGCGCGTCTGGCGCACCTGACCTTGTGCCACTACAGTGCTCTGGGCTGATGCGCCAGCTAAAGAATAAGCAGATGAATGTTGCATAATACCAATTACTTATTTAATCGTGCTATGTTTAGCCAGGGGCGCTCAGCCACGTGCTGCCAGGGCACGCAATTCAGCAGCCATGTTAGGCGAGCTGCGGTCCAGGTCATTGGCGATACGGCGGATAGTCAGCATATTGCGCAAGTTACGTGAAGCTGTTTTTTCTTCACGGGACTGTTTTGGGCTGACCACCAGCAAGGCTGCGCGCAACATGCCCATCAGCATAGGTTTGAACACGATCAGCATGGTGGCGAGGATGCCCAGGCCCAGCAATGGACGGGCGGAAGCAACAACGGCGCTGATAGCGATTTGGGAAACTGGCAGTGCGCTGGCAACTGGGAAGGCGATATTCAGGAAAGTCATGATTTACTCCACTCTTTAAACTCTTTGTAATGACGACATAATATTGCAGTGCATCATATAATTCTAATTTTGATTTACCATATCAATTATGCTGTTTATGAATAATTGTCGGTAACTCATTGGCAATTTACCAATTGGAGCAAATAACGTGAATTTTCTGACATTGGATTTGAATCTCCTGCGTGTGTTTGATGCAGTCATGATCGAGCAGAACCTGACCCGTGCAGCAGACAAGCTGGCCATGACCCAGCCCGCCGTCTCCAATGCACTGAAACGCCTGCGTCATTCGCTCGGTGATGAGTTATTGATACGTACCGCCTATGGCGTCAAGCCTACCCCGCGTGCAGAGATATTGTGGCCAGCGATACGCCAGGCCCTGTCCGCGCTCGAAAGTGCAATTGCCCCGACCAGCTTTGATGTATCACAGGCACAAACCACCTTCAGGATGGCGATGTCAGATGCGACTGCCGCGCTGTGGATGCCTACCCTCGTCAATGTGCTGGAAAAAGAAGCACCGCGCGTCAATGTGCGCATGGTGCCGCTGACCACGCGGGAGCCGCGCCCCATGCTGATGCGCGGTGATATTGATATCGCCATCGGCTTCTTCCCTGGCGTCGTGGCCCAGCTCACAGGCGGGCAGGGGGCGGCGAATAGCGCGATACGGCATGAGAGGCTGTATTCCGGCCATTATGTAGTGGTCATGCGGCGTGGTCATCCACTGGCGAATAAAAAACTGACGCTCGATGATTATTGCAATGCCAGGCATTTGCTGGTGAGTTTTTCTGGCCGCGCCCATGGTCTGGTCGATGAAGCCCTGGCCCAGATGGGGCGGGAAAGACGCATCGTATTAACAGTTAATCAATTTTTTACCAGTGGCCGCGTGGTGTCCAACTCGGATCTCCTGACGGTATTACCACGCCATCTGGTTGCCGCAACCGGCATGACAGGTGGCTTGGTCTGGAAAGAACTGCCTTTCGCCATGCCGGACGTGCACGTCGATATGCTGTGGCATGAACGTGACAGCCGTAACCCGGCCCACCAGTGGATACGTGGCAATCTGGTTGATATGACGCACTCGAACCTGATTACCGAACTCGAACATGAAATAACACTCGATACCTGAAAACGGGAAGCAAAATCAGATCAAGATAATTCAGGCAAAACAGTATTATCAACAAGCAAGGATGGAAGAACAGCGGGAATTTGCTTACTATTGTGGCAGCCAGCGTGGCAGTGAGCTTAACTGGCGACCAATTCTATGCCTGAAACCGGCTGTTACGGTACAGTGCAATATGACATGCATGAGATTTAAGCTATCGATATGAGCACCGTCCGCAACACTTGCTTACGCTTCCTGTTACTGCTCGCAGTTTGCCTGGGCTGTTGCGCGACGTTTGCACATGCAGCAGTTCTCAGGCTTGATGATGGTAAAAATGAAATTCCCTTGCGCTCTGACTTCCAGGTATTTGAAGATAAAAGTGCCAGGATGGAAATTGCCGACCTGCTCAAACCATCCAGTAATGCAGAGTTCCGGCCACTGCGCGGCAATTTGAATGTATCGTTTTCCAAATCCGCATTCTGGCTGAAGCTGGATGTGCAAGGCAGCCAGGCCGCTTTGGCGCGGCAATGGCTGATGGAATTGTCACCAGTCATCCTTGATGATATCCGTCTCTACCAGGTCCACCCGGATGGCAGCACAACGGTGCACCGTGCCGGTGATCGCCTGCCTTTTTCCAGCCTTGAACTCAAACACCATTACCCGCTGTTCCAGCTGCAATTGCCGGATACCCGAATACAACATCTGTATCTGCGCCTGCAAAGCAGCAGCGCAGTGTTCCTGCGCGCCAGCCTGTGGGAATCACATGCCTTTGTTGAGCACTCCAGCCAGGTTGCTATGTTCATGGGCATTTATTATGGGGTGCTGCTGGCCATGATCGTATATAACCTGCTGCTGGCCATTTCTTACCGTGATGTAGCGCTGCGCTATTACCTGTTTTTATCTTGCATGTCCTTGCTGGCAGGGATGAGCCTGAACGGCCATGTTGCCATGTATATCCTGCCTGACTGGCCAGAACTGGCGGATATATTACCCAGCTTCCTGTCGCCACTGGTGGTCATGAGCTCTACCATGTTCATCGCCAGCTTTTTGCGCCTGCATGAAAAAATGCCGCGCATTAATAGCCTGTTCATCTTCGCCCAGGTTGTCTGCATATTTGTCTCGCTGGCGGTGCTGGCAGGTTATTACCAGCTGGTTGCACCCTTGATGCAGATAACCGGCTTTGCCCTGATGATGGTGATCCTGCCTGTGTGTCTGCTGGTGGGTTTGCGTGGTTATCGCCCTGGTTACATCGTTCTGCTGGCATCTGCCACCTGGATCACCGGCCTGTCGCTGGTGGCCTTGCGCAATATGGGCTTGCTGGAGCCTAACTGGGCGACCGAATATGGTTTCCAGCTAGGTTCAGCCATAGAAGCCATTTTGCTGGCCCTGGCCCAGGCATATCACATCAGCCTGATGAAGAAAGAACACGCCCAGACCCAGGCAAAGCTGCTGGAGATATCTCAACGTACTGAACAAGAGCTTGATGCCATGGTCAGGCAGCGCACTGCCGAACTCGACGAGGCGGTTGCCAGCCTGCAAAAACTCGACAAGGACAAGAATGATTTCCTGGGCATTGCCGCCCATGATTTAAAAAACCCCCTGACCAGCATCATAGGCATGAGCGACTTGCTGCGCAAACTGCAGCAAAACATGCCAGAAGAGCAGCGCCAGCATTATCTGGAGCGCATCAGCAACAGCGGCCAGCGCATGATGCGCATCATCAGCAATTTGCTGGATGTGAATGCCCTTGATTCTGGCCACCTGCATCTGAAGCTGCAAAGCCTGGACTTGTCGAGGATATTGCAGGACGTGGCTCAGCAATATACCGAGATGCTCAAGGCCAAGGACTTGCAGGTCATACTGGATATACAGGAAGGCGTCATGGTCAAGGCAGACTTTGATGCCTGTGTACAAATCATTGATAACCTGTTGTCAAATGCAGTCAAATATTCACCGCTGGGCAAGCGTATCTGGCTCAATGTCAGCAGTACAGCAGAATTTGGTGTGTTCCAGGTCAGGGATGAAGGGCCGGGCCTGTCTGCAGCAGACCAGCAACACCTGTTTGAAAAATTCACCAAATTGTCGAGCCTGCCAACGGCAGGAGAACATTCCAGCGGCCTGGGCTTGTCCATCGTCAAAAAGCTTAGTGAAGCCTGCGGCGGTAAGGTCGATTGCGAAAGCGTGGCTGGGCAGGGTTGCAACTTCCTGGTGGAATTGCCGCTGGCGGCATAAACATATCGCCAGCGCATGAATGGCTTACAATCACAGACATTCCAAGTACCCAACAAGATAAAACATGTTCACAGGCATAGTACAGGGCATAGCCCGCATCGCAGCACTCAATGACAAGACCGGTTTGCGCACTTATCAGCTGGAATTCCCTGGCGGTTTTTGCAAAGACCTGGAAATCGGTGCCAGCGTCGCCGTCGATGGCGTTTGCCTGACCGTGACCGCCCTGCATGGCGACAATGCCGCAGAATTTGATGTCATGCAGCAAAGCCTGGCGATTACCACGCTGGGTGAATATGCCCTGGATGGCCGCGTCAATGTAGAGCGCGCCGCCAAAGATGGCGCCGAGATCGGTGGTCACCCCTTGTCTGGTCATATCGACTTCAAGGCCCATATCGCACAGATACGCGAGCTGGAAAACAATTACGTGATACGCATCGCCGTGCCACCAGAATGGCTGCGCTATATCTTCGCCAAAGGCTATATCGCCATCAATGGTGCCAGCCTGACGATAGCCGAAGTCAACCGCCAGGAAGGCTGGTTCGAAGTATGGCTGATCCCGGAAACCCTGCGCATGACCGTCTTTGCCGAGAAAAAGACCGGTGCCAGCCTGAACATAGAAATTGAACGAACCACCCAAGTCGTGGTCGATACAGTACGCAATATGCTGGCAGAAACCCTGGGGCCACTGATGCCAGCGCTGGAAAGCCTGCTGGCGCAACAAGGCAAGGACCTGGGACAAATCCTGCAAAGCCAGGTGCCACAACCCAAATAAGCCTGATCTGCGCTTGCTTCAGCCCCAAACATCAAAAAGGACAGCCATGCACGACGAAGGAACCGAGCAAGCCAGCGCAGCAGCCACGAGCATACTGAACAATATCCGGCTATGGCAGGATGCCACCGCTGCCGGGGATGTGGATAAATTGCTCGATTTGATGGATGAAGAAGTGGTCTTCCTGGTGGCAGGCCATCCGCCGATGAAGGGCCGCGAGCAATTTGCCCAGAACCTGCGCAATATCTTGCAGACACATCACATCGCTTCCAGCTCCCAGATACAGGAAATTGTCGTGCAGGCTGATCTTGCCTATACCTGGTCTTACCTGCAAGTCGAAATCATTCCCAAGCAGGCGGGCCAGCACATGAAGCGTGCCGGAAACGTGCTGAGTATCTGGCGCTTGCAGACAGATGGCAAGTGGCGGATCAGCCGTGATGCGAATTTGCTGACGCTGGAAACCCGGAATGAGTCTTAAGCGTGAGTATGAGCAAGCCTTTTAACTCATTGCTCCACAGGATATTCACAGGCATGTCCACAAGCTTATCTACATACTTATGCACCGCTTTTCTGGGCTTGTCCACAGTCTTATGTACAGGCTTATCCACAGGTGCCCATGCACAAAACACACAAAACGCTCAAAACATAGATGCCCCGAATGTTGTCCCCATCAGCGCACAACTGACCAGCTCAGGCCAGCCCACTGCCAAAGCGCTGGAAAGCTTGTCTGCGCAGGGCTATGAAGCCGTCATCTACCTGGCCCCGCCGCATGTCTCTGATGCCGTGCGTGAAGAGAACATCATCGTCGGTCGCCAGAACATGTTGTTTGTGAATATCCCGATAGTTTTCAACAAGCCAGCCGTCAGCGACTACGAAACCTTTGCCGCCATACTGCAGGGCCTGGGAAATAAAAAGGTGCTGGTGCACTGCCAGGTGAACATGCGTGCATCCACCATGGTCTTTCTGTACCGAGTAGTGGTCGGCAAGGAAGACCCGTCCATTGCCTATGAATCAGTCAGCAAGGTCTGGACACCGAGCGGGCCATGGAAGCAACTGATGCTTGATGTTCTGCAAAAGCACAAGATCAGTTTTGAGCCGTATTGAAAGCAGGGCATACCCTGCTTTCACACATTAAACACTGGTTAATAAGGCTTTGCCACGACCACGCTGACTGGTACATCGACAGTTTCCAGTGCGTCATACATCGTGATGTCCAACTTGCCAGAGCTGACAGGGCCTGGGAAGGTCCATTGGGTCTGCACCCGCACGCCACCGGTTTCTCCTTGTCTTGAGAGTGCGCCACGCTGTCCGGTGAGTGTGCTGCCATCAGCCTTGGTGATCTTGATTGCCGAAATACGCTCTAAAGCCTCGCCGCCGCTCAACGTGAAAGAATTGGCATCAAGTACGGCAACGCTGATCTGACCTATGCCCAATTCAGGTCTGCTGCCCACTTTCGCTTCAAATTTCGCGGTTTTTCGGACTTCTGAAATCGCGACCTGAACCTTGACACTGCCACTGAAGCGGATACCAGCGACAGGTTTATCAGGCAAACGGGAAACACTGACGGAGATCAGGGTTCTCTTCCTATCTTCACTCACTTTGCGAAAGCTGGACACCTCGGCAGGTCCAAGTTCAACGGTAGATTTATCTGACAAGATAGCTATAGCACTGACTTTTGAATCATTGCTAAAAAAAGGCATGTCTGTAATCAGCCGGTTCTTGAACGTTGCAATGAGATGGGTCTCCACCTTTTCCTGTGCATTCATGCTCCCCATAGGAACCAGGTTTTTTTCACGTCCCGGTGGTGCCTCAAGAAAACTGGCACCTATTTGTTTGACACTTACGGCGGCTTGTTCTGCGTATGCGGAGGTATTCAACAGAAACAGACTGGTCACGACAAGTTTGCATATCTTGTTCATTAGTATCGCTTTATTGGATTTTAATTTCTTCGTGCAGGTTTTTATATGGACCGGTGAGCTCAAACAATCGGTAAATCAAGAATGTGTTTGCCAGCCACATACTTTAGTTGGCTATGTTCTCATACGTCAAGACAGTAGTATGCGTTTTGCTGCGTAGTTTGCGCATAGTTTGTGCTTCAGGCGCAGGGCTCTTTTCTTATACAGGTACAGCATTGTAGACATGGACAACAGCAATATAGCAAAAAAGAGATCGTGTGGTCAGTTGGAGTCAGCCTGCACGCGCCTTGCTTATTTCCATATCGGTTTTCATGCTCTTGCTGATCGTCTTGACCGTTGTCATGGTCGGTATCGTCGTACTCGCTGGTTTTGCCGGACAGGGTAGATATGACAGCAATACCGGCAATACAGCATTCTCTAACTCTGCATTTGTATATGCCAAAGTGTTCGGTCTCATTGCTTTTCTTAGAGGCTGTTGCAAAATTAAGATGGCTAGGCGCAACAACGCCAGGTTAATTTTGCAACAGCCTCTTATTATCATCCTTCCTAGCAATTCTTACTTAACGCCCCTAAGAAACTTTGTTGCATTTACCCCCACGGAAGAAATCGTAACACCGGAAGATATCGTAACAAGTGAAATTATTGACAATGCCCATGTCATAATCATTGGGCAAAATTTAAGCAATCCATCCAGATAATCAGGGAAGCACCATGCAAAGCAAATCGTTCAAAATGGCGATGTTGTTCGCCTTATTCATTGCCATCATAGGCGGCGCATACTGGTACAAGAACAAAAGCACGAGCTCACCTGATGCTGTTGGTGCACTGGAAATCAAGGATGATCCGAATGCGCCGCTGACCCTGGTCGATGCGGCAGACCGTGGTCTTGATGGTGCGCCAGCACTGGCGCTGACCTTCAGTATTCCTCTCGACAGCAGCAAGACTTATGAAAAGTATTTGCAGGTATTCGAGATGCCGCCCTCGGCTGCTGATCTGAAAAAAGCCGAAACCAATAACAACGATGAAGATAATGGCTATTACGATGATGGCCAGCCCAAAAAAGGCAAGGTCAGCACAGTCAGTACCAAAGCAGAAGACACTGATAGCAAGGGCGGCAAGCCGGTAACCGGTGCCTGGGTGGTTGGTGAAAACCCGCGCCTTTTGTACTTCCCGCATATCAAGCCACAGACCCGCTATGTCGTCCAGGTGCAGACCGGCCTGCCTGCTCGCAATGGCAAGACCCTGGGCAGTGAAGCACGCTATTCGATCGTCTCTGCACCGGTTTCCCCTTCGTATTACTTCGCCAGCAATGGCATGGTCTTGCCTGCCAAACAGAATGGCGGCTTGCCTGTTGTTACTGTGAACGTGCCGGAAGTGGATGTGCAATTCCTGCGTGTCAAAAATGACCAATTACCGCGCTTCCTGGACCGCGTCATCAATGGCAAACCGAAAAAAGCCGATGCCGCAAAAACCGATAGTGAGGAAGGCGAAGCTGGCGAGGACTACAACTATGACTGGAAGCGCAGCAGCCTGAAAGGTGCGGTCCAGGTTTACCAGCTCGATGATTTGCGCAATATGTCTGAAAGCGTGTATTTGGGCCGCTTCATGACCGAGCAAAAAGCCAACAAGCGCAGTGTCACTTATATCTCGGTAGAAGATATCAAAGAACTCAAGGAGCCAGGCGTGTATGTCGCCGTCATGAGCCAGCCTGGCCGCTTCCGCTATGAATACCAGACCACGTATTTCTATGTGTCCGACCTGGGCCTGCATACACGTTTGTATGACAAGTCAGCTGATGCCTTTGTCAGTTCTCTGACTGATGGCAAAGCCGTTGCCGGTGTTGAAGTATCCTGGATGGATGAAGCAGGCAAAGTGCTGGCCAAGGCAGATACCGATGGTGATGGTCATGTGGTTTTTGCCGAACAACCAAAAACTGCCAAGGTCTTAATGGCACGCAAGGGTGAGCAGATTTCTGTGCTGGCACTGAAGGAACCTGCGCTCGATTTGTCAGAGTACGATATCACTGGCTCGCCTTACAAGGCAACGCGCCTGTTTGCCTATTCCGGCCGCAATCTGTACCGCCCCGGCGAGCAATTCGATGTGTCTGTGCTGGCACGTGATGCCGATGGCCGCGCCGTGCCTGCCAAGGCCATACAGGCCAGACTGAAACGCCCGGATGGCAAAGACCAGTTCACCGCGACCTGGCGGCCAGACCAGCGCTTTGGCGGTTACCTCGTCAAGCGCCTGGAATTACCAGCCGATGCACCTACCGGTTTCTGGACACTGGAATTGCGTGCCGACCCGGCTGACAAGGTGCCGGGCACGGTATTCCGCTTCGGCGTAGAAGAATTCCTGCCAGAACGCATGAAGCTCGATCTGTCCAGCAAACTGGCGAATTTGGCGGCTGACAGTGACTATAGCGTCGATGTAGTCGGTAGCTACCTGTACGGTGCACCGGCAGCCGGTAACCGCCTGCTGGGCGTGGCCCAGTTTGAACGCAATAAGAATCCGCTGGCCAAGCAATACCCCGGTTTTGAATTTGGCGATGTCACTGAAAACGAAGCCAAGACCCGCACTGAGCTCGAAGAAAGCAAGCTTGATGATGAAGGCAAGGCATCCGTTGATGTTGATCTCTCACCCATCGCCAAACGTCGCTCCCCCTTCACAGTACGCACTACCCTGAGCCTGCTGGAAAGTGGTGGCCGCCCAGTCGTGCGCAGTATGGAACGCGTAGTCTGGCCTGCACCCGTATTGGTAGGCCTGCGCCCGATGTTCACAGGTGAATATGCGCCTGAAGGCAGCCCAGTAGAGTTTGAAGTTATACGCTCGGACAGGGATGGCAAATTGCAGGCATCACCGACTTTGCCAGTACGTCTGTTCCGTGAAGACCGCAATTACTACTGGCGCTTTGAAGACCAGCGCGGCTGGCAGTCTGGCTTTACTGAAACCGATGAACTGGTAGAAACCAGTGCTGTTGCCGTGCCCGCCAATGGTCGTGGCAAATTGCGCCTGCCGGTGCGCTATGGACGTTATCGCCTCGAAGTGCTGGACCCGGATACCAAGATGCAGGCCGTGTACCGCTTCTATGTGGGCTGGAGTGCCCGCAGTGATGAAAGCCAGGGCGTGCGTCCTGACAAGGTCGCCATGAAGCTGGATAAGCCTGTCTATAAAGATGGTGACACCGCCCGTCTGACGTTCACCCCGCCACACAAAGGCGAAGCCCTGATCACGGTAGAAGGCGACAAGACCCTGTGGATAAAACGCATGGCTGTAGGTGCCGATGCTACGACTATCGATATCCCGCTCAACAAGGACTGGAAACGCCACGACCTGTATGTCTCTGCCGTGGTTCTGCGCCCTGGCAATGAAGGTGACAAGGTGACACCGGCGCGAGCACTGGGTGTCGCGCATATCCCGCTGGACAGGGCAGACCGCAAATTTGCCGTGACCATGGAAGCACCAGTCAAAGTGCTGCCTGACAGCACCGTCAAGGTAAAAATCAAGGTGCCAGAAGCCAAGGGCCAAAAAACCATGGTGACCTTGTCAGCAGTAGATGTGGGCATTTTGAATATCACCAAGTTTGTCTCTCCTGATCCACATGCATTCTTCTTTGCCAAATTGCGTTATGGCCCGGACCAGCATGATATCTATGGCCGTCTCATAGAAAAAATGCAGGGTCAGAAAGGCAAGCTGAAATTTGGTGGTGATAACACACCCAAAGCCACAAAGAGCTTGCCGAAGAAGGTCAAACTCATCGACATCTTCAGCGGCCCTGTGCAACTCAATGAGCAGGGTGAGGCCGAGATACCATTGGCCATCCCCGACTTTAACGGCACTTTACGACTGATGGCTGTGGTGGCTGGTAGTGAGCGATTTGGTGCCAAGGATGCCGAGATGACTGTTGCAGCGCCGCTGATAGCGGAGTTGGCAACGCCACGCTTCCTGTCTTTTGGTGACACCGCCATCGTCGCGCTGGATTTGCATAATCTCTCGGGTGCAGGACAAAACCTGAAAGTCAGTATCAATGGCGGCGAGGCCCTGAAACTGACTGAAGCAGAACGCAGCCTGAGCCTGAAAGACCAGCAAAAACAAACCCTGCGCTTCCCTATAGAAGCCAAACCGGTGCCGGGTTTGCATACCATCACCGTCAACATCAGCGGCTCTGGTATCAAGATGGAGCGCAGCTTTGCCCTGACCGTGCAGGCACCAACGCCACAGACCCAGATCACCAAACGCTTTACCGTAAAAGCCGGTGAATCGCTGGATATCAAGGAAGCTGATCTGGCAGGCTTACACAAGGCATCGCTGCTGGCGCACATGGTGGTATCGAACAAGGCACCGATCGATATCCGCGCTGCCATCCAGGGTTTGCTGACTTACCCCTACGGCTGTGCCGAGCAAACCACCAGTACTGCTTACCCGCATGTATTCATTGATGAAGAAGCCGCCAAACGCTTTGGGCTCAAGCCTTATACACGTGAGCAAAGAGTCGAAATGCTGGACAAGGCCATCGCCCGCCTGGCAACCATGCAGGCACCGAATGGTGGCTTCAGCCTGTGGGGTAATGTGTCTGAGTATGAGTACTGGTTGTCTGCCTATGTCACCGGCTTTTTGGTGGATGCACGTGAGCAGGGCTTTGGTGTGCCGGATGCGATGTATAACAAGGCACTGGATTTCCTCCTGCGCGGTTTGCAGGACGGGGTAGCACGTATGCCAGCGAGCCCCAAACCGGTAGCAGCCTCCACGACTGGCACAAGTAACCTGTGGGAAGAAAACCGTGTGCGTGACAATAGCCACTTCGGTGTACTGGCAGCAGGTGCATACGTGCTGTCACGCCAGAACAAGGCGCCGCTGGCGACCTTGCGCCAGATGCATGATGCGCGTGGTAATGCACAGTCTGGCCTGGCCCTGATACAACTGGGCATCGCCTTGAAGCAAATGGGTGACAAGGCACGCAGCGATGTCGCTCTGGCCGAGGGTGTCAAGAAAGGCCGCGACAATGGTTACTGGTGGTATGACTACGGCAGCAACCTGCGCGATGCTGCGCTGTCCTATGCCTTGCTGGATCGCCATCAGATCAAGCTCGATGGTCGCGATAACCTGATCGGTGTCATCGCCAATGAAATGGAAAAACATCGCTACTACAGCACACAGGAAAAACTCGCCCTGTTCCTGGTAGGCCGTACTTACAGCACGGGTGAAACAACACCATGGACAGGCACTTTGGCGATTGCTGGCAAGACCGATGAATTGTCAGCCAAGGCCACGCTGTTCCGTGAATTACAGGCCAGTGAATTGTCATCCGGTGTCAAATTGAGCAATAACAGCAAAGACAATCTGTATGTGGAATTGTCCATGAACGGCAACCCGATCAAACTGCCACCAGCGAAAAGCGACGTCATAGAACTGAGCCGCAAGATGTATGCACCAGATGGTTCCGAAATCGGTAACCGTCCTTTGAAAGTAGGTGAAACCATCATCATGCGCATCACTGCCCGCAGCCGCAACGCCATGGGCACAGGCATGATCGTTGATCGCATCCCGGCTGGCCTGGAAATCGAAAACACCAATATCGTCCAGGGTGAACAGATGGGTGTGGTCACGATAGATAAACTCAACCCTGCCGAAGCCATGCAAGACCCGCATATCAAGCATGTCGAGTTCCGCGATGACAGGTTTGTAGCAGCTGTGCGCATGGACTGGAATGTACTGAACCTGTTCTATCGCGTGCGGGTAGTGACACCAGGTAAATTCGTCATACCGCCGCTGTATGCGGAAGATATGTACAGGCCGGATTTGTATGGGCAAACCGGTGGGACGGATGTGTTGACTGTGGTGGAGAGTGGGAAGTAGTTATGGTGCTGGTCGGGGGGTGTAGGTTGGGCTACGTTTCATCAGCCCAACACTGGGCCTCTGGATAAGGTGTTCGTTAATCAATGTCCGATTCAAGACCTCTCACCACAGAGGAAGGAAAGACTTCTTGCAAGAAGTCTTCGTTACGCAGGCGTGTGGCATGCCACACGAATTCCCTGCTACACCACAGAGTCACAGAGGAAAAACAGAGATTGTTTTGACTCCTTCCCCTTCAAGGGGAAGGTTGGGATGGGGATGGGTTTCAGTAAAACAACGGCAATAAAAAAAACGTCGCTCCTGCGAAGGCAGGAGCCCAGCGGCGTTCGTCGCAAGTCGTGCAGTAGATTAACTTGAATAGACGATGCACTACCGCCGCAATTGAAACATTTGACCGATCAACCGCACCCCATCCCCACCCTAACCCTCCCCTTGAAAGGGAGGGAATTTAAGCGTTGAAAAAGTAAGTGCATGAACAAATACCTGCAAATTTTTAAACGACGTATACAAGACTTGCTCACCCACAAAAAAACCTGGGCAGCAATCATCACCATCGCCGTGACTTTCATCATCGCCGACCTCTGTTTCCCCCTGCCCAAACCAGGCCGCGATTCCCCCTACGCCATGGTAGTCCTGGCCCGCGACAGCACGCCTTTACGCGCCTTTCCTGACAAAGACCACATCTGGCGTCACGCCATCAGCCTGCAAGAAGTCTCACCTTATTATGTCGACGCATTGACGCAGTATGAAGACCGCGCATTCTGGTGGCATCCTGGGGTCAACCCGCTGGCATTGACGCGGGCAGCATGGCAGTGGCTGCACAATGGCAAGATCGTCTCTGGCGGTTCCACCATCACCATGCAGGTGGCCCGCATCATTGACCCCACACCGCATACCGTGCGTGGCAAGCTCAAACAGATTGCCCGAGCGCTGCAACTCGAAGCGCATTATTCAAAGAAAGAAATACTAACCCTGTACCTCAACTATGCCCCCATGGGTGGTGTGCTTGAAGGTGTGGAAGCCGCCAGTCGCGCCTATCTCGGCAAACCTGCCAGCCGTTTGACACATGCCGAGGCAGCACTGCTGACGGTGCTACCGCAATTGCCCTCGGTCTTGCGGCCAGACCGTTATCCACAGCGTGCGCAAGTAGCGCGTGACAAGGTCATACGCCGCATGGATGGCAACTGGAGCAAGGACATCATTGCCGATGCCCTGACCGAGCCCGTGACCGCGCAGGTCGTGCGTGAACCTTTACTCGCGCCCTTGCTGGCGCTGCGCATGAAGCAGCAAGCAAAGCGCACCAAGAGTCAGCAAACCGTGATCCAGACCACAGTGGATACGGCAATCCAGCAAACCGTGGAAACCCTGCTGGCCGACCGCATACGGCAACTGCCACCACATGTATCGATGGCCGCGATGGTGATGGACAATGCCAGCTTTGAAGTGCTCGGTTATGCCGGTTCGGCAGACTTCAGTGACCGTGAGCGTTTCAGCGATGTTGATATGGTAAGGGCTGCACGCTCGCCGGGTTCTGCCCTGAAACCCTTCCTGTATGCATTTGCGCTTGATGAAGGTTTGATCCATTCAGAATCTTTATTGTCCGATACACCGCAATCTTTTTCTGGCTACCAGCCTGGCAATTTCCAGCAAAATTTCAGTGGCCCGGTGAGTGTGTCTGAAGCACTGGTGAAATCCCTGAATGTACCCGCTGTCGAAGTGCTGGAACAACTGGGCTCATCGAATTTTGTATCCATGCTCAGGCGCGGTGGTTTGAAGCTGGAATTCCCACGCGGTGCCACCCCCAACCTCAGCGTCATTCTGGGTGGTGCAGGGGCCAAACTCGAGGACATGGTCGGTGCCTATTCTTCCCTCGCCCGCAAGGGCATGGCCGCCGTACCGCGTATGACGCCAACAGCGCCGCGTAAGGAACAAAGGATGATGAGTGAAGGTGCCGCCTTCATCGTGCGCGACATACTGGAAACCGGCGGGCCCGTGGCGCGTGCCGTCGAAGGCAACGGCAGCTACCGTGGCATCGCCTGGAAGACCGGCACCAGCTTCGGTTTCCGCGATGCCTGGGCAGTCGGCGTCAGCAAGCGCTACACCATAGGCGTCTGGGTAGGGCGGCCAGATGGCACACCCAATCCCGGCTTCTTTGGCGCGAACGTGGCAGCGCCCCTGCTGGTGGATATTTTCACCGCCATACCCGATGGCCGCAACACCAGCCCGGATGTGCCACCAGCCACGGTAAGCCAGGAAAAAATCTGCTGGCCGCTCGGCACACGCGCCAGCGAACAACCAGAAAAACTCTGCCCGCTACAACGCACTGCCTGGGTCTTGAACGGCGCAGCGCCACCAAGTTTTGCCGACCGGTTGAAAACCGCCTCGCCTATATTCACTTACTTTGTCGATAGCCAGAGCGGCTTGCGGGTAGCCCCTGAATGCAGCAAGCGCCCCATGGATAAATTGCAGGCTGCACGCTGGCCCTCCGCCCTAGAACCCTGGCTCGATGCAGGCCTGCGCAAGGCCGCCCTGCCACCAGCCTGGGCGGCAGAATGTGCAACTATCTACAATGCCGATGAAAGCATCAAGATAGTCGGCCTCAGCGATGGCGAAATCCTGCACAGGGCCAGTGGTAAGGAAGTACCCAAAGCCAGGCTGGAAATCCGTGGCTCACAAGCAGAAGTCAGCTGGATGGTGAATGGCCATCTCGTCTCGAGCAAGCTGGCGAACCAGTCGCAGATCATAGAATTTCCTGAAGCGGGGCGCTACGATATTACTGCCTTTGATGCGTATGGGCGCTATGACAGAATAAGCGTGAGCGTAACAAAGTAAAGCTATGTAAAGAAGCGGCTATCTTCACTTTTCCTTCATAGTTTTTGCTTAAGATCTATCCTGTCACCAACACCCTTGAAAGGAAACAGGATGAAAAACTTATTAAACCTGGCCCGTGCCAGTATCTTTATGGCGGCATTAGGTGCCAGCCTGTTCACACATGCTCAGCCACCTGGCGGTGACCAGAAGAAGCCGCCTGAAGCAGGCAAGGATGACAGGCCCAGGCACGAACCACCACCGCAAGCCTATGAAGATTGCAAAGGCAAGAAAGAAGGTGCGGTAGTACAAATCACCACACCACGCGAAGGCAAGATTTCTGCGACTTGCACCAATTCACCCAAGGGCCTGTTTGCCAAACCAGAAAGGCCACCACGTCCTCCAGAAGGCAAAGAAAATAATCCGCAAGCAAAGAAATAATTTGTCACAACAAGTCTTCTTTCTTTACATGTCTGACCCCGTCAGTGCAGGTTTGCCAGAGTAGAATTTCTACATTGGCAAATCTGCAGCCATGCTGAAAGAAAACCATGAGTGAAGAGCAATTAATTCCCGTTTTTATTCCCGCCCTGATTGCCCTGCTGGTGCATGCAGAAGATAGCAAAGGTGAGCCCCTGACGCATGCAGAAGTGCTGAACATACGCGATTACGCGAATGTCATGATGATGGAAAAGCCCCACGCAGATGCACTCGACGAATCTCGCGGTTACGACGACATAGATCCGGAAAACTGCTGGTATGACTGGCAGATGTGCAGAAGAAAAATGAACCGCCAGCCTGAGCTTGACCCCGGTGTCAGAATCAGCATGAGCAATACCGATGACGAAGACATGCATCAAGCCTTTGCCCAGGCACAACTATCCTTGCCGCAATTCCGTCAACTGATCTACAGCAACACTGCAAGAGAATATCACCCCCTGGTCAAGACCAAATTTACATTGGCCGATGGCAATATCTTTGTATGGCTATTGGTGGTCGAAAGTAATATAGAAGGCTTTCTGGCAGAATTATTTGAGTTACCACCAGCCCTGGCTAACTATGAAATAGGCGACAGCTTCCAGATCACCAACGACGCCGTTGTTGACTGGATGATCAACCACGATGGCAAGCTACACGGCGGCTACACCATACGCGCGCACAGGGCAACGCTCGATGCTTTGGAACAGGAAAAACTGGACAGGTATCTGGGAGTTAGTCGCTACCTGTGAAAGCCATAATTCACTTAACGAACTAGGCTGGGCAAACAGTTCCACCATCTTCTAATGAGACCGGGCCTTTTGAATGCTTATAGCGTTTAGGTGCGATTAGAGCAAAGTAATCGCACGCATGGTGCCAAGCGGCCCTGATCGTCGATTTCATCTTAAGAACCCACATGACCATCAAATATTGCCTTGGCTTCCATATAGGACAAGTCGAATGTAAGTCTAAGCATTCTAATTGTACGCAATTCATGAAGCCCTTCGCACTTGGTGACATCAATCAATTGCGTGGGAGATAATCCAAATTGGTGTAGCAGTTTATATGTGTCGTAATTTGTTGGATCAATGTCCCAGATTTTTCTAGAAGGAGCCTCTTCTTCCACATTGGGTGAGGCTGTTGATAACTCCAAATCAGTGAGAAGTGCCTTGATCATTTCCGCTTGATCGATTACATACTGGTCTGAATGTTTTTGTAATCTGTCCAGGGCATAAAAGATGTTTGCCTTACAGACCGAGCGCATTACGTCATTCATATTTTCCCCGATGTTGAATCCCGCGTTGGTGCAATTAGTGCAACGTAATCGCACGTATGTCACGCTGTAAAATATTATTACTCATCCTTTGAAAACCATTCGTCCGAATACGCTAGCTATTCGCACCTGCTTGTATCAGCCTGTGGATAACGCAGATAGTAATTATCAAACTCAGCAACTTCACGTAAAACAAATCCATGCTGAAGATAAAAGCGGTTAGCATCACTATCACGCAAGGCACCAACATGGATGATCTTTCCGAGTTCGTCGGCTTCTGCCTGCACCAGTTTGATAACTACACTGCCGAGGCTACGTTGCTGAAAATCCGGATGCAGGTAAAGGTGGTCAAGCAAGAAATCATTGTCCTGCGGACGCAGTACTAAAAAGCCTGCCAGCATTCCATCCAATTTGATGAGCCTGGTGTATTCGGCTGAAAAATTTTGCAGCAGGCGCTGCCGTGCTTTTTCTGCATCAAAACGGCCTATGCGTTCAAGACTGGGGCGCATGGCGAGGACGCGCAGTTCAGCTAACTGTGCGGCATCATTCAGCGTGCAAGCTTCAAGTTTTAAATTCATATCACGAACAATTTTGTGTCAACAATTTCGCCATGTGGATAAACGCATTCTTACCCACTTTAGGTACATCCCATTTGCCATCCACAGGTACGCGACGCTGGTGGGCGATGACCATATCTAGCCTGGGGATAACCAGCAAGTATTGCCCATGCAAACCCCAGGCCATGTAGGCGCCTTGCAGTGGCGAATCTAAGGGTTCTTCGAGTACCCACCACATATAGCCATAAGCGACATGGCGTGCTGCTGTGCTGGCCGGGTGCATGTCGGACGAAGGTGTATAAACACTGGTGGTCAGTCGCATCCAGTCTGCCGGTATCAACTGCTTGCCATTCCAGTTACCTTCATGCAGGGCGAGCAGGCCTATGCGGGCCATGTCCCTGGTGGATAAAAGGAAATGATAAGGCAGGTGCATGGATTTGCTGCGGTCGCCCCACTTCTTTTGAGCGCTTAGCTTAAAGTCCTGGAATTGCAAAGTCTGTGCGATGTCTTCGTCAAACAGTTGATAAACACTTTTGTGGGTGGCGTTTTCCAGTGCAGTGCCGGCTGCATTGAAGTCCCAGTTGTTGTACAGAAAATAGCTGCCGGGTGTTTGCGTGCCACGCACGGGTGCATTGGCGAGATCATCGCCGCTGTTGGCTGCGACATGGAAAACGCCAGAGCGCGCCGTCAGCAGGTCGCGCAGCCTGGCTTGTTTTTCTGTGGGCAAGAGGCCACCGACATCATTGATATTTGCGGCCTCCAGGGTCTGGTCGAGATTGATAGTGCCATTGGCGACGTATTTGCCATACAGCATAGACAGGATGCTTTTGCGTTGTGACTCTATGATGCCCGGTACTTCCACAGGGCCATGGCTGTACAGGATGTGGCCATCCTTGATGGCGAACAGGGCTGTAGTGGCCTGTTTTTGTACATAGCCATCAAGCTCGGCCTGGCCCTGTTTGCATTGCGCACTTGTCGCGGCTACGCTGTCCCATTCAGCTCCTGGAAAAACTGTGGCGGCATTGCCTGTCAGCGCAACCGTCATCAGCATCGTAGCAAGTAATTTGATTTTGTAAGTAGCCATGGATAGCCTTTCGCATCAACATAGTCTACCTGACCTGAATAAAATGACTTGGTTCCCCGGTTTTTCTATTGCGGATATTCCATAAACGTACTGACCAATGCCCTGGTCGCGAGCCCATAAGTCTTGCCTATTTCCTGCAAGGCTTTATCTATCGCCAGTGCCGGGGCGATGTCAGTGAGCCAGTTTTGCTCTGTTTTCATCTTGTCCAAAACAGCTGCATCTGCCACGGCATCCGGCAGCAGTTGCAGACCATAACGCGACTTCACAACCTGCATGCTGCTGGCATAGGTTTTGACTTGCGAGCGGTAGGTGCGCGACCATGCATCGGCATACAGGGCCAGGGCGATGTCATTGATACCGGCGCTCAGGGGCAGGGAGATTTCTTCATGCGACCAGAAACGCAGCCAGTTGGCTGCAATCGTCGTGACATGGGCGAGACTCATTTTGAATTGCTGGCTGTCATGTGTGGATAAGTAATCTTTTATCCCCAGCTCATTGGCCAGTGCAGTGGCGCGCTCGTGACCTGCAATAGAAGCGACCAGGGCCAGTGACGCAGGCAGGGATGCGGTCACTCCTGTCGTGGTGATGATCTTGCCGTCGGCGAGGTAACGCTGGTTGCGCACCCAGATCGTATTTGGGAATTGTTTTTGCAAACTATCCATGGAATACCAGAAACCCACTGCACGGCGCTGTTCCAGCAAACCCGCATGCGCCAAAACCCAGACGCCATCACAGATACCGACGATGGTGGCACCTTTGGCAGCCTGGGCCCTGACCCAGTTTTGCAACACTGCGGCCTGCACATTGTGCAGGGCCGGTACGATGACATAGTCCGCCCCTTGTGGATAAGTCTGGTCAAATTCTGCCATCGTCGTTTCTGCCTGCATCTTGAGTGCAGGGTAGAGATTGACCACGCCGCTGCCGGTTGCCACGGACAAGACTTGCGCCGCACCTGAGGCCTTGAGCACGGCCGTAGGGCACGACAAAATCGGTGAGCTCGGTCATTTCATTGTCGGCGACCACGGCGACGACAGGCTGCGTGCGGCCAAAACGTGGCTGATAGTCAGGTAAAGGCGTGGGCAAGGTATCAGCACTGGCCAGGGCAAGGCTCAAGGTCAGGAACAGGAAGAGCAGGATTTTTGTTTTCATCAGTACACCGAGGATTTATCCACAGGCACACTATAATCATCAATATCTTGGCCGCAGTGCCAATCTTGTCGCAAATTCTGCCATGAATAATACTACCCGCACTATCGTCTTCATTACCCTGAATGGCGTACAAAGCCTGGACCTCTCCGGCCCCATGGAAGTGTTTGCAGTGGCCAACCAGCACAAACCATCAGCCTTGCCAGCCTATCGCCTGATAGTCGCCAGCCCGCATGGTGGTGTCATCACCACCCATGCCGGGCTGGAAATACATGGGGTATGCGCACTCAGGGATTTGCCAGCAGAGATAGATACCATCATCATCACCGGTGGTAGTGAGGCCGCCATGCGCGAAGCTGCTGCGGAGAATATACTGCTGCCCTGGCTGCAAGGGCGCAGTAAAAATACACGTCGTATTGCGAGCGTCTGCATAGGTGCACTGGTGCTGGCTGCTGCCGGTCTGCTGAATGGCCGCCGCGCCACCACCCACTGGAATAGCTGCGCGCTGCTGCAAAAGCTTTTCCCTGAGGTCAGGCTTGATGCAGATGCGATCTTCACCGCCGACGGCCCTATCTATACCTCGGCAGGTGTCACCGCTGGCATAGACCTGTGCCTGTCGCTGCTGGAAGCTGACGGTGGCCCGGCACTGAGCCTGGCAGTCGCACGTGAGCTGGTGCTGTACATGCGCCGTGCCGGTGGACAATCGCAGTACAGCCATACCCTGCAAAGCCAGGTCTCCTCACAAAGCCAGAGCAACCCGCGCCTGCAGCAATTACTCAATGAGATCATGGCCCAGCCTGCTGGTGACTTGCGAACTCCGGCGCTGGCGGCCAGGGTACACATGAGTGAACGCAATTTCTCGCGTATCTTCCAGCAGGAAACCGGCAGCACGCCGGCCCGTTTTGTGGATGCTGCCCGGCTGGAGTTTGCCAAGAATTTGCTCATCACGACCAGCTGGCCGCTGGCGAGCGGTAGCCGAGCATTCAGGTTATAACAGTCTGGATACCCTGCACCGCAGTTTCATGAAGCATCTGGGGACAACACCGGGGTTTTTCAGGGACAGGTTTGGGAGCGCTGTTTGAGATCAG
The DNA here is from genome assembly GCF_049339865.1 of Undibacterium sp. TC9W. Classification (NCBI taxonomy): domain Bacteria; kingdom Pseudomonadati; phylum Pseudomonadota; class Betaproteobacteria; order Burkholderiales; family Oxalobacteraceae; genus Undibacterium; species Undibacterium sp. TC9W. The sequence continues at coordinate 21,686 of NZ_JBMPPJ010000003.1, read as the reverse complement.
GAAGCTGCCTACATTTGCTTGAACAAGTGCAGATAAGCACGGCTGACCAATAGTTCGTCTGGCCGCTCTTTGAGTTTGAGCAGGGTGCGGCCTCGAAAGTCACGCGTGGTGCCTGCTATGTGTTTGACTGCGACTATCGTGCCGCGATGTATTTGCCAAAAGCGGCTGGCATCGAGGCCATCCAGCAATTCTCTGAGCGGCATGCGTATCAGTGACTCATGTGTGGCGGTGAAGACCGATACGTATTTGTCATTCGCCTCAATATAAATCACTTCATCGATAGAAATCAACCGGATGTCATTGCCATGTGCGGCGCGTATCCAGTCCAGGCGGCCCGGTGTGGCGGCCGGTTTTGTCACTGTCATGGATGTCATGGCGGACATCAGCCTGGCAAGTACATCTGCGGCAGGTACTGCACCGTCTGCGTCTGCCGCAGCTAGCTGGCGCTTGAGTTTTTCTACACAACGGCCCAGCCTCTCCCTGGTTGGTGGCTTGAGCAGATAATCGACAGCCTCGCGCTCGAAGGCATCTACCGCATACTGGTGGTAAGCGGTCACAAAAACCACCAGCGGTGCCACCTTTGCAGCTTGCAATTGGCTTGCCAGTTCCAGCCCGTTCATGCCTGGCATGCGGATATCCAGAAAGGCGATGGAAGGCGAGAGTTCGTTGATCAGGCGCAAGGCATCTGCACCGTTGTAGGCCTCGGCGATAATCTTCAGCTCAGGCCAGAGCACTGCCAGCTCTGCTTTCAAAAAATTGACGAGGGTGATTTCGTCGTCTGCTATGAGTGCGGTAGGCATGTTTTGTATTCGCGTCAATTCAGGTGTGCGTTGGGGCTGGCAAGGGCAGATGCAGGCTCACACTGACGCCGCCTGCGGCATTTTCCGTAATACTCAGACTGCCTTGCTTGCCATACAGTGCTGCTATGCGTTCACGCAAGTTAGCCAAGCCTACCCCGCCACCTGGCTTGCTGCTGGCAACTGTCTGGAAACCCACGCCGGTATCACTGATCGTGACATGCAGATGATCTTTCTCTACGTACGCTTTCAACAGGATTTCGCCGCCTTCTATCTTGGGTTCCAGGCCATGGCTGATGGCATTTTCGACGACAGGCTGCAAGAGCATGGGCGGGATGGACAGGCTGGCAGCTTGGTCTGACATTTCTATGCGATAGCGCAAGCGTTCACCCATGCGCAACTTCATCAATTCCAGATAAGCGCTGATCGTATCAATCTCGCCTTGCAGCAGGGTGTCGCTGTCACGGCTGGCCGACAAGGTGGCGCGCAGGTAATCGATGAGGCGTTCCAGCAAGAGACGGGCACGCGCCGGATCAGGTTGAATCAGGCCTACCGCATTGGCCAGGGTGTTATACAAAAAATGCGGCTCCATCTGTGCCTGCAACATGCGTAACTGCGCCTCGAGCGCACGGCGCTCTGACTCCAGCGCGCGACGCTGTTCTGTCGCGATTTTTTCCTTGTCCCGCAACTCACGCTCCCTGACCAGATAGGCGAACACGAGTACGCAGGAAACCAGCACAGACACAATGCCAAAGTTCAGGATAACGCTGGTCTTGAAGTAATCCAGGCGCAATGCTGCCGGATTGATGAGTAGCACAGCCAGGAAATAGCCCACAAAGACACCACAGCTGGGCACGATGAGGTAATAGGCCGCCCACTTCCAGCCACGTATATTCTCTATCCATGGCCGCAGCAAAAAAGAACTGAGCGCAAACAGGATATGGATGGAATAAGAAATCGACATCGCGATGACAAGATTATTCCATAGCTGCGCAAAAAACCGTTCACGCGACAGGTTATACGCATACAGGGCAAAGAAGAACAGGGCAAAACCCAGACCCAGTATGAAGGTATAGACGAGGTCGCGCAAAATACCCGGCTGCCAGCGACGGAAAAAGGCTATCAAGGCGAGGGGATGGTCATCGGCACCTTGCTTGCCAGGCGAAGTGCTGACTGGCTTGGCCGGGGTGGCCGGGTCGGCGGGCATAGGTTTCATCATGACAGTCTAAACAGGTGGGCGGGGGCTGGCAAGTCTGCCCTCCCCCGCTTAAGGGCAGACTCAGGCCGCCAGAAAATTACCATGAAAGCACAGCGGTGCCGCATAGGGCAGGCGTGCCCTGGCCACCGGGCCTTGCGATAAATGCGCACCGTCAAACACGCTCAGCGCCGTCTGCGACTTTTTCACATCGTAAGCCACACCGAGCAACCACACACCCTTGCCACCCTGCTTGGGTACGGGTATGTGTTCTTCAACTACCCAGTCCTGGCCATAGTTGTATCTGTCATGACGGCCAGTTTCCATATCTATGCTGGCGATGCCTGTCATGCCAAATTCTGGCGATTTGTCACCGGTGGTCACGAAGAGCTGGCGGTTGCGCAAACCCATATCGACTGGTGATACACGGGGAAATTCTGTCACGCTCATCAGTTTTTCGCTGCTTGCCGTGCCCATGTTCAGTTCGAGGGTGATGAGCACAGTATCAGCATTTTGCAGCTTCCCGGCATCGCCACGCATGATGCTACCGAGACCCCTGAGGCTGCTGTCGTCTGCTGCCATGCTGGCATCCAGGCGTATGGTATTACCTTCGTCCCAGCCATTACCGGAGTGAAAGACCATGCCTGCTGGCATTTCTATAATGCGGCGCAGGCTGAAATCTGCACGATCCACGACCACCGCACGCATGGGACGCTGGCCATTCCAGACATGTGAGCCCAGGTAGCTCTGGTCCGGTGAATTACGCAAATCAAACGGTGGCACCAGGAAGACCATGTATTTTGCCGTTAACACGAAATCATGCACCATGGGCAATTGCGGCACATTGACCATGCCGAACTTGCCCAGGCTGCCATCGGCATCTATGCGCCATAACAGCAGTTTGTTGGCACCAGGTGCGACGCCAAAATTCCACAGCACACCATCTGGTGAAATCCTCGGATGGGCAGAAAATGGCATGGCAGCCAGATCATCGCGCCAGGTCTTGATACCCTCGGTCGCCAGGCTGACCGGATTGAGCTCTGTGGCCGAGCCGCCTTCCCACAAGGCATACAGCTTGCCTGCATGTGGCACGGCATTGGTATTGGCGGTGTTGACCGTATCATTATTACCTACTGGCCTGCGGCTGAAGCCGGTACCAAAGGCAGGATACAGAAACTGCCCGGCAGCCGACTCTTCGACAAATTTCTTGGTACGCACGAAATGCGCCTGATGCCGCACCCGGCCATTCTCCATTTGCCACGCATGTACCATGCCGTCGCCATCAAACCAGTGGCGATAGCGCTCATCACCGAGCTCAAAGCGCGCCGGGCCATTGCGGTAGAAAGTGCCGTTGAGCCCGGCAGGCCAGCGACCTTCGACGACTGCCGCGCCGCCTGACAGGTCGGATTCCCGGTTTTTGAGCGCGGCCAGGCGCTGGTGGGCTGGCAGGTTCGCCAGAAAGGCATCCCTGGTTTCATCTGCATATGCTCCTGCTGGCAATGCGATGGCTGGCAGCGCCGCCAATGCACCACGCAAGAAATGACGTCTGTCCATGGCAAGTCCTCCTTTAGCGCAGTTTGATGCTGATGAGCTTGCCGACATCCGGCACTTGCACCAGCGCCTGGGCAAAGCTGGGAGGGCCGTAATTGCCTGCCGCATCATTGCTGAAGCCATAAGGCTCGACCGGCATGCCTAAGGGATTGCTGTCAAGCTTGCCATTGCTGTTTTCATCCTGGAATACGCTGAGGGCATAATCGCCAGCCGGTAAACCGGCAATCAACAGTTTGACCTTGTCAGCCTGGGCATCGACAGCCGCTACCTTGTAAGGCTGCTTCATGAAATTTTCTGACTTGTCATACACAGCGACCATGACCTTGCCTTTGGCGCTCTTCAGGCCTGTCACTTCTACCGTCAGCTCTGCTGCCTGCGCCATGCCAGTCACTGCGACCATTGCCAGTGCCGCGAAAATAATGGATGGAAAATAGTGTTTCACAGTTTGTCTCCTGTAGTTTGCATCGCCACTTGCGATACCCGTATCTTGCCGCCCCTGCGGCAGGCTTGCCGGGGTATGCGACGAAGGCAGGCTCAGATGGCGCGAATTGCTTACCTGGTTCGCGAACTGCTGCAGGACTAGGAGGAACCATGCCTGTAGGAGCGGCTTTAGCAGCGAATGGTCGATACAGGAGAGAATATGCGGTACGGCGAATTGTTCGCGGCTGAAGCCGCTCCTACGTAATAAAGGAAATATGAATACTGTTAATCAACAGAAACCCATCCCCATCCCAGCCTTCCCCCTTGAAGGGGAAGGAGAAAAAGCGACAAAACTCAAATCGACATATCCCGCAACATCCTGGAAGCCTCGCGATTCGCCAGCAAGACACTGCCATCGCGCATATGCAGGCGTAATTGTGATTGCTCGTCGGCTTTCATGGATTCGACAAAATCCAGGTTCACCAGCAGCGAGCGGTGTATGCGTATGAAGCGTGCAGGATCAAGGCGGGTTTCGAGTTCAGTGATGCCCAGCCTGACCAGGTGGGTACGGTCACCGACAATGATGGCGGTGTATTTGGCATCGGCCTTCAGGTAAGCGATGTCATTCACATTGACCGGGAAGATATGGCCACGGTCGCGCACCAGTATGCGCTCAAGCCTGCTGGTTTCGCGGCCTGCGGCGAGATTCAAGGCATGTTCCATGGCTTGCATCGATGGCGGGGCATCCAGCAGGCGATCTACGGCCGCATCAAAGCGCTCACGGGTAAAGGGCTTGAGCAGGTAATCCACGGCATGCAGTTCAAAGGCGGTCACGGCATACTGATCATAGGCGGTCGTGAAGACGATTTCTGGCAAATGGCTGAGACGGCGCAAGACTTCAAGACCCGTCATTTCGGGCATTTGTATGTCCATGAAGACAACGTCGGGTTTCAGCAAATTAATTTGCGCAAGGGCCGTGACGCCATCGGCAGCTTCACCGATGAGGCTGAGTTCTGGCCTGTCGCTGACGGCATCGCGTAAGACTTCGCGGGCCAGGGGTTCATCTTCTGCAATGAAGGCGGTTTTAATTTTACTCATGATTTGATACGCTCAAGCGTCACATCGAGGAGATAGGAATGGTCAAGCATATTTCAAAACCTTGTCCGGGTGCGGTATTTATGCTGAAACTGGCGCGCTTGCCATATTCAAGCTGCAAGCGGCGCTCTACGGTTTTGACACCTATGCCGCTGGAGGCATGGACATCGGCCAGCTCCGCACCTGGGCCATCATCCCTGATGGTGATTTCCAGCTCGCCATGCAAGGCCTTGAGCCTGGTCTTGATGAGCAGATTACCCGGCTGGCTGCGCGGGTTGAAGGCATGCTTGATACTGTTTTCTACCAGTGGCTGTACGGTCAGCGGCGGGATACCAAAGCCACCCGCCATTTCATCAAGCTGCCAATCGACATTGAGCCTGTGGCCAAGGCGGAGGGCTTCCAGATTCAGGTAATCACGGACGAAATTGAGTTCATCTTCGAGAGCGACATGGGTAGTGCCGTTTTTCTCGGTATCAAGCACATAGCGCAGCATGTCAGAGAAGCGGAACAATGCGGCCTCAGCCGCCTTGCCATCCTTGCGCATGAGCGCGATGATGGAATGCAGGGTATTGAACAGGAAATGTGGATTGAGTTTATTGCGCAGGCTGGCCAGTTCGGCCACCACCAGCAAACCCTGGGCCTGGGTCGCAGCCAGCACCTGTACGCGGCGCGCCTCGCTGGAACGCACGGTATGAAAAATCGCTGCGACCACGCCATACATCATGAGGCTGTACAGGAAGGGCCAGATATAGGCACTCAAGGGCCGGACTGCTTCGATTTCTTTGACGTGCACAATCATTTGCATGAAACCACTGACTGCGTAGTGCCAGAAAAACCCGAATACCAGTGACAACAGGATATGGGTAAACACGATACTCAGAGGCCGCAAACCCTTGCGCTCCATCAGGCCAGTCATGGGCCAGATCAACGCCAGGGTCAGGGCTGCAGGCAAGGTATTGATCTCTGAATACATCGCCAGTTGCAAATCAAACTGGCCTTTGGACAAGCCGTCAATCTGTATCGCGAGCGCAATCAGTACGGAATACGCTATCCATGCCAGGGTATAAAAAAGCCACATGCGGCGCATCGTCATCCTTTCCATCAAGCTGATGCAATGACAGGAGTATCCGGCAATTCTTGCCAGACTGCCACTGCCATGACACCAAATGAGGAATTAAGGAGCTTAAGTGTACTTAAGGGTGCTTAAGGCGTTTAAGTGCATGCCTGCCTGCGATTAATCCTTCTCGCGTTCCCAGTATTCCAGCGTGGCTGCCTTGTCATAGCCTTCGCCAGCCAGCACTACACTGATGCGGTTGCTGTCGGGATAAACAATCACATCATGCGGATTGCGTTCGCCTATGACCAGGTAGCGGCATACCGCATCGGTATGATTGAACAGGCTGTGACCGACCTTTTGCCCGGCCGGGAATACCATGTAGTCACCAGCTTTCATGATGTAGGTCTGTTCACCCATGCGCAGGGTCAGGCTGCCGTCGAGCATCATCATTTGTTCTTCTTCCAGATAATGATAATGGTTGGGGCAGGCAAGTTTGCCGGGTGACAGTTCTTCCAGGCTGACGCCTACATGCTGGCAGCCGCCATATTGGCCTAGCTGGCGGTAACGCGAACCAAAACTGTGGCCGTGGGAATATTCATCCCAGGGTACATCGTCTACCGCAAACGGACGCGTCACCCCGTCCTCAGTGAGTGCGATGGCTTTTCTTTTTTCTGTCATATCTGCTTCCTCAGGAATATCAGGTGGCTATACGTGATCCGGCTGGTGTGCGTCTACTTTTCCCATCTCCAGCAAGACTTCATGGGCAGAACGGTAGGCGTCGATGGCCAGCGGCATGCCGCAATACACACTGGCATGTAATAGTACTTCTTGTATTTCTTTCATGCTTGCGCCGTTATTGACAGCACCACGTACATGGCCCTTTATCTCGTGCGCACGTCCCAGGGCGGTCAGCATCGACAGTGTGATCAGGCTGCGGGTTTTTAATTCCAGGCCATCGCGGCACCAGACCGTGCCCCAGGCATTGCGGGTGACAAATTCCTGTAGCGGTGCAGTAAAGGCATCGGTATTGCTGAATGCCTTTTCGACAAAGGCCTCGCCCATGACTTGCTTGCGTATTTGCAGGCCATCGTCAAATTGCTGATCTGTTTGCTGGTTCATTGCCATACACTTTCTTTGTGGTTTATTTATAAAGACATGCTAGCCTTATGAAGACAAGGGGTCAAAACCGGCTAGAGATTTGTTGTTTTTATGGACGAATTCAATATCTTTATCATTTAAGTGTTTATCAAGCAATTTGTTTGAGTGCAGACTATATCTGCGCTTTACTGGTTACAGTTCTTTACAGAAAACCCGCTATCTTTACTCAAAGCGGGAATTATTTGCCCTGGACAAGGCTTATGATGGATGTAAAGAGCATGCCTGTAAGACTGTTACAGTCCACTAAGAGCTGCTTAGACCCTACGCAAGACAGACAAGATCATCATGACATCTCCGAATCTGACTTTGGCAACATGCCTGACGACCGCCTTTCTGGCTACGGCCAGCTGGTGCATGCCTGCAACTGCGCTGGAAACCGGCAAACCCGCGCCGGCATTCAGCGCCCAGGCTGGCAAGGGCAATGTGCAACTGGCTGATTATCGCGGCAAAGTGGTCTATCTTGATTTTTGGGCATCCTGGTGCGGGCCGTGCAAGCAATCCTTCCCGTGGATGAATGCCATGCAAAGCAAATACGGCGCACAGGGTTTGCAGGTAGTGGCGATCAACCTCGACAGCAATCCCGAGGAAGCACAGGAATTCCTGAAATCCACACCCGGCAATTTTCAGATAGCCTATGACCCCAAGGGCATCATGCCGCGTCAGTATGAAATCAAGGGCATGCCCAGCAGTGTATTGATAGACAGGGATGGCAAGATCATTTCGCAGCACGCAGGATTTAACGAAGCCAGCAAGGCAAAAATTGAACAGGCGATCATCAGCAGCCTGGGGAGTAAATGATGAAACAATTCATAACCACGAAATTACTGGGAAAACTGGCCTTGCTGGGCCTGGTCCTGTCCTGCAGCGCCTGCGGCAATATGCAACTGGTACAGGCTGTGCAACCCTGGGAAAAAGGCAAGCTGGCGAAAAAGGAAATGACGTTTGACCACGACCTGCTGGAAATCAAGTTCGCCGAGCATACTTACTCGAGCAAGGAATCTGCCTTTGGCGGTGCAGGTGTTGGTGGTGGCGGCTGTGGTTGTAACTAATTAGGGCTTACGCAAAACCGCCCCAGCTGCGTTGTAGCTCCTAGCCGTACTAAAGTACTGTCTTCGTCGCTACGCCTTGCTGGGACAATTTTGCGTAAGCCCTATCAATGAATAAATATGAGCATGATTAAGACCAGGAAAAAAGCATGAAACCAGTCAAGCCCATAACCCCTGACAATCTCGCCAGCACTTTGCTGGCCGCTGCACTTGCCTTGCCCATGATGCAGGCAGCGCATGCAGAATCGGCACCGGACAAGGGTCTCATCAGCCTGAAATTACTTGATTACAAAGACAGCCAGCCCGGTGAAGACCGCGTCAAGGTACAGGCCAGTGCGCTGAAGATCATGGCGCCCTTGTCGGATGAATGGTCGGTCGGCGCGACTTATGTGACTGACAGTATCTCCGGTGCCTCGCCAGCCTTCCATAGCTATGGCCTGGTCAAGCTCAGGGACTTTCGCCGTGCACTGGATGCTGAAGTCACCCGCTATTTCGCGCACCATACCCTGACCCTGGGTGCCAGTGCATCAAGCGAATCCGATTATATTTCGCGTGGCATGTCACTGCAGGGCAGCCAGTTCAGTGAAGATAAAAATACCACCTGGACTGCGGGCCTGGGTTTTGCCAATGACACCGTCAGCGCCTCCACCGGCAGGGTCAAAGCTCAAAACAAGCAGGTGACTGATGCCCTGCTGGGCCTGACCCAGGTCATGAGCATGAATGATATTGTGCAGGTCAATTTCAGCATGGCGCATGCCAAGGGCTATCTGTCTGACCCTTACAAGGCTTTTGACAAGCGCCCGGATGAGCGCAACAGCTATACACTGCTCACCCGCTGGAACCATCATTTCGATGGCACGGGCGGTAGTGCACGTGTCAGCTACCGTTATTTTGGCGATAGCTGGAAGATCAGGTCGCATACCTTCAATCTGGAATATACCCAGCCTTTTGGCAAGGGCTGGAGCGTGACGCCGCTCGTGCGTTTTTACAGCCAGAGCGCAGCCAGTTTTTATGTTGATGCGCAGCCTGACATTTATCCATTTGCCCCTAACCCGCCAGATGGCGCACAGAATTATTCTGAGGACCAGAGGGTCTCAGCTTATGGCGCACGCACTGTCGGTATCAAGTTGGCCAAGCAGATCGATGAAGACTGGCAGGTCGATGTGAAATTTGAGCAATACCAGCAACGTGCTTCTTACCGTTTGTTTGGCAGTGGCAGCCCGGGGCTATTGCCGTTTGATGCCAAGACCATACAGCTTGGTTTGTCGCGCCAGTTTTAGTGAATGAATTTGGTTTTATGCAGATTTACCGTATCCCTTTCAAGGCCATGGCCAGCACCTGTGAAGTCGTTATCGCGGATACCGATGAACAGACTATGTTTGCCAAAGCACAGGAAGCGATTGCCGAAGTGCGCAGGATAGAAGTCAAGTATTCGCGTTACAGACCAGACAGCATCGTCTCGCGCATTAATGCCCAGGCGGGTAGTGATGCCGTGGTCTGCGATGAAGAAACTGTGGCCCTGTTTGATTATGCCCAGGCCCTGTACCAGGCCAGTGACGGTTTGTTCGATATCACGGCAGGCATCTTGCGCCAGGCCTGGGATTTCAAGAGCCAGCGGGTGCCGGCAGCAGATGAATTACAGGCCTTGTGCCAGCGCATAGGCTGGGCAAAGGTGGAAAGAACCAGTAACAAGCTCAGACTGCCACAGGCAGGCATGGAAATCGATTTTGGTGGCTTTGGTAAAGAGTATGCGGCAGACCGGGCAGCGGCAGTGCTCGAGGCCGCAGGCGTCACACATGGCTATGTGAACCTTGGTGGTGATATACGGGTGCTGGGCCCCAAGCCAGATGGCCAGGCATGGGTCATGGGGATACAAGACCCGCGCCAGCAAGACAAGATCGCGGCCAGCATACCGCTGACCTCAGGGGCGCTGGCCACCAGTGGGGATTATGAAAGATATTTTGAAGCAGGCGGACAGCGTTATTGCCATATCCTGAACCCGCGCACGGGCATGCCGGTCAGTCACTGGCGTAGCATCAGCGTGCTGGCCCCTTTGACTGCACTGGCTGGCAGTTGCACGACGATAGGCATGCTCAAGGAAGCTGATGCGCTGGCGTATCTGCAGCAAACCGGATTGCGTTTTCTGGCAATAGACCAGCAAGGCATAGTACATACGCAGGCTGCGGCCTGAACCAAGAATTTGAGGAGTGCATCATGGCAACCATAGTAGGCGACGACGGCAATAATACCTGGACCGTCATTAATCCATCGACGTTTACGCTCGATGGCAAGGGTGGCATAGACACACTCAATCTGGGTACTTCGCTGCGTTCAGAATACAAGATCACGCTGGCGGCAGATGGTTCTGTGCATGTCGATACTCTCTCTGGTGCGAGTGGCGAATTGCATGCGACGCTGCTGAACATGGAGCGTTTGGTCTTCAACAATGGCAAGGACGTGCTGGACCTGCTGAGTTTCTTTGGCGATACCACACCGCCTTCGGTCATCAGCTTCAGCCCGGCCACGCTGGCGACCAGCGTCGCCACCAATAGCGATATCGTGCTGACCTTCAGTGAGACTGTCACCGCTGGCAGTGGTACCATCAGCCTCATGAATGCCGATGGCAGTGTGGTAGCCAACTACAACATCGCACAAAGCAGCAATGTCACGATCAGCGGCAATACGGTTACCATCAACCCAACCAATGACCTGAGCAATGGCAGCACTTACAAGCTGTCGATACCTTCTGGCGCAATCAAGGACATGGCGGGTAATAATTTCATTGGTACCAGCAGCTATTCGTTCACCACGGTAGCAAAGGTGATCGCCGGTGGTATTGTTGGCACAGCGGGCAATGACACTTTGAATGGAACGGCTGGTAACGACAGTTTCAACGGCCTGGCCGGAAATGACATCATCAATGGTGGCGCAGGCATGGATACTGCGATTTATGCGGGCAAGCGGGCTGACTTTAACATCACTGCAGCGGGTGCCAATTTTACTGTGCAGGATAAAACCGGGGCTGAGGGTACCGATACGGTGAACCAGGTAGAGCGCCTGCAGTTTGCCGATATGTCGGTCGCGCTGGATATCAATAACACCGCTGGAGTGGCTTACCGCATTTACCAGGCAGCCTTCAACCGCACACCGGATCTGCCAGGCCTGGGTTACTGGATAGGGCAGATGGACAAGGGATCAACACTGAACCAGGTTGCTGCAAGCTTCGTCATTTCCGCCGAGTTCAAGCAATTGTATGGGGCGAATATCTCTGACAATGCCTTCCTGACGGCCCTGTACAGTAATGTTCTGCACCGGACGCCAGACCAGGCAGGCTTTGATTACTGGAATGGGCAGGTCAGCAAGGGCATGACAAGAGCCGACATACTCGCCAGTTTTAGCGAGAGTACCGAGAACCAGGTACAGGTGGTTGCCAAGATACAGAATGGTATAGATTTCATTCCGTTTGGCTAAGTTCTTTTCAACTGATGCTGCAGAAGTGCAGCATCAGTCCTGTGCATAAATCAACGCTTATACACAGCCTCGATATCCGCAGCAAAATGCGCGAGCAAATTATTGCGCTTGAGCTTCAGGGTAGGTGTGATCAGGGTGTTTTCCACAGTCCATGGTTCCAGCGTCAAAATCGCGGCGCGTGGTTGTGCATAGTAGGGAAAACCTTTGGTCAGCGCCTTGATACGTTGCACCACTGCTTTTTGTGCCTGTGGTGATTTCAGGCTGGCAGCATCCTCAGGATTAAGGCCCAACGAAGTGGACAACTCCAGCCAGTAAGCACGGCTCAGCACGACGGCGCAGGCGATGAAGGGGGCATTTTCGCCAAATGCATAGGCTTGCTCAAACACGGCATCATTCATGATCGCCAGTTCCAGATCAACCGGGGCGATTTTTTCACCAGTAGAGGTGACGATGATTTCCTTGACGCGACCAAGAATGCGCACACGGCCATCAACAATCGAAGCCTGGTCACCAGTACGCAGCCAGCCATCGATAAAGGTCTTGGCAGTATCTTCTTCGCGCTTCCAGTAGCCGCGCATGACATTCGGGCCACGCACCTGCAATTCTGCATTTTCACCTATGCGCACTTCTACTTTTTCCACAGCCCGGCCTACGGTAGCAGGGTCATTATCATCGGGTGCATTGAAGGCGACTACGGGCGCAGTCTCGGTCATGCCATAACCCTGCACGATAGGGATACCAAGGCCCAGGAAGCATTGTGAAATTGCCTGCGACAGTGCCGCACCACCACTGACCGCCACCCGCAAGCGGCCACCAAACTGGTTCTTGAGTTTGCTGGCAATCAAAGGTTCCAGCACCAGCCAGCGCAGGCTGTCGAACAAGGCTGTCATGCCATCACCCTTGAGCAAACCCTGCTCACGGCTGAAGCGGCGCCAGCCAGTGGAAATCGCCAGATTGAACAAATTTGCCTGCAGTTTGGAGGCCGACAGTTTGGTCTGGATCACGCCATATACACGCTCATAAATACGCGGGACGGAAATCAGGATCGTCGGCCGTACTTCCAGCAAATCTTGTGGCAATTGCTTGACCGAGCGCGAGAAGGCAACGCAGGCACCTGCCGCAATCGGCAGGTAATAACCGGCTGTACGTTCAAAGGTATGCGACAAGGGCAGGAAGGATAGAAACACATCGCTAATAACTGGCGAGACCCTGTGGACAACTGCCTTGACGTTGGACACCACATTCGTGTGCGTCAGCATGACGCCCTTGGGTTTGCCTGTTGTGCCCGAGGTATAGACCAGGGCTGCCAGGTCATCGGCTACCGGGCCTTTTGCCGCGGCTTGCAGATGTGCTGCGGTGGCCAGCCATTCGTCGATTTGTACGACCGGGACATTGGCTGGCAAGGCTGCAGCATCCAGCTCTTTTTCCAGCACAACCACCTGGCGCAGGGCTGGCAAGTCCAGACCTGCACTGGCAATATCTTTCCATTGCCTGTCGCTTGCCGCGATTAAAAATGCAGCATCGCTATCACTAAGGATATAGGCAATACTGGCCGGGTTATCCAGTGCATGCATGGGCACAGGTACAAAGCCACAAGCCTGCACGGCCTGGTCCATGCAAACTGCATACAAGCCATTTGGCAACAGGATGGCAATGCGGGAACCGTGCTCAAGCGCCAGCGGTGATAAGGCCTTGATAAAACCCTGTACCCGCTCTTTCGTTTGTTGCCATGAATAAGATATCCACAGGCCCTGTGCATCATCGAATTGCCGATAGGCTTCGGCATCAGGAGTTTGTGCTACCCGCCAGGCAAATAATTCTGCCAGGGTTTGCACTGTGGATAAGTCGGGAGTTGTTGCTGTTTGCGCAGAGTTAGACATGAAATGCTGAGAAATTGAACAAATTGGCGGTCAGGCTTCACCGGCCCCGGTGAAAACGCTTATTTTTCGTTATTTGAACGAAAATGCACACCAAAAGCGTCATTATGCAACATTTTGGATGAAAGCTTATTGCCGGAGCTCAAAACACCCATTTCAAATTTATGCCGCCAATTTGAAGAAAAACACTATGCCGCCTATAAAAGACCAAAACAACACGGTCATCGCCAGTTCACGCGATATCTGCAAATCAATTTTACGCTGGCCTTTTGCATGCACTTCCATCTCGCTCACACTGGCAAAAGCAGCACAGCCACAAGCCTGGCACCGCGTTAAAGATTTGCCGTTTTCTGCGGTACATGCATGGCAAACCCAGTCGTAATCAAGTTGTTTTTTCATCATTGCTGTCTTTTAAAAATATGATCAATTCCAGTTCCACCAGTTGGGTGCGCACGGGGCACCCACCGAAAACAAGCAACAGTCCTGGCAATGGTTTTACCAGTAAAACACGGCCCACTTCTGCGCAGATTATAATAAAGCCCTTGTCCGCCCCATCCCACTCAGGAGTATCCATGTTAGGCACACAAGACCTCGTCCAGTTCATCATTGCCGGTATCTTGCTCAATATCGCCCCCGGCCCCGATTCCATCCTCATCATGACACGCAGCGCGACGCAGGGCTGGCGTGCGGGTTCGGCGGCAGCGCTGGGCATAGGTGCGGGTACGCTGGTACATATCATGGCGGCGGCACTGGGTTTGTCGGCTTTGCTGGCGACTTCTGCCACAGCCTTCACTATCGTTAAACTGGCTGGTGCGGCTTATCTATTGTATATAGGTGCATCCATGCTGTTTAGCAAGGCAAAATCTGCCGACGCGGATACCGAGGCCAAAGCCAGCCTGCCAGTACTCAGCCACCGCAAGATTTTCATGCAAGGTTTTTTGACGAATATCCTGAACCCGAAAGTGGCGATTTTCTTTCTGGCTTTCGTGCCGCAATTTATCGCTACTGATGCCAGCAACAAGCCACTAGCCTTGATCGTGCTGGGTTGCATCTTTAATTTCAATGGCATGCTGTGGTGCCATTTCCTCGCTATCTCGACTGCATTTGCCAGACAGCGCATGCGTGTCAATCAGGCTGTCACGCTGTGGCTGAACCGCTTCATTGGTTTGATGTTTGTTTCTTTTGGTATCAAACTGGCGCTGTCGGGCAAGCATTGATAATGAATCAGGCGCGCAAATGAAAACATGCCGCATCCTTGAGAAATGCGGCATGAATGCCAGGCTCTGGATAAATCCCAAAGTGCCTGAAAAACGCCAGTAATCAAATGCCTATTTAATCGGCAGGCAACTGGTATTTTTAACTTCTTCCATCACTGCATAGGTATGCGTTTCACGCACACCGTTTAATTGCAGCAGGGATTTACCCAAAAAGTCGCGGTAGGCATTCATGTCTTTGACACGTGCCTTGACGAGGTAGTCAAAACCACCGGCTACCATATGGCATTCCAGCACTTCAGGGATGGCTTGTACGCCACGCCGGAAAGCGTCGAACACGTCTGGGGTCGTGCGGTCGAGCACAACTTCTATAAACACCAGCAGGGCCACATCGAGCAGATGTGGATTGAGCTGGGCTGTGTATCCCAGTATGTAGCCGGACTCTTGCAGCTTGCGCACGCGTTCCAGACAGGCAGCAGGAGAGAGGTTTACCCTTGTTGCCAATTCTACATTACTGATACGGCCATCGTTTTGCAATTCGGCCAGAATTCTTTTACTGATTTTGTCGAGCATAAGAAGTCAAAAATCGTCAGTGTGGTGATTAATAATATTCGGCATAATTTTCTCACAAAAAAGAAAATTTCGATATATGTTCTGATTTCCAGAATTAATCATCGAAGAGCATCTATACAATGAAATCATATTTGTTTTGATTATTTTTATATGATTGCGATAACCGTGCCAGCCAATAACCAGCCTTTTTCTGCCCTGCAAGCAGAGCTACTTCCCCCTGCCAGTCCTCTCAGAACTGCCATTACCGAAGCATACCGCCGATCCGAGCCAGATGCGGTGCAATGGCTGCTCGACAATGTAAATGCCCATGAGGACCAGCAAAAGAGTGTTGCAGAACTGGCACACCGCCTGGTCAGCAATGTGCGCCAGCAACGCACCCGTGCTTCTGGTGTTGATGCCCTGATGCATGAATTTTCACTGTCGTCAGAAGAAGGTGTGGCCCTGATGTGTCTGGCCGAGGCGCTATTACGCATCCCCGATCATCAAACTGCCGACCGCCTGATTGCCGACAAGATCAGTAAAGGTGACTGGCGCAAGCACCTGGGTGAATCACCCTCACTGTTTGTGAATGCCGCGACCTGGGGCTTGCTGGTAACTGGCAAGCTGGTCAGCACGAATAGCGAGCAAAGCCTGGGGTCTGCCCTGACTCGCCTGATCGCCAAGGGTGGTGAGCCTTTGATACGCAAAGGCGTCGATATGGCCATGCGCATGCTGGGCAACCAGTTTGTCACTGGCCAGACCATAGAAGAAGCCCTGAAAAACAGCCAGGACAATGAAAAACGCGGCTACCGCTATTCTTATGACATGCTGGGTGAAGCTGCGCTGACTGCCAAGGATGCGGCCTTCTATTACAAGGCCTATGAAACGGCTATTCATGCGATAGGCAAGGCCTCGAATGGCCGTGGCATCAAGAATGGCCCTGGCATTTCCGTCAAACTGTCTGCCCTGCACCCGCGTTATTCCCGTGCCCAGCGCGAACGCACGATGAATGAATTGCTGCCATTGCTGAAAAAATTGCTGTTGCTGGCCAAGCAATACAATATCGGCCTGAACATTGATGCGGAAGAAACCGACAGGCTGGAATTGTCGCTAGACCTGATGGAAGCGCTGGCCTTTGATGTCGACCTCAAAGGTTTTGAAGGCATAGGTTTCGTCGTGCAAGGCTATCAAAAACGCTGCCCGTTTGTGATTGACTACCTAGTCGATCTGGCGCGCCGTAGCGGCAGCAAGTTCATGATACGCCTGGTCAAGGGTGCTTACTGGGATGCAGAAATCAAGCGCTCGCAAGTCGATGGCATGAGTGGTTTCCCGGTATATACCCGCAAGGTGTATACCGATTTGTCTTACCTGACCTGTGCGCAAAAACTGCTGGCTGCGACTGATGTGATTTATCCACAGTTTGCCACCCACAATGCTCTGACCTTATCGACCATTTATACCTGGGCACAAAAAGCCGGTATTACTGATTATGAATTCCAGTGCCTGCATGGCATGGGCGAGACCCTGTATGACCAGGTGGTAGGTAAAGACAAGCTGGACAAACCTTGCCGTATCTATGCCCCGGTAGGCTCACACCAGACCTTGCTGGCTTACCTGGTACGCCGCCTGCTGGAAAATGGCGCGAACTCCTCCTTCGTCAACCAGATCGTTGATGAGAGCGTATCGATAGAATCCATGCTGGCCGACCCGATAGCCGTCTCGCGTGAGCTCGGTGGTGCACCGCATGCAGCCATTGCCTTGCCCAAGGATTTGTTTGGCAAGGAAAGAAAAAATTCTGCTGGCCTGGATTTTTCGAATGAACTGGAATTGCAAAAAATCAGTGCTCACTTTGCCGAAAGCAGCCAGCAGTCTCTCATAGCCGCACCCATCCTGCATGGCCAGGTATCTGCTACTCAGGCGCGCCCTGTGAATAACCCGGCAAACCAGTTGGATGTCGTTGGTGAAGTCATCGAAGCCGATGCCCAGGATGTGCAAACTGCCCTGCACGCGGCAGAACAATATGCGATGGACTGGCAAACCACAGCGCCGGTAGAACGCGCTGCTGTTCTGAAGAAAGCCGCTGATTTACTGGAAGCGCAAACCCTGGATTTCATGGCGTTGGCAATACGTGAAGCTGGCAAATCACTGCCAAATGCACTGGCAGAAGTTCGCGAAGCAGTAGACTTTTTGCGCTATTACGCCGCTCAGGTAGAGAGCCAGGCAAATACCCAGGCTTTAGGGCCGGTGGTCTGTATCAGCCCATGGAATTTCCCGCTGGCCATCTTCATTGGTGAAGTCAGTGCCGCGCTGGCTGCTGGTAACGTCGTGCTGGCCAAACCGGCAGAACAAACGCCACTGATCGCTTATCGCGCCATACAACTGATGCATGAAGCTGGTGTGCCCCGTGGTGCCCTGCAATTCTTGCCAGGCACGGGTGAAGTCGTTGGTGCGCAGTTGGTGGCAGATCACCGCGTCAAGGGTGTGATTTTTACTGGCTCGACTGAAGTTGCGCAAATCATCAACCGCACGCTGGCAAAACGTGCGGTAGCAGAGGGCATCGATATACCGCTGATTGCAGAAACCGGTGGCCAGAATGCCATGATCGTCGATAGCAGTGCATTGCCTGAGCAAGTCGTCAATGATGTCTTGTCCTCTGCTTTTGACAGTGCGGGCCAGCGCTGTTCAGCCCTGCGCGTGCTATGCCTGCAAGAAGATATCGCCGACAAGACCATAGAAATGCTGCACGGTGCCATGCAGGAATTACGCATAGGCCAACCAGACCGCCTGGCTATCGACATCGGCCCTGTCATTGATGCCGAAGCGCAAAACAATCTGATGAGCCATATCAATGGCATGCGTGGCAAGGCCAGGTCCTTCTATACGCTGGATCTGGCAGCCAACTGCCGCGCCGGTACCTTTGTTGCGCCTACAGTCATAGAAATCGCTAACCTGGACGACCTGAAAAAAGAAGTATTTGGCCCTGTACTGCATGTCTTGCGTTACAAGCGCAATGACTTGCCAGCATTGATAGACCAGATCAATGGCACCGGTTTTGGCCTGACCCTGGGCATCCATACCCGCATTGATGAAACCATCGATTTCATCATCTCCCGCGCCCATGTCGGTAATATCTATGTGAACCGCAATATCGTTGGTGCGGTAGTGGGTGTACAACCCTTTGGTGGCGAAGGCAAATCCGGTACCGGCCCCAAAGCTGGCGGCCCGCTTTATCTGAAACGCCTGCAACGCACGCCTGTCACTGGCCTGGGCGGACATACCGTATATGAACGCCAGTCACCACCAGCACTGGAAGCCTTACTGGTCTGGGCACAAAAACAGGGGCATCAAAAAATTGCCGAACTGGGTGAACATTATGCCCACAACAGCCCATACAAAGTGACCCAGGTCTTGCCTGGCCCGACGGGCGAACGCAATACCCTGTCGTTTGCGCCGCGTGGCCGTATATTTTGCGCAGCAACGACAGTCAACTGCATCATCAACCAACTGGCGGCAACGCTGGCCACTGGCAACCTGCCGGTACTGCCTGCACAAACCATGGCTATCCTGCCTGCCGGTTTGCCAGCCGAAGTCAGCAAACTCATCATTACTGCCGAGGCAGAACAATGTGGTGCACAGCTCGCCCTGGTGGAAGGTGGCTTGCTGTCGCATTACAAGCTCTTGTTTGCGGATCTGGATGACGCTATTGTCTCCGTTGTCGAAACTCAGGACCATGCAGAAATACCTTTGTGGCGTTTACTGGCTGAACGGGCACTGTGTGTGAATACCACGGCTGCCGGTGGTAATGCAAGTTTGATGACACTGGCGACCTGATCGTTTTCTGTCCTGTCGCTGTAAAGAAAAAGCTCCTGATCTCAGGAGCTTTTTTCATGGCGGAAAGATATAGCGCGTATCATCTCAAGTATTGATTTGGATCTCCTTTCTTATACTCATGAGTAAACCTCAAACCCCTTTTATTTCTTCAAGAAAGCGGCCTAAGTAAAGCCGCTCTGCTGACCTGGTTGCCACCATATTGGAAGCTGCTCTCCAGGTTTTGCAGCGTGAAGGCGCACAAAAATTTACTACGGCGCGGGTGGCCGAAAGAGCGGGCGTTAGCGTGGGTTCTGTGTATCAGTATTTTCCCAACAAGGCGGCCATCCTGTTCCGTCTGCAAAGTGATGAATGGCGGCTGACTGGCGGCATGTTGCGCGAGATATTGCAGGATACCCAGCAGGCACCGCTGGAGCGCTTACGTAGCCTTGTCCATGCTTTCATTCGTTCAGAATGTGAAGAAGCCCAGATGCGCAGTGCCCTGACCGATATCGCCCCGCAGTATAACGATGATCCTGAAGCGCAGGAAGCATGGCAATACTGGGATCAGACCGTGCAGGTATTTATTGAGGAATTGCTGCCCACGGCAACAGCAGCAACACGTTCCATCGTTGAAGAACTGATTTCCATTACGCTCAGCAGTGCCGGTGAACATGTGTCGGCAAATGACTATCCAACTGACAGGATAGATGACTATGCGCATGCCATGGCAGATATGTTTTGTGTTTACCTGAGTAGCGTCAAAAGCAAAAAGGAAATTGATCAGGCTTCATGAAAACCTGATCAATTGATGTAGTACCTATTTTGTGGGGTGCAAATGGTGCACCCTACAAAATTTAAATACCTTATACACTTGCAGTTGCTTTTCCCAGCAAACGCACAGCCACCAGTAAAGACAAAGCAACTGCCACGCTGGCTGCCAGAAAAACAGCATCAACTCCCCAATGCCCGGCGATAAAACCTGCCAGTGGACTGACTATGCCCAGCGACATATCGAGAAAAGCGACATAGGCACCCATGGCGACGCTGCGGCTTTGCGGTGGTGCACGGCGCGCAGCTTCTACACCGAAACCGGGGAAGGCCAGTGAATAGCCAAAGCCCGTCAGGGCAACACCTATATAAGCCAAGCTGGCAGTATCAGCCCACCAGATCAACAGTAGGCCTGCAGCTTCTATTACCACATTGACGAGTGCTACCCGGGCTCCACCGACCTTGTCTGGCAAATGACCAAATAATATCCTGGCCCCAATGAAAGCTACGCCAAAGAAGGTAAATGCGAGCGAAGAATTACCCCAGTTTTTTGCTGCAAACAACAAGGCAGAAAAAGCCGTGATCACACCAAAACCTATACTGGCCAGAGCCAAGCCCAGGCCAGGTATCATGACGGTACTCAATACCTTGTAAAAAGGCATGCGGGTAGTAGCTGTCGGTGCGATGGCAGGTATGTATAAAGCTACCAGCAACGCCACTACCGGCATGCAGATAGTCGCAATACCTATGCCGGCAAATCCCCATTGCGCATGGATGGCCACACCAGCCGGTGCACCGAAGGCAAATGCTCCGTAGATGGCGATACCTACCCAGGCCATAACCTTACCTGCATTTTGCGGCCCGACCAGGCCTATGCCCCAGCCCAGGGCTCCGGTAACAATCAGGCTCTCACCTATGGCCAGCAAGATACGGCCAACCAACAATATCCATACCGATACCACTGGTGTAGTAACAAAAGGCAGCGATGCCAGATACACCAGACCTGAGCTGGCAATAATCACGGCGCCCGTGAGTAATGCCCGTTTGGTACCACGCATATCGGCAAAATTGCCAGCCCAGGCGCGTGACAGCAGGGCAACGGTAAATTATGCACCGATGACCAGGCCTACGACCAGGGTACTCATTCCCAGACTGTTATGCAGGTATAAGGGCAATACGGGCAGCTGCATACCCATGGTCAGAAAGCCGATAAAAACGGCCAGTGTCAGAGGCAGCAATTTCAGAAAAACACTGCCACCAGCGGCTGCTGGTGCTGCAGACAAAGGTGGTGAAGATTGAGAAGATAAAGACATAAAAAACTCCAGACATAATCGTGTGATTGATGCTGGATATGATAAAAGTCTTCACTCTGGTCGAATAGTCGCGTAATTTTAGCAGCGCGAAACTGCCTTGCAAGCCAGGCAGGACGTGGCTTTGCTAGTTTTTCAGATTCTTATTTTTTAACAGGTGGCGCTAAGTATTCGCGTTTTAAATGGATGCAGAGAGAGCCTGTAAATAAAAGTGTGTAAGTAATTCTGGCAGATGAAGCTCCTATAATGAGGAATTGCCAAAATGACGACAAACGCAATGGAAAGAAGCAAACTGCAGGCGCTGGCCAAAGAGCTGGCGAAAGACATCAAGACCGAAGCTGATTTGAATGCATTCTCCCGTGAGC